>CAYOUY010000001.1:0-5659 GCA_964407245.1 uncultured Acidobacteriaceae bacterium
TTCTGAGCGGGCGTGGTGCCCCATCATGATCAGCAGGCCTCCGATAATTGAAATCCAGCGCAGCATGAAAAGAGATGTCTTCTTCTAACATGCTTTCGCTAGATCTCACCCGCTAATCTCAGTGACTTTTTCAACACCCACTCCCGATAGCACTCATTTACCCTCGGGCAAGGGTTTTGTGCGTAATCGGCCGATTTCGTCAACGGACCGCGCCGAGCGACTCTTTGGACGAGCATTCTTTTATCATGACAAGAGTCGCACCATGCCCGGCTACTACACTGAGAAGCTGGCGGCCGAACGCCTGCGCGCTTGCTATGATCTCGCTCCGCCCCGCACCAGGGCGTACCTCGAAGCGGAGATCGAGTTCGTCCTTGGAAGAACGAAGCCCTCCATGGTTGCCTTGGAGCTAGGTTGCGGCTATGGCAGAGTTCTCGAGCGGCTTCTCCCCGCCGTACACGTTGCATTCGGAATCGACACGTCGCTGGCGAGCCTCCGCATGGCGCTGGAATTTGTGAGAGGCAAACCCTCCCTCCGCCTCGCCTGCATGGACGCCATGTATCTGGGTTTTCCTGACCGTATCTTTGATTTGACCCTCTGCGTTCAAAATGGCATCTGCGCCTTCGCCGTTAATCAGCAGCAGCTTTTCAGAGAGGCGCTTCGTGTGACCCGATCGGGTGGCCTGGTGCTGTTTTCAAGCTACTCGGCTCAGTTCTGGGAGCATCGACTGCAATGGTTTGAAATTCAATCCGCACATCAACTGATCGGCGAGATTGATCGTCAAGCCACAGGTAACGGCGTGATCGTCTGCAAGGACGGTTTTCGTGCCACGACTGCCGATAGGACGACGTTTGAGAAGCTTGCTGCTGGCTTGGGCGTTACACCCCGTATTTCCGAAGTCGACAGTTCCAGTTTGTTCTGTGAGATCGTTGTTCCTTAGAAAGTGCTCCTGCCAACGATGGGTGACGAAAAATCGCGATTGCACCCACGGTGGGCAATGAGTGCTAAGGCCGGTTACGACAGTTGCTTCGGTTTGCCCGTCGACCATCAATCGTCCGCTTCTAGTCGAAGCAAAAGCTTTCGGCTTCGAGCCTTCATCGCGGGCGTACCGTTCAGAAGGGACTGCCGCAAGAGCCTTTCATTTCAGGTCTCATGGTCGAGTCATGCTTAATCGCTGGTTCGCCCAGCGTTAGCGGGCAACATCGGGGGGCCTATTGGAAGTGACTGATTAAGACGACGTCGCTGGAGATGGTGCCGCGGGCGAGGGCGAGCTGCTTCCCATCGCGCGACCAGGCAAAGAAGAAGATCAGGTCGGATTTGAAATTGGTGATCTGTTTTGGGGGGCCCCCCGCGAGCGGCTGCCGCCAGATATTCGAAGCCCCGCCGCGCGTCAATCGGTAATCGAGCGCCTTGCCATCGGGCGCCCACCGAATCCCTGCCGCACCCGTGGGTACATCGAACCTATACAATGGCGACTCACCACCGAAAGGAACCACGGTAAGGACCCTGGAGCCCGACATCGTCGCGGGCATGGCGAAATAGGCGAGCAGCTTACCGTCCGGCGAGATTTGGAGTGCCCCACCGGCCAGATTCGGGACGACCACTTGGGTGGGCGGCCCGCCTTGAATAGGCACTTGCCACGCAGCCATGTCGCGGGTATACAGCACTGACTTGCCATCGGGTGAACACTCAGGGTTGTAGGCAATTGCTTCGTCAGTCAACTGGACCGGATTGGAACCATCGGCCTCCATTCGCCACACGTTGAGCCTTTCGTTCCGGTACGCGAGAAAGACAATGAAGCGCCCATCTCCACAAGTTGCGGGTAGTTCGTTGGCGTTCTGGCCCGGCGCCAACAACGTCCGCTTGCTGCCATCCTCCTGCATGCTAAACAAGTCGCCGTCGAAATCGGCATACACAAGCGCCCCGCTGGCGAGCCAGGCGAGACCGTTGTTCGCTCGCGCCCCGGCGGTGATCTGGCGGGCGCGCGCGGCATCGCCGGCGGGCGCCACCCAGAGATCGGCGACCGTCGTGCTCTCAATAGTGGCCAGGGTCTTCCGATCCCGCGTCATGTCGAGAGGAGCCCGGTAATCCGCGTAGAGAGCAGACCTGTAATCCGTCAGGTCGTTGGTAAATCGGTGTGCTTCTCCGCCGGGAAAGGAGATTTGCCAAAGCTGGGCCCGCCACCCCAGGGCAGGATCCCATACTGTCACGAGCAGGCCACTCCCATCTGCCAGCCAGCGAGGCCGCCCCAGCCAGTTCGGGGTTGAGTAGATCTCACGCACCGTCCCGTCGGAGACCGATATGGCTGAAATCACCCGGCGCGTGACCTTCGTTCCCCCGATGGTCGTGATCGCAACTGTTTTCCCATCCGGTGACCAGTCTGGCCCCTCAAACCCGGCCGCATTGAGGCTAGCGAGTATACGTTCGCCGCCTCCCTCCACGCCTGCGACCAGGACGTGGACCTCACCCTTGTCGGGAACTCGCCTGAGAAAGGCGAATTGCCTGCCGTCGGGCGAGAAACCAACCGGGGAATCGATGTCGCGCACCAACTGCCGCGGCGTGCCTCCCAGTGCCGGCATCTGCCAGAGGTAGCTGTAGATAGGATTGCTCTTGTCGGAGCGGGTGAAATAGATGTAGTTCCCGTCCGGCGAGTAGGTAAGTCCCCTGAAGTTCACTACGTCCGGCGGCAGGACTTGCACGTCACTGCCGGTGGCCACCTGGCGTACGTTGAGACTCTGCTTTTCGCCTTCCTGGAGTACGTAGACCACGTATTGCCCGTCAGGAGAAACAGCCACATCCGTGGCCTTGCCGCTCTCAGTGATCCTGACGATGTTCATATTCTGGAAGTTCAGTTCACTCTTGCGCACGCTCAGCTTGTAGATGGAAACACCCAGCCCGCCCAGCAGGAGCGCCACGCCGGCAATAAGCAGCCCCACCGTAATCTTGTGCCGCTTGGCTTCCCCGAGAAGGATGGCTGTGCTTGAGGGTGCGCCGGCTGACGGCTCGCTAACAGTCGCCGCGGCGGCAGGTGTGCGGTCAGCCGCAACGGTTTGCCGACCCGAAGTGGTATCGCGTCTTAGCCGTTTCAGGTCGGCGCGCATTTCGGAGGCGCTCTGATAACGCAGGTCGTGGTCTTTCTCCAGCGCCTTGCTGATGATTTCTTCCAGCTTCGGTGGGGTGTCAGGGTTGATTCGGACTGGCGGCACTGGTGCTCGGTTCAAGATCGAGTCAAACATCGCCCCAGTCGTGTCTCCCCGGAATGGCAACGTCCCCGTACACATCTCGTAGAGAACTGCACCGAAAGAGAAGAGGTCGGTGCAAGCGTCCAACTCCTTCCCGCGCACTTGCTCTGGCGACATGTAAGCGACCGTCCCCAGAGCACTGCCGGGACTGGTCAGGTGTTCCTCGGACTCGACGGTCGGGGCGCTCAGGGCAACGCTCTCCGGCTTGATGGTGACCTTGGCTAATCCGAAATCGAGAATCTTCGCCTGACCCTTGTTCGTGACGAAGATGTTCGCGGGCTTGATGTCGCGATGGACGATGCCTTTGGAGTGAGCCGCGTCCAAAGCATCCGCAATCTGGATGCCCAGATCGAGCACCGTCTCAATCTCCATCGGCTTGCCAGCAATCAGGTGCCGAAGGGTCTGCCCCTCCAGCAGTTCCATAGCGATGAAAGTTCGCCCATCGGATTCGTCAATCTCATGGATCGTGCAGATGTTCGGGTGGTTCAGCGAGGATGCGGCTTTGGCTTCCCGCTGGAAGCGACTGAGAGCCTGTGCGTCGTTGGCGAGATCATCGGGAAGAAACTTCAGGGCGACGAAGCGACCGAGTTTTAGGTCTTCGGCCTTGTAGACCACTCCCATCCCGCCGCCGCCCAACTTCTCGTTGACGCGGTAGTGCGAGATGGTCTGGCCGACCAGGGGATCGCGGCTGACTGGGTTTACCATTGGGGAAGACGTTCCTTCCCCTCATCCTCTGAGGCAAATTGTAGGCTCAACCACAGCCAAACTCGCATGAGCCGGGCGTGATGTCAGTGACTGGTGTCACGTCTTTGGCATACCGCGCCAATCAATTGGCGTCGCATCCCCATTACACTCACTCACCGTCGCCCTTCGCGATTTCTGGGAGGCCCAGTCTAACCTTCTCCGACTTCCCGATACCGTTCCAGCACATCGCGCTCGGTGAGGACGCCTTCGAGCTGGCGGAAGTCGGCGCGGCTCACCACCGGCACCACGGGCCAGCGCTCCACATAGCGTAGAGCGGTCTCCAGCGAATGATCGGGGTGCAGGTACGGGATGCCGCGGTTGCTGAGCAAAGAACTCAGGCTGACGCCTCCGAGCTCTTCGTCGACCATGGTTTGAAGTTCCTGCCTGCTTACGCTGCTCCAGCCCGCCGGGCTGAGCCGAACCAGAACGCCGTGGGCACCGGATGTTTCCGCCTCGCGCAGCGCCAGCTCCACGGTGTCTCTTGGGCCCAGCATCGGAACGTTTACCGGTCGCATCGCGTCTTCGACGTGCAACACGCCTTCCTCTCGTTGTTCCTCCATCGAGGGCAGTTCCAGACCGTCCTGGCGCGTGAGCAGGTCGAAAATGGGGATGGGACGAAGGCTACGGGAAATCACGTAAGCGATCGTATTCGCGACGATCACAGGCAAAATGATCGAGTAATTGCCGCTGACTTCGAGCACCATGAAAACCGAGGTCATGGGCGCGCGCAGAAATCCGGCGAACAGAACGCCCATGCCGACCAGGGCGTAGGTGCCGGGCGATCCCGCGAGATGGGGCAAAAGCGCACGCTCGGCGCCGCCAACGGCCGCACCCAGCATGGCGCCGATAAAAAGAGTGGGTGCGAACATGCCGCCCGGCGTGCCGCTCACGAAGGAAAGCATCGTGGCAACGATCTTCAGGCCGGCCAGAATGCCCAGCATTTGCCAGGTGAACTGGCCGTGCATTGCCTGGTCGATGTACTCGTAGCCTGCGTCCATTACTTGCGGCGCACCGAGAACAGCGATGACGCTGATGAGGAGGCCCGCAATCGCCGGCTGGAAATATTGCGTCCAGCGCGGCAAAGCCTTGCAGCGCGGCCGCAATGCGGCAATGCCTCCGGCAAATGTGACAGACGCCACGCCGCCAGCAACTCCGAGAATGGAGTACGCGATCAGCTCCGAAGGCCGCTGCATCTGCACCACAGGAATGCGGAACAGAGACTCAGAGCCAAGGAACCAGCGCATGACCACCACGCTCGATACGGCGGAAAGAACGACCGAACCGAGAATGCCGGCAGTCCAGCGACCGATAACTTCCTCGATCACAAACAGCACGGCGGAAATCGGCGCGTTGAACGCCGCGGCCAGTCCAGCGGCCGCGCCCACGGGAGCGATCAGGCGCATGCGATCGCGCGACAACTGCATGTATCGCCCCATGGCCGACGCCAGGCTCGCGCCAACCTGCAGAGACGGATCCTCGGGGCCGAGAGAGTGGCCGGATCCGATGGCGAGCGCAGCGGTTATGAATTTGCCGACCGCGGTGCGGAGCGGGATGTATCCGTTATAGATATACAGCGCGGCTTTGGTCTGATTGACGCCGCTACCGCGGGTCGTGGGAAAGACGCGCATTACCAGAGCCGCGACCACGAGGCCGGTCAGCGTCGGCGCCAGCACCAG
>CAYOUY010000002.1:0-2926 GCA_964407245.1 uncultured Acidobacteriaceae bacterium
GCCTCCATTACGGCTCGTGCCAATCCCCGGCGGCGATGGCTGCGCTCGGTATAGACATTCCCCACATGCGCCCAGCGTCCAGTGCGACAGCAGCCGGGCACCGGCCACATTTCACGCAGCAGCAGACCTCCACCAGCCACGGCAACGCCCCCCTGTTCAACCAGCCATCCAACGTACTCACCGCTCGCGAGGCGCGCTGCAAGCCAGTCTTCGCTTGCTTTGCGCAGGACCCCGAAGTCATCCGGAGAGAGATCACCCATGTCGCGGAACATAGCTGCACGGTGCCGAGCAATCGTTGCGGCATCTCCTGCGCCGGCCCTGCGGATCGCTATTGGCCCATCCATGGTTTTCACCATATGTTCCGCCGTAAGCTCATTTAATGCTCTCTACATAATCGGAGGGGAGTCGCAGCCGACCGGCTAGCTCACGCAATTTAGCCGCGTATTCTGAGTTGGCCTCTTCCGGAGCTGGTGGCACGAGAAGATTGAAGCACAGGGCCGGAACACGTGAGGCGTCGGTCAGCTCGGCTATTACGGCCTCTGGGCGATAGGCGCGGACGCTGGCTTCTGAGTAGAGTTGCTCGATCTCCGTATGAGTGAGTTCCATCACAATGCCGTAGGCACGGGCATCGGGAGTCCGAAGCAGGGTTGCCCGTTGCCCGATGCGAAGCGCGAAGCCGGGGACGCACGCCGCGCGAATGTTTACCGGACGAGCGCCTTTCGTGCGCAGAAGGTCCGCATCCATGAACAATCCGTAGAAGAAGACTTTGATGCGACGTGCGCTCGTGTCTCCAATTTCCTTTGTTGCCTCAGACATCTCTTCGCCTTTCGGAGAGGAACGACATTATAGTGACATGATTCTACTATAGAGTACACAGGATATCAACCGACCGGCCTCAGATACTTTCGGGATTCGCATGACTACCACCGACTTGAAGCAACACATCTCCCCGAGGGCATCCGTGAAACTTGAGAATCCTGTTCAAGTTGAGCACCTGTACGCCGACAATTCCCATTCGTTATTTGGTTTTATTGCGCTGCTCTCTGAGATAAGTCTCGATCGCCTCCTGCCAATGCGAACCCGCCTGGCGGTCGCTTTGTCCCAGCGCTTGTACCTCCTCATTCGCCGAGGTGTCCAGAGCTGTGCGAACGTACGTCACTTCCACGCTGGTGGTCGAAGGATCGACCGAGGCAAGTCGTACATCCACTGTAGACACCATGGCATCCGCAACAAAAGACACATACTGCATCCTTCCCCCGGCCACATCGAACAGCGTGTTGATCCACACGCTCTTGTGGTGGCCGCGCTGGACTGTGAACACTGCGCCCTGAGTATCCTTTCCCGGCTGAGGGTAGAGAAACTGAGGATTCCACTCGTCACCTGCCCAGCTACGTTCCCCGTCCGGGCCGAACAGGGGCGCCGCGCTGCCCAGTGGCGCGTGGACGAGAAAATGAAAGCTGTTACTGACATGCGTTGGGGCGGGTGCTTGCGCCGATGCTGTGTTTCGCGTGTTATTCATGGTGAAAATACCAAATACGAAGATCACCAATGCGGCGATCATTTGGACTCCTTTAACTTATGGCTGTCGGACGCGTGCAGCGTCATGCCATAGATACTCTTTAACTGCTCGATCTCCTTCAGGGTCTGCGGGGAAAACGCGCACTTGCCTTCAAAAGCGTGGAGGACGATTCCCTCAAACAGGTCACCCAAACTCATATCCTTCAACTCAGCCACCGCTTTTAACACTTTCAGCAGTCGCTTTTCCAGGCGGACGCCAGTTTGGACGCGTTCGACCTCGACAATTTCCCTTTGCACCGATGTTGGTACCTCTGTACTAATATAACAAGGTACCAATGCCAAAGCAAACTGGCGATCACGAGCGTTATCCAAGTGTGAAGGCCGAAAGCGATTTCGCCATAGCATGAATTGAAAAGGTGCGATTAGCGATGTTTAATTCAGATTTTCATCTCCGGGATAGCCGTTGCGGTCGAAGCCGAGATAGGATTGGGCCGGATCTGTAAGAGATGATTGCTGGGCCGTTGCCATTTGGAGGAGGACGACAAGGCAACAGCCACAAGCCGCGCAATTTGTCTCACTGTGCTTTCCCGCTCAGGGTTACGATGCATTCTTCGCGAATCCGCCACAGTTCTTGTAAGGACCGGCCTCCACCAGCGCCCGTCTCTATCATCCAATGTTTCAGGAAGCGACGATGCAAATCGAATTTGTAGCTGCCGACCTGTTCGGGATCAATCTCCTCCTCATGCAAGAATCGCAGCACTGCGAAGCTGTGCGCTCATCTGTTTGTTTCTGCTTATGCCTGGGATTGCGGCGGCCCAGCCCGAGAAGTGGGCCGCCCCTTGGGCGGCTAGCCCCACGCCGGCAATGGTAGTCGGCGCTAGACACGCCCCATTTTCCGAAGGCGACATGCGAGTTCCCCCGCCCAGGGTAAACGCCAATTCCCCGCCATTAAATCTCGCAGAGCAGCCTCCTTGGTTGTTGCCTACGGCGATTGTGCATACGAAACTTATTCTGCCGCGGGACCGTAACTATTCCGTTCATTCGATCTACTTTCACAATGGGCTTTAATGGTGGGAGAGGATTTTTCTGTTGACTGTATGTAATGTATAAACTACATTTTGTCATGTATGAGTGACCTAGATCGGCGATGAGTGGCCGAAATTCACTTCAGCCAACCGGCGCCTTGTTGGGTATTCTCTGCGTCGCTATGGCAATCGATGTTGGAGCCGGTTGGCTGTTAGGACGACCGGGCTTCGGATCGCGGGCCCGGATCATTCTTGCATTGCTGCCGATACCGGCGAATCTGCTCCTCGTGACGGTGATCGTGCGCAGGATTCGCCAACTCGATGAATTCTTGCAACACGTCCACTTGGAAGCGATCGCAATCGGATTCCTGCTAACGGTCTTA
>CAYOUY010000003.1:0-10906 GCA_964407245.1 uncultured Acidobacteriaceae bacterium
CCAGCCGAGGCGGCGGACCTGGAGCGGCGTGGGTTTCTTAAAGAAGTAGAACCATCCGCGAAACAGCACCGGTACAAACGCGATCAGCGCGAGCGCAGGCAAATAGCCTCGCACCGAGGCCAGCACGAGCGCGGCTGCCATGACCGCCTGGCCGAGGGCAAAATGCCAGCCGCGAACGAATTTTGCCCGCAGACCTTCGACGCGGGCGGTGTGAATGCGCAACTGTACGTAGTGAATCTGGTTGCCGGCGAAGATGAGGTTGGCCAGCCAAAGCATGCACGCTGTGGCGTCAAATCGGCCGGTGACGACGTAATACGCGGCGGGCGCTGACCCGGTGAGCCCGATGGTGCCAACGACTTCGGCGAGCATGCGGGTGCTGCGGCCGAGCTTTCTGAGAATGGCCTGCGTGACAAAGGCGGTGGCTGCGGCGCATCCAATCAGCCACAGGAACGGATTGCGGCCAGCCCAGAGCAGTGTGCCCAGTGAAAGTGCGGCGACGACGGCCAGTGCCAGAGTTGCGCCGAGTACGGTGCGTTGCTCGTCTTTGGATTGCGTGTGAATCAGCGATGTGGCCAGCAGACTCTCGACGGGAGTGCGCATCCAGAACAGAGCGAGAGCAGCGGTGAGCAGCAGCAGTACGGGAACAACGTGATGGCTGTGGTGAAACGCCACGCCGGCTCCGGTCACCAGCGGCACGAGCAACAGGCCCCAGGCACCGTGCTCGCGGGGAAGAATCAGCGCGTGCCAGCGGGCTTTGTCTGCGCGGGCTTTGTCGGTGGCCGTCCCCTGCTTCGGCTGCGATAGGGGACGTTCCGAGTGTTCGATGCTGCAGACCTTTGTGCTCATATTGTTAACCCCAATTCGTCATCCCCCCACAGACTGGAGCCCTGCGACCTTTTGCCCTGTGCACGGCCCTAAAGGGCCGCTCATTGACGATGCTGCGGACCGTCGAGCTTCGCTCGACTGGACAGCCGAGGGCGGCTGTCCCCACATGGTTTAGCGCCACCCCGCCATGTGGACATGCTGCATGCCCTTCACGGCGCGCATGTATTGCGCGCGCTCGAAGGCGCCGGGATCAGGGCAGCGAATTTGGCTCATGCTGCCCTGCATCTGCGCCACCGATTCGTACTCGTGTTCCTCCATCCACTCGCGCATTTCGCGCTCAATGTGACGCAGATGATTCGTCCCGTGGCGCATCAGCGCGGAGCACAGCATGGTGACGTTGGCGCCGACCATGAGCAGCTTGATGACGTCGGTAGCGCCGTGCACGCCGCCAGTGGCGGCGAGACCGGCCTTGATGCGGCCAAAAAGGATACCGATCCAGGTGAGGGGCAGGCGCAGCGTCTGCGGAGTGCTTAACAGCACGTTGGGGCGAATCTCCAGTTCGTCGAGATCGATATCGGGCTGATAAAAGCGATTGAAAAGCACCAGCGCATCGGCGCCGGCGGCGTCCAGACGGTGCGTCATGTTCGCCATGTTGCTGAAGAATGGGCTGAGCTTCACGGCCACGGGAATCGTGACCGCACTCTTGACCGACCGCACGATGTCGACGTAGGTGCGCTCCACCTGCTCGGAAGACTCCAGGGGATCGGTGGGAATGGAATATATATTGCACTCGATCGCGTGCGCTCCGGCGCGCTGGATCTCGGCGGCAAACTTTGTCCAACCACCCATGGTCGAGCCATTGAGGCTGGCGATGATGGGGATGCTCGTGGACGACCGGGCCTTGCGGATGTGGTTCAGATATCCCTCGGGGCCGGTGTGAAACTCGCTGGGCTGCGGGAAATAGGTGAGGGATTCGGCGAAGCTCTCGGTTCCGTTGCTGAGATGATATTCGAGGTCCACTTCCTCCTGGCGCAGTTGCTCTTCAAAGAGGGAGTAGAGAACGACGGCGGAAGCGCCCGCTTCCTCCAGCCGGCAAATGCCATCCACGTCGCGCGAAAGGGGCGAGGCCGACACCACAAGCGGCGATTTGAGCTTGAGGCCGAGATAAGTCGTGCTGAGATCCACCATCGATTTTCTCCTGCTGCGCTGGGCGCCGGAAGCCGCCTTCTGTTCGAAGCCTATTTCGACACGAGTGAAGTCGTGTCCTTCCCTAACCAATTCAAAACCCCACCCTCCCGCAAAAGCGAGGGAAGGGTGGGCAACCGCGCTATGACTTTGCCGCGCCTGCCGGGGTCTTCTCGGCGTCGGGCGCGGGTTTCGACCCCGTTTCCTTCGCGGCCGCCGCTTCCGGCTTGCGGCTGGCCATGTATTCGTACATGCGATAACGGCGCTCTGCGTCCTCCTGCGCCAGCTTCCACAGACGCTCGGCGTCTTCCGGCTTGCTCTTGGTCAGCATCTTGAAGCGGGTCTGCTGCAGCAGATACTCCTGCACCTTGCGCGTGGGAGCGCGGGAGTCGAGCTGCAGCGGGTTTTCGCCGGCTGTGGCGCGCTCGGGGTGGTAGCGATAGAGCAGCCACTGCCCGGACTCGGTGGCGACTTTCTGATCGGTCATGGAGGTGGTCATGTCTACGCCGTGGGCGATGCACGCCGAGTACGCGATGATGATGCTGGGCCCGTCGTAAGCCTCGGCCTCGAGGAACGCTTTGAGCGTGTGTTCGTCTTTGGCGCCCATGGCAACGCTGGCGACATAAACATTGCCGTAGCTCATGGCCATGAGTCCAAGGTCTTTTTTCGGACCGGGCTTGCCGCCGGCGGCGAATTTTGCGACCGCGGCGCGCGGCGTAGCCTTCGAAGCCTGGCCGCCGGTGTTGGAGTAGACCTCGGTGTCGAGGACGAGAATGTTGACGTTGCGGCCGCTGGCGAGGACGTGATCGAGGCCGCCGTAGCCGATGTCGTAGGCCCAGCCGTCGCCGCCGACGATCCAAACACTTTTTTTCACCAGCATGTCGGCGAGGGCAAGCAACTGCCGCGCTTGCGGGGAAGTCAGCAGGTTCAGCCGCTCCTTAAGGATGTCGACGCGCTGGCGCTGCTCGTAGATGTCGGCTTCGTCCTTCTGTGGGGCGTGGAGGATCGCCCCGGCCAGGTCGTCACCAATTTTGTCGGCGAGGGAGAGAACCAGTTCGCGGGCATATTCGGTCTGCTTGTCGATGGAGATGCGGAAGCCGAGTCCGAATTCGGCGTTGTCTTCGAACAGAGAGTTGGACCATGCCGGTCCGCGGCCGTCGGCGTTCTTGGCCCACGGAGTGGTGGGCAGGTTGCCGCCATAAATCGAGGAGCACCCGGTGGCGTTGGCGATGATGGTGCGGTCGCCGAACAATTGCGTAATCAGCTTCAGATAGGGAGTTTCGCCGCAGCCGGCACAGGCGCCGGAGAACTCGAACAGCGGTTCCTGGATTTGCTGCTGGCGGATGGTTCCAGCCTTGATCTTGCGGCGGTCGAGTTCGGGAATCTTGGGAAGAATTCCCAGTTCTCGCTTTCGGGGGCGCGCAGCGGCGGCTGCGGAACCATGTTGATGGCTTTGAGCCGCACTTCGCTCTTGTTCTTCACCGGGCAAACGTCGACGCAGACGCCGCACCCGGTGCAGTCTTCGGGCGCGACCTGGATGGTGTACTTCATGCCGGCCCACTCCTTGTCGCGGACGTCGCAGGACTTGAATGTGACGGGAGCGTTGGCGAGGGCTTCCTTCTCATAAACCTTAATGCGTATTACAGCGTGCGGGCAGACCATGGCGCATTTGCCGCACTGGATGCAGATTTTCGTGTCCCACGCGGGAATTTCGAGGGCCAGGTTGCGCTTTTCCCAACGGGCGGTGCCGGTGGGGAAGGTGCCGTCGCAGGTGAATGCGCTGACGGGAAGTTCGTCTCCCTTGCCGGCGTAAATGGCGCCCAGCACCTCGCGGTCGAACCTGGGCGCGCCGGGGAAGACGCCGGGAATTTCGATTTTGCTGGTGACGCTGGCGGGAATCTTCACTTCGAACAAGTGCGCCAGCGTTTCATCGACGGCGCGCATGTTCTTGGCCACGACTTCTTCGCCCTTCCTGCCGTAGGTATCACGAATGGATTGGCGGATGGCTTCAATGGCTTCGTCGCCGGGAAGAACTTTCGAAATCGCGAAGAAGCAGACCTGCATGATGACGTTCATGCGCGAGCCCATGCCGGCGTCTTTTGCGACTTTGTAGGCGTCAATGACGTAGAACTTGGCTTTCTTGGAGATCAACTGTTCCTGCACTTCGCGCGGCAGGTGGTCCCAGACCTCGTCTTTGCTGAACGGGCTATTGAGCAGGAAAACGCCGCCTTCGACCAGTGCGCTGAGCATGTCGTAGCGCTCGAGGAAGATCCACTGATGGCAGGCGACGAAGTTTGCTTTCGAGACTAGGTAGCTCGACTTGATCGGCTGTGGGCCGAAACGCAGGTGGGAGACGGTCATGGCGCCCGATTTCTTCGAGTCGTAGACGAAGTATCCCAGGGCGTAGTTGTCGGTGTTCTCACCGATGATCTTGATCGAGTTCTTGTTCGCACCGACGGTGCCGTCAGCGCCCAGGCCGTAGAACATGGCACGGATCACGCTGTCGGGCTCGGTCGAGAATTTCGGGTCGTAGTCGAGGCTGGTGTGGGTGACGTCGTCGTTGATGCCAACGGTGAAGTGATCTTTTATTGGACGATCGGGTTGTGGCTGCTTCAGGTTGTCATAAACGGCCTTCACCATGGCGGGAGTGAATTCCTTCGATGACAGGCCGTAACGGCCGCCGACGATCACGCGGACTTTGTCCGCGCCCCGGACGAATGCGTCCGGGGCTACACGTGGGCCTTCGTGCAGCGCGTTCACCACGTCGAGATAGAGCGGTTCGCCGATGGCGCCGGACTCCTTGGTGCGGTCGAGAACAGCGATCTGGCGGACGGTGGCGGGGAGGGCTTCGATGAACGACCTCACGCAGAACGGCCGATACAGGCGAACCTTCAGCAGGCCGACTTTTTCGCCGCTGGCGTTGAGATAGTCGACGGTTTCGTGCGCGACTTCCGCGCCGGAGCCCATCATGACAATGACGCGCTCGGCATCCGGGGCGCCAACGTAGTCGAACAAGCGATACTGGCGCCCGACGAGCTCGGCGAACTTGTTCATCACCGCCTGCACCTTGGCCGGAGCCGCGTCGTAGTACGAGTTGGCGGTCTCGCGAATCTGGAAGAAGACGTCGGGATTCTGCGCCGTGCCGCGCAGCACGGGATGATCGGGCGAAAGAGCCCGCTCTCGGTGTTCGATGACGCGGTCCATGTTGATCATGGCCCGGATGTCGTCGTCCTCGAGCATTTCGATCTTGTTGACTTCGTGAGAGGTGCGGAATCCATCGAAGAAATGAAGGAACGGAATGCGGGTTTCCAGCGACGACGCGTGCGCGATCAGGGCGAGATCCATCGCTTCCTGTACCGAATTTGAGCACAGCATGGCAAAGCCAGTGGTGCGGCAAAACATGACGTCGGAGTGGTCGCCGAAAATCGAGAGCGCGTGCGTGGCTACAGTGCGCGCGGAAACGTGAAACGCGGTCGGGGTCAGCTCGCCCGCAATCTTGTTCATGTTCGGGATCATCAGCAGCAGGCCCTGGGAGGCCGTAAATGTGGTGGCCAGCGAGCCGGTCTGCAGTGCGCCGTGGACAGCGCCCGCGGCGCCGCCTTCGCTTTGCATCTCAATCACATGGGGCACGCTTCCCCAGGCGTTCGGCACCACTTCGGAGGCCCACTGGTCGGCCCACTCGCCCATGGGCGAGGAAGGGGTGATGGGGTAAATCGCGATAATTTCGCTTACGCGGTATGCGACATGCGCGACGGCCTCATTGCCGTCCATGGTCTTGAATTTGCGCTTCATGACATCCCCCAATCAGACTTATCGGCGGCTACGGGCGTAACCGCTGCGATAGGTTCAGGATGCAGGACAGGAGGGGGATATGTCGTGACCCAGGTTCACAGGGGGGTGTGATTAGAATCACACTTTTCCGCGAAGGGGAACTGCATTCCCTGCCGGGCGGGTGAGGAGAACTCAAAACTCAGTGCGCATCTCGTCCCGTACAAGGCGGACACGCCCTCAGAATCAATGGACCTACGGCCCGGTGCCGCCGGTGTGGCAGTCGGCGCAATTGACCTGGGTCAGGTCGCCGATATCCACAGGATGCTGGAACGGAGGGGCAGAGGGAATCGCCGCCGTGGCCGTGCCTTCCGTCTCCGACATCATGGTGTGGCACTGGTTGCAGTCTCTAGTGATCACCTTGCCGTCGGGGCTGACATGTTGGCCATCGTGGCAACGGAAGCAGCCGGGATAGTAATAGTGTCCCAGGTTGTTGGGGTGGGTCTGCCAGTTCAGCTTCATGTCGGGGAAGGTGGTGCGGCCGAAGATTGCCTGAATCTCGGTCACAGCGTTGCGAATCTCGAGTTGCTTCGTCTTGGCCACGTCGGGATATTTCTTCTCGTAGAAATCCTGTAAGCCGCTGGCGATCCCGCGCATGGCTTCGTCGCTGGTCTTGTAGTTTGCGGTCAGCACCGTAACGGCCTGTTGTTTGAGGAAGGGGAGGGCAGCGTCGATGCGGCGGGCGAGCAGCGACTGGTCCACGGCGAGGTCGGGCGGAACGTAGATGTGCGTGGGACGGTTGTGGCAGTCCACGCAATCCATGTGATGCGTTGCCCCCTTGGCGACTTGGGCCTGGATCTGGTCTTTGGTCAGAGTTGAATCCTTGGCGTAATACTCGGTGACCCGGCCCTGCATGTCTTCGACGTGAATGTAGGGAATGATTTGCCGTTTCTCATCGGCCGCCACGTAGTCAATTTTGTTGCCGATGTTCATGTGCCAGTGAATGCCTTCGGGCGCGCCGGTGGCGGGATCGCCGCCGCCGGTCTTGATCAGCATGCGGATCTGGTGCAGCGTGTTCTTCTCGTCGTCGCCGTAGTGCGAAAAAACTTTAAGCTGCGCGCCGTAAAACTTCTTGGGCCAGTGGCACTGTTCGCAGGTTTCCTGGGCGGGGCGCAGGTTGTGCACCGGCGAAGGGATGGGCCGGGGAAAAGTGTTGAACACGGTGGCGAACACCTGCCGTGTGCCGGAGAGCTTGGATTTCACAAACCAGGTGGCACCGGCTCCGACGTGGCATTCCGCACAAGCCACACGGGCATGGGGCGAGAGCTGATACGCCGTGTATTCCGGGATCATCACGGTGTGGCAGAGCTGGCCGCAAAACGACGTGGATTCGGTGAACTCGTAGGCTTTGTAACTGCCGGCTGAGCTAACCGCGACGAAGACCACGAGAAATGTGACGAATGAGACGACAGCGCTGCGTTGGGTAGCGTCGTTCAGGTCGACACGGGGGTAGAAGGCGGAGGGCGCCAGGTGCTTGTGGCGCTCGAGCAACACTCCGGCGAGCATGAGGAGCATCCCCAGGATCATGAAACCTGGGGAGACCATGTAAGCCAGAATTCCGACGTAAGGGCTGGGTTTGACCGCGATGGCGTCGATCAAGACGAAAATGAAAATGTTCGCGACGCTGACAATCGTTAGCGCGACCCCCGCAAGGCTGACGGGATTGCGCAACAGCATGCGCGACCAGTGCCAGGGCTCCACCTCGAGCGGTGGAGTCTTCTCATTGTCCATGTTTGACCTCGGCGGAGTCGGATTGTCCAGCAACGATGGTGTCGAGGCTGCCGTCGGAAATCTCGGTCAGAGCCGCATCCTGCAAGGTCCCGCGATCCAGGCCGTGCTCCTCGTGATAGTGGTGTGCCGACATTTTTCCGTCCCACCAGGCCCAGTTCATTGGATAGACGTCAGGATCGAGGAAGACCTGGTAGAAATGCCAGACGATGATGGCGAGAGTCGCCAGCACAGCCTCGTAAAAGTGAATTGCGGTTGCGATATCAAGCCACCAGCGCGGCAGATGGTTTCCCACTGACACCTTCGCCCACAGCATGATGCCGGTCAGAGCCATGACGATCATGCCCCAGACCAGCGCCCAATACTCGGCTTTCTCGGCGTAGGTGAACCGCGGAAACTCGGGCTTCCGCGACGTCAGGCCGAGATAGTAGGAAAGATTCTGCCACGCGCTGCGAGCATCGTCCAGCGTGGGGAACAGATCGCGGACCAGTCTGCGCCCTTCGCGAGTCAGAAGGCCGTCGAACAGGTGGTAGAGGCTGACGGCAATCAGCACCACGGCGGCGACACGGTGCAGCAGATGCCGGTTGGCCTCGCCCAGCGAGAGCATCGAGGCGAACCAGGAATCGGGGAATTTCAGGGCAAAGCCGGTGAGCACCAGCACGATGAAGCTGCTGAGCAAAGCGGCGTGCTGCCACCGGAAGCGCAGCGGCATGCGCTCGACGAATTCATGTTCGGTCCGGCGCCGGGCGATCAGTTTGGCGCGCCAGATGATCAGGTTGTGCACGAGCATGCCGCCGATGACGGCGAAGATCATGCCCAGGTAGAACTCCCGAATCCAGCGCACAGCCTTACTGCCGATGTCAGCCGAAAGCGGCGCATCCACGTGAACCTTAGAGCTGGTAAATTTTTCGGTGACACCGGGATGGCACTGGCCGCACGTCCGGGCGAGATTGGCCTGATTGATGGTGGAACGAGGATCGCTCGAAGGCAGAATGTTGTGCACACCGTGACAGCTGGCGCAGTTGGCCACGACTTGCGATCCACCCCGGGCTGCGAGGCCGTGATAACTGGCGAGATACGTCGTGGCGCGGCGGCCCTCCAGGCCCAATTCCTGCGAAAGCCGCACGCCTTCGTGACATTTGCCGCAGGTGGTGCGCGCCAGATTTTGCGCTGCGACGGAGGAATTGGGATCGACGTGCGACTTGATGGAGTGAATGCCGTGACAATCGGTGCAGACCGGCGCCTGCGAGTTGCCGTGCCGGATGGCCTGGCCGTGAATGCTCTGCATGAACTCCTGCTCCACAGCGCTATGACATTTGGCGCAGGTGGCGGGAACGTTGAACTTGAAGATAGAGGACTTGTCGTCGCTCGCCGGCCGAATCTCGTGCACGCCGTGACAGTCGGTGCAAACGGCAGCCTTGGTGGATCCCGCCGCTACTGCTTTGCCGTGCACGCTCTCTTCATACGAATAGAAAGGCTGGGTGCTGAATCCGGCGCGCTCCATCACGAACTTTTGCCCGTGGCATTGGGCGCAGGTCGCGGGGATACGAACGTGGTTGACCGGAGAGTTGGGGTCGTCGGCCGCCAGAATCTGGTGAGGGCTGCCGTGGCATGAGGTGCAGGTCGGAGCTTGTCCGTCACCGTCCTTGCGGGCCGCGGCATGGACGCCAACCTGGTAGCCGTGGACCGCATCTTCGTGGCAGCTGGCGCATTGCTGCGGCACGATCTTGGCTGCCTCCTGCACTTCGTGGGCCTGGCCGTGGCAACTCGCGCAGGCGGCAGCGCCATCGCCCAGAACCGCGTGGACGCTCCTGGGCATCTGCCTGGTCGGATCTTCGTGGCAAGTGGAGCATTTGGGGAGCTGCATCTTCTTGGGATGCGGATATTCCTTCACGCCGGCGTGACAGTCGGTGCATCCCAGAGCGGCGTGCATGCTGGCTTTGAACTTGGGTGCATCGATATGCAGACTGCGGCCGGAATCAGACTTCATGCCGGCTTCGCCGTGGCATACCAGACAATCCTGATCCGACGCCGGTGACGCCCAGGAGTGGCCAGGAGCGAAGACGAAGAAAAGGACGAAGAATGATCCCGCGCCCACCAGCCGGCGGAGATGTTTTACGGCTCTCATGACATGCTCCTTGTAGCGTCTGCGGGTCGCGTCGGGGGCGACCGGCAGCGCTACTTGTATGCAAACAGCATCGCGTAAATGATCCAGATCACGATGCTGAAACCGATACTGAGCGCGATCCAGGCAAGGAACCGGATCGTACGCACCACAATCTCCGGCTGTGGCTCTTCCATCTGTTCCTCCAGACGGCCCGAGTTCAGCAGAGATTCGTATTCCAAAGGCTTGTCGCGCTTCAGTTCGGCCAGGGGCATGTGGCCGGTAAAGATGGTCGTATCCATGGGAAACTTTTCCGGCCGCAAATGAGTGTTGAAAAAGTGCACGGTGAAAATGAAGCCCGTGGCCAGCAGAGCCTCGTCGCTGTGAATGACAGTGGCGACGTTAATAAATGAGCCGGGTATGAAGCGCGTGAAAAAGATCGGAAACCACAGGGTCAGACCGGTCGAACCGATGACCGCGATTCCCCAAAACACAGCGAAATAATCGAATTTCTCCCAGTAGGTCCAGCGTCCGTATTGCGGACGCGGGCCCATTCCGATAAACCAACGCACCGTGGCGATGAACTGTTTCAGGTCTTGAGGTGTGGGCAGCATGGTGTCCGGACCCAGGATCAGGGCGCGCCAGGATTTGTATTCCTCTTTCTTGAGTTTCACGAGGCTGTATAAGTGAGTGACGAAAACTGCGAACATCAGAACGGCGGCACTGCGATGGATAAAGCCGGCGACCTGGAATCCGCCGAGAAAGCGCGAGACCATCGCGGCCCACCTCGTGTACGAGAATTTCAGAGTCAGGCCGGTGGTGGCCAGGCTGAGGAAGCTGATGATCATGCAGGCGTGAAGAGCGCGCTGCAAGCGGGTGAAACGAACGAATTCGCGCTCGGGACGCTGCCTTTCTGTGCCGGTCGCGCGCGGGGTGTGGCTAGTTTGCACTTCCGCGCTCCGACGTTCCAGATCAGCCAGCATGGTTGCCATCCTTGCGGTCAGCGTTCGGTTCGATTTGCGACGAGCCCGTTTCTTTCGCTGCTGCGCGCGCTTCCTCGGCGCGGAGTTCGCGGCGCATCTGGAGAGCTTTGGGAAGCCACAACAGGGTGTGAACGCCACTAAAGACAAAGGTGCTGACCAATAGCGTGGTCATGCCCCAGAAGGTCCAGAACAGGAACGGATATTTCTTTGGGTCGTGGTGAGTGGCGTGAGTCAAGTAGCCGGCAAAGCGGCG
>CAYOUY010000004.1:0-1644 GCA_964407245.1 uncultured Acidobacteriaceae bacterium
GGGCGGAAGTTCGAAATCTCGCCTTCCACCCAGACGTCCGTGTATTCGCGCTCGAGCGCAGTGCGCGCCGCGCTGACCAGATCGGCAACGCGCCACACCCGGCGCGCCGCAGCGACCTGGAAGGTCAGCCCGAGCTGATCGCCTGTGCCCACGAGCGCAGTGTACAACTTCTTTTCGCCGCGGATTCACGCGGATCTACGCGGATTTATTTATCGTCGCAATTCGGCAGCCATCGCTTGACGCGCCCACAGGAACTTGGTTCTGCTCTCATGCATCCAATATAGAGAATGGCTCGCGCCACAATCTTCGGTCTGGCCTCTACTGTCCTCGTCACAGTTTCGCTGTGCGCTCAGGGCCCGGCCAACCCAATGAAAAAGCCGCCTCCGCCATTCGCGCCTCTATCAGCACCGCAGTTTCACTTCAGCTACGCCACTGATCCTGCGGGAAAGATCCGGCAAGTGCTGGTCGACCGCGATGATAAGCAAGTGCAGTCGCTCGAGATCTGCACGAGCCAGGCCGTTCCGCGCGAAAACGGGCTGGGCGAGTTAACGCAAGAGGACTTTAATTTCGATGGCTATCCCGACCTGATGATGCGGGTTGCCTTCGATCCGCGCACCAACAATTCTTCCTACTGCATCTGGCTGTATGATCCGGCGACGCAGAAGTTCGTCCTTTCGGAAGAGCTCTCGCATTTGACCAACCCGGTCCCCGATCCGGACAGCAAGACCGTGTTCGCGCGCAAGAACATCATCTGTTCCGAGCGATGCTACGTGGAGGATGTTTACGCGTGGACAAACGGCCACCTCGAACCGATTTGGGAACAATCGCTGACCGAGGACCCGGTGGCGCCTCCGGGGAGCGACTGCCGCTGGGTCTGGGCAGCAAAGAAGGAGAAGAACGGCAAACTGATGGACGTCGACCGCCAGCGTGTCGACATCGGCGGTGTGATGTGTGAACCGCACACTGCCTGGTTACTTTCCCGATAATTCCCGCTTGACGGTCTCGCTTACCTGTTTTCCATCCACGCGGGTGCCGGCAGCGGCGAAGCGGGCCATGGCGTTCTTCATCACCGAGCCCATGTCCTTCATCGTCGGCGAGCCCATTTCGGCGATGGCGGCGCGGACGGTGCTCGCGATTTCCTCCTCGCCGGCGGCGCGCGGCATGTAGGACTCGATGATGCGAATCTCGGCCGCTTCCTTGTCGGCCAGCTCCTGACGGCCGCCGCGGGTGAACTGCTCGATCGAATCCTTGCGCTGCTTGATCAGTGTGCTGAGCACCGCCAGCGCCTCTTTTTCGTCGAGCGGCGCGCGCTTTTCAATCTCCCTGTTCTTGAACGCCGCCTTCACCATACGCAGCGTCGAAAGGCGCAGCTCTTCGCGGGCGCGCATGGCCGCGGTCAGGTCTTTCTGGATTTGTTCGGGAATCGACATGTGGCGATTATACGAGCGGACTTGAGCGATTGCAGATCGGGTGATCGGGAGATCGGGCGATCGGGTCATTTTGAAACAGATCACCCGATCGCCCGACCACCCGAACCTCAATCAAAATGCGGTATCATGCGAGGATGCTAAGAAAGACGCGTCTTTTTACTCCCGGCCCTACGCCATTGCTGCCGGCCGCGCAACGGGCGATGGCAGCGGCGGA
>CAYOUY010000005.1:0-2220 GCA_964407245.1 uncultured Acidobacteriaceae bacterium
TGGGCGCCCTGTTTGGGGCGCTGGGGGCCTGCATCGCACTGGCGGTCGGCGTCGACACGATGAACGCCACCGTCAAGTCGGAAAGCGAAATCAAGGGGATGATGCCGGCAAGCCTTTCGCTGCTGGCGACCATCCCCCTCATCGAAACCCCCGCGCAGCGCCGCAGCCATAGGATGCACATCGCCGTGGGCAGCATCATTGCCGTGCTGGCGTGCCTGGCGGAGCTGGCTTTCTACTGGAAAGTCCATCCCTTCTTATGAGGCTCGAGACGGCGGAAGCGCAAGCGCAGAGAGGGGAAAATCAACTATGAGCGCAACCACGCAGCCGACATTGGTAGCCACTGCCGCGCACGAGACCCGCAAGCCCGTGGTCAAGCGGCAGGAGGGCCTGCTGCAATACAAGGACTTGATGCTGATGCTGATCTGGCGCGACATCAAGATCCGTTACAAGCAGTCGGTCATGGGCTTTTTCTGGGCGATCCTGATGCCGGTCCTCATCATCGGCTCGGGGCTGATCGTGATGGTGGCCGTGTCCACGCTGTCGGGCCGCCCCATCAACAAGCTCGACGTCCTTTCCGTCGCCGTCAAGGCGGTGCCGTGGGCTTTCTGCGTTGCCGCCATCCGCTTCGGCACCAATAGCCTGGTATCGAACAAAGAGCTGGTCACCAAGATCTATTTCCCGCGTGAGATCCTCCCCATTGCCTCCGTCTTCGCGAACCTGTTTGACTTCGCTGTGGCCGGCGGCGTTCTGGCCGTGATTCTGGCCATACTGCGCGTGGGGATGAACCGGCAAGTGCTGTGGGTTCCGGTGCTCCTGGTTCTATTGATCGCGCTCGCCGTGGGCTGCTCTTTGTTTCTAGCTTGCGCCAACCTGTTCTTCCGCGATGTGAAATACCTGGTGGAAGTGTTCCTGACCTACGGCATCTTTTTCACTCCCGTCTTCTATTCGGCGAGCAAGCTTGGGAAGTGGGCGCCGGTGGTATTGCTGAATCCGATCGGCGCCATTCTTGAATGTCTGAACAACGTCATCATTCTGGGCCGTCCGCCGCAACTCCCCTGGCTCATTTATTCGGCGGTGTGGGCCCTCTGCGGTTCTCTGCTGGCGTGGAAGGTGTTTCGCCGCGCCGAGGCCGCATTCGCAGAAAGCATCTGATGCAGGGGAGAGCATGTCGGAGACCTCTTTAGCGTTCCGCAGTATCTGGAAAAAATTCACCCGCGGTGAGCGGTTCGACTCGCTGCGCGACCTGATTCCTTCCATGGGACGCTGGCTGTTCTCGTCCAATCACCGCGACCAGTTGCAGAAGAAGGAATTCTGGGCGCTGCGCGACGTGTCGTTCGAACTGCCACGGGGAGAGGCTCTGGCTCTGATCGGCCCCAACGGCTCGGGCAAAACCACCGCTCTCAAATTGCTCAGCGGCATCCTCAAACCTGACTTGGGCTCCATTTTTGTGCAGGGAAGGTTGGGCGCTCTGATCGAACTGGGCGCCGGGTTCCATCCCGACCTGACCGGCCGCGAAAACATTTATCTGAACGGCACGATTCTCGGCATGAAGCGGGCCGAAATCGAGCGCAAGTTTGATGAGATCGTGGAATTCTCCGGACTGTCGGAGTTTCTCGACACGCCCGTGAAACGCTATTCCTCGGGGATGTTCGCCCGCCTCGGGTTTTCCGTCGCGGCCCACGTTGATCCCGACATTCTCCTCGTGGATGAGGTCTTGAGCGTCGGCGATTATCACTTCCGGCAGAAATGCTTCCAGAAGATGCGCGAGTTCACCCATAAGGGAACCAGCCTGATCTTCATCTCCCACGACATGACCGCGGTGAGCAGCCTGTGTCAGCGTGCCGTGGTCTTGCGCAAGGGAGAAATGCTGTTCCAGGGGGATGTTGCCTCCGCCATCCAGAAGTATCACGGGCTTTATGACGAGGCGCCCAGCAACGAAAACATCGAAATCCTCGATGCCCGGCTGACGGGCGCATCCGGCGAGGAGCGCGAAGTTTTCGATCCTGGGGACGGCCTCACGCTCGCCATCGAACTGAGGGCGGTGCGGGACATCCGCGATGCGCATGCCGCCATCCTGATCCAAACTTCCGACGGGCAACAGGTTTTCAATACTGCGACCAGCCGCCTGCTGGCGAATCGGCCCTTGAATCTGAGCGCGGGCGAAACTGCGGAGATCATCTTCGACCTGGACATGAATCTGCGCAGCGGGGTCTTCCAGGT
>CAYOUY010000006.1:0-3054 GCA_964407245.1 uncultured Acidobacteriaceae bacterium
ACCAAAAACGGCATCATCAGAATGTGCGGCAGCGGCAGCCACACCGTCCCCAGGCGCAGTGGTCCGGGCGTGATGGAATCGAAGACGCGACGAGCGATGTGGATGTGCGCTACTGCGTCGCCATAGAGCAGGATCGCGCCCTGGGAGTAGAAATTGAGGAAGAACGCAAGGGAAACCGCAGCGGCCAGCGCGGCTACGTGCAGGGACCCGTTCGGGCGGGCGGACGAGGCGTTCTCGTGGGTGATCACGTGTCGGGCACGGCTTCAGCCGTGCCGTCAGGGTACATAAGACAGGCGGGCTTTAGCCACTGCGGGATTCAGGGCTGAGGTCCAAGTCAAAGATAAACGTCAACGGCCCGAGTAAGGTCCCGTCCTGGCACGTGACTCCAACGAGAAAGTTTTCTCTTGGTGATTTGTTCAGCTTTCGTGGTCCAGATGCGTGAGCTCGCGGAAGATTTGGAACCGGGCTTCGATCTCCTCCCGCGTCAGGCTGGTCAGCCGCTCAGGTCCGAAGCACTCGACGGCGAACGATCCCATCACACCGCCGTAGAACATGGCGCGCTTGAGTACCTCGCGATTCAGGACGCCCTGCGAAGCGATGTATCCCATGAAGCCGCCGGCAAAGGAGTCGCCGGCGCCGGTGGGATCGCGCACTTCTTCAATCGGGAGAGCGGGCGCGCGGAAGGGATGGCTGCCGATACCGAACGCACCCTCGCGAAAGAAAATCGTGGCGCCGTACTCGCCGTGCTTTACCACGAGGCCGCGCGGCCCGTGAGCCAGCACTTTGTTTGCGGCGCGCGGCAGGCTGGAATCGCCGGAGAGCATTTTGGTCTCGGTGTCGTTGATCAGCAGCACGTCGATGAGTTTCAGCGTCTCGCCAAGTTCCTGCGGCTTACGATTGATCCAGTAATTCATGGTGTCGCCGCCCACCAGGCGCGTCTTGCTCATTTGCCGCCGCACACCAGCCTGCAGCAAAGGATCAATATTGGCGAGGAAGAGAAATTCGCTGTCGAGGTATTTCGGCGGAATCTGCGGGTGGAAATTCTGGAAGACGTTCAACTCGGTGGCCAGGGTTTTGGCTTCGTTGAAATTTTCGCCGTATTCGCCCGACCAGAAGAATGTCTGGCCGCGGGCGCGCTCGATGCCTTCGGTGTCTACACCGCGCTGCTTGAGGACGGCTTCATGCTCGGAGGTGAAATCGTCTCCGACTACGGCCACCATTCGCACGTCGGTGAAGTAACTTGCCGCCAGCGCGAAGTACGCGGCGGAGCCGCCCAGAATGCGATCCACATGCCCGTGGGGAGTCTTGATGCTGTCGAACGCGATCGATCCTACGACTAACAGCGACACTGCTAGGCTCCCTCCGGCTTGCCCAGATATTTGTCGAGCAACAGGCGGAGTTTGGCGCGGGCCGCGGGCGAAATCTTGTCGCGCGCCGTCAGGATGGCCGTGGCCAGCGCCTGCCCGCACTTGCAACCACGCGTTTTCGGTATCCCGGCAACCGTGTGGCGCACAACTTTGGCGGCATTCTCCGCGTTCTTCTGCAGGTTCGCGACCACCTGCTCGGCCGTGACCGATTCGTGCGCCGGATGCCAGCAATCATAATCGGTGACCATGGCAAGCGTGGCATAGCAGATCTCAGCCTCGCGCGCCAGCTTGGCTTCCTGCAGGTTGGTCATGCCGATAATGTCCGCGCCCCAGCTGCGATAGACGTTTGACTCCGCCTTGGTCGAAAACTGCGGGCCTTCCATGCAGAGATACGTCCCACCGCGCTTCGCATTCACACCGGCTTTGCGGCAAGCGGATTCAAGTACGCCCGAAACCTCGGGGCAAACCGGATCGGCAAAAGCGACGTGGGCGACGACGCCATCGCCGAAGAAGGTCGAGATGCGCTTCGAGGTACGGTCGAAAAACTGGTCAGGAATGATGAAGTCGAGTGGCCGATGCTCTTCCTTCAGTGACCCCACGGCGGAGATTGACACGATGCGCTCCACGCCGAGCTGTTTGAAGCCGTGGATGTTGGCACGGAAGTTCAGCTCGCTCGGCATGACGCGATGCCCAACTCCGTGGCGCGCGAGAAAAGCCACGCGGCGGCCCTCCAGCGTGCCCAGAACGTAAGCTTCCGAGGGCTGGCCGAAGGGAGTATCAACCGGGAAGGGTCGGGTATCGGTGAGCCCGGGCATGGAATACAAACCGCTGCCGCCGATAATGCCGATTTCTGCCTGCGCCAAATGAGCTCCTTGGGAGTGATGCGGCGATTATACAAAACGGACTTTTCGCCAGGGAGCGGGGCATGAGCATGGCATGGCGCCGGGCACGACGCCCAGCTCGACGACCAGTGGATCGCCGGTGTCCGATCCGGCAAGCGGGAACGCCTGAATCGAGTGGAGATGCCGTTGCTGACGACGCCTGCTGGTCCCAGTGTCCAATGACAGACACCATAACACGCTTGGTCGTTGCTGCTGGTCAATCTCCTTACCACCCGGATCGTTAGTAGACACCATGACTTTGCGCGGCCCCCACCCCTGCGGTAGAGTGATTGCCCTTCACCATTCAGTTGCAGCTCTTGTGCCGCGCGTGGGCACCGGTTGCCAGACTATGGTGGTCCGGATCGAACCGGATGCGGCTGATGACCATAACCTTGCATGTCACACTCCCGGATCATTGGTACCGTCGTCAATCGTTGTTCCGGCTATTTGTGGTTTTCGTATTGTCGTCCTTCAGTCTCTGCCGCGGGCAAGCCGGCGAGGATCCTTCTCAACTCCCCGACGCTCCTACGCGCTCGATCCCGGAGACGAAAAGGTTCTTTGCCCGCTGGGCTGACTTTTACCGCCAGGATTGGCACGGGACGGCCGCGTCGGGGCCGGCTCCACAGCGCCGTGGGCCTCCCTCGCCGCTCGATTCGCCGCCCTTCCCCAACTCCGACTGGTCCTACGGCGGCTCGCCGGTAATCGGCGAGCCCGACTCCAACAGCTATCCGCTGATGACCGCCATCAACCAGGCCAGGAGCCGCACCAAGCTCTACGGGTGGCTCGATCCCACGCTGAACTTCAGC
>CAYOUY010000007.1:0-3225 GCA_964407245.1 uncultured Acidobacteriaceae bacterium
CCTCACCCCGATTACGAATCCCACCTCGACGGTCCTCTTCAAGTGCATCATGGCCATCAAGACTCGGAACGCAGTCATTTTCAGTCCCCACCCGAACGCGTGGCGCTGCTGCTCCGAGGCCGTGCGAATCATGTATGAAACAGCGGTGAAGCACGGCGCTCCGGAAGGAGTTTTCACCTGCCTCGAGTCACACGACCTGCAGGACAATGCTTATCTCATGAAGCATAAGGATGTGGGTCTGATTGATGCCACCGGTGGTCCCGGTGCGGTGAAGGCAGCTTACAGCTCAGGCAAGCCAGCATTGGGAGTCGGGCCGGGGAATACCCCGGTTTATCTGGAGAAGACTGCGGATCTGGACATGGCCGTGGTGGACATTATCACTTCGAAGACCTTCGATAACGGAACGATTTGTGCCTCCGAGCAGACGGTTGTAATTGACGATGAAATCTATGACTCGGTGCTGAAGAAATTTGCCGACTTGGGTGCGCACATCTGCAACGAGCAGGAGACCGCGCTACTGGGGGCCACCGTCATTGATCCGGCTACCGGATTCATGAGGCCTATGTCCGTCGGGCAAAAAGCTACCGACATCGCGCGCGTGATTGGGCTCTCCGTGAAGCCCCATACCAAGCTGCTCATTGCGCCCATTCAAGGCGTAGGCCGCGAGCATCCGCTATCAGCCGAGAAACTGTGTCCGGTGCTTGCCGTTTACCGCGCGAAATCTTCGGATGAGGCCCTCAGAGTTTGTGTGGACGTGAACCATGCCGGCGGGTTGGGCCACACTGCCGTCATCTTTTCGTCGAACAACGACATCATCGGAAAATTCGGCGAGATGATCAACACGGGACGGATCATCGTCAATTCCCCAGGATCGATTGGGGCCCTTGGCGGCGTTTACAACGACATGGTGCCGACGTTCTCTTTTGGTTGCGGCACCGGCGGCGGCAACAGCACGACGGACAACGTCAACGTCTACCATTATCTGAACATCAAGCGCGTGGCGCGAAGGACACCGGCGCATATGTGGTTTCGCGTTCCCAACCAGATCTACTTCAACATGAATGCGGCGGAGAATCTGCGGGAGTTTCCGTCGCGTTGCACGATTATCCTTACCAACCCGCCGCTCGAGCAGATCGGGCATGTGGATACTGTCCGCCGCTGCCTTCCCGCGGAAACGCATGTTCACGTCTCAGTCATTCCCGACGCGGAGCCCGAGGCCAAGGTGGTCATGGAGGGAGTGGGAATGCTCGGTCTCTACCATCCAGACCAGATTATCGCGCTCGGCGGCGGCTCCGTGATCGATGCGGCGAAGATCATGAAGCTCCTTTACGAATCTCCGCAGGCGGACTTGAAGGAACTGGCTGCACCCTTCCTCGATATCCGCAAGCGTGTGGTCCGATATCCAAGCGAAAAGACGAACCGTGCACGCCTGATTGCCATCTCGACTACCAGCGGCACGGGGAGCGAGGTCACTCCCTTCGCCGTCATGTTCGACAAGCACAGCGGGCGCAAGGTCACCCTGGCTGACTATTCGCTCACTCCCGACGTCGCGATTGTCGATCCGCAGTTCGTTATGTCGATGCCGAAAGGCCTGACCGCTGACACGGGCATCGATTGCCTGACCCATGGCCTGGAAGCTGCGGTTTCAATTTACGCTTCGCCGTACACCGATTCCAACGCCATGCAGGCGATTCAGCTTGCGTTTAAATATCTCCCCATCGCGTTCGAGAATCCACGCGATGAGGAGGCGCGCACGCAGATGCACAACGCCGCCTGTATTGCCGCGATGGCCTTTGCCAATGCGTCTGTGGGCGTAAATCACGCGCTCGCGCACGCCTTCGGCGCCCGCTTCGGTGTCGCGCACGGCCGGGCCAATGCCTTCATGCTTCCCCACGTCATCGCCTACAACGCGGCCGTACCCGCCAAGTTCATGCCTTCGCCGAACCAAAAGGCGTATGTCGCGCACAAAAAATACGCGATGATCGCCGACTCGCTGGGTCTGGGCGGGAGCACAGTTGAAGAAAAGGTTCATAACCTGATTGCGGCGATAAACCAGCTACTCGATCGGCTGGGATTCCCGCGCTCCATCGCTGACTTGAAGATTTCCCGGGAAGAATTCGAGCGCGCTGTGCCGGATTTGGTGAAGATCGCTTTTGAGGATCCCTCCGGGCGCTCCAATCCTCGCATGCCTTTGTTGAACGAATTGCAGGAGCTTTTTTGGAGTGCTTACCAGGGAAGGTCTGAAGCCAAGCGTGCTTCTCGGCAACAAACAGCATGAGGAAGACTAACCCGTATGGCAACGATCGCGGTGATATTTAAAGTCGATGGCGAGGGTATAGTCCAGGCACTGCGTCAGGCGGGTGAGAAGCTGGACGCGGCCAACGGCCACATGGTTCTGGACTTTTCTCCCGTGTGGCGGGTCGACCCAGCTGCCGTGGCAGCGATAGAAGAACTCGCCGGGATCGCAGACGGCAAGGGAGTCAGGCTGGCGTTGCGCGGCGTCAACATCGAGGTTTACAAGGTGCTCAAGCTGGCGAAGCTGACACCACGATTTTCATTCTTGTCTTGAGGCGAGGCGATGCCGCAGCTCCACGAGAACGACAGCCTGTCCTGGGGAGACGCACTTTTTCTTTACCTGGAACGCCCGGGAATGCCCCTGAGCATCGCCTCCGTCGCCGTGTTTGACGGCACCATTTCACTTGCCGATTGCGTGGCATTCGTGAGTTCCAAGCTTCCGCTCATCCCGCGCTACTTCCAGCGTGTGGTTGTTCCTCCCTTAAATATTGGCCTTCCGTCGTGGCAGCATGATCCTGCATTCGATATCCGCAACCACATCCGCGAGGTCAGGCTCGAACGGGGAAGCGACGCTGAGTTGAAAGCAGCGGCTGCCAGGATTCTGAGCAACGTCATGGACCGGACGCACCCCCTGTGGGACATCACGCTGCTGCAAGGGGTAGAAGGTGAGCGCACTGCCCTCGTGGTCCGCGTGCATCACTGCCTGGCAGACGGTATTGCGGGTGTTGGTCTGATGAATGTTTTGATGGACTCGGAACCGATCGTGCATGCGCCTGCGAAAAAGCTGCCGCGCTTCCGTCGTTCACCGGGCGGCGAAGAAACTTCCCCGCTCGATGGACTGATCAACTCCTACTTAAAGCGACTCATGGTTATGCAGTCGGAGGCGGTTGACCTGCTGAAACGGGCTCTCGATCGGACGCAGCAGGAGTC
>CAYOUY010000008.1:0-2354 GCA_964407245.1 uncultured Acidobacteriaceae bacterium
CACTCCGCCCAAGGCGCCAAAATTGAAAGCCCTGGCGAAGAATCCTAAAGTGGCGTTGACCATTGACGACAACACTTTTCCTCACAAAGTCCTGCTCATTCGCGGGACGGCGCGGCTCGAGCCGGTGGCTGGAATCGTTCCCGAATATGCGGCGGCGGCCGAGCGCTATTTCGATCCGCAACTCGCGCAAACCTGGTTGAGCCAGCTGCGCACGCTGATCTCCTCGATGGTGCGCATTACCGTTACGCCGGAATGGGTGGGCCTGCTCGACTTCGAAACCCGCTTTCCTAGCGCGCTTGCGAGCTGACGGTTCCGCTGGCTTACGAACGATCGTAGTCCCTCAGATGACGCGCAACGGTCAGTGACTTGAGCGATCACGTTTGGACTTTGAAAGAGATCGTGACGACGCCCGGCAGCTACGCGTCAGCGTGGCAGGCGCGTGGGCCATGCAAGTGAAGATACGCTTATAATTCTGCGACCATGAAAAAGCGCGTGGTGCGAATGGTGATCGAAGTCGGCTTTATTCTCTTTCTGTTCTATACGAACCTGCTGATGGGGGAATTTGAACATTCAGGGATGGGGCAAAAGAACGGATTGATGTGGGCCTTGTCGGACATTTTCACTCGCTCCAACTTTGAGATTGCTATGATAGCTGCGGTCATCGGCCATCTTATTGTCGAGTTTCTGCGAACACGATTCTAAGCCACTGAAATTCAAACTGGGTCACTACCGAACGATCCCACGTCTTGCGCGATTCCCGTCCCACCGTGGATACTGGATGTTTGCAATCCAACACAGAATCCACTATGAAGACGACAACCTCTTTGTCTGCCCCCGCCGACGTTCAAACCGAATCGCTGGTCGCCGTGGTCCTCGACCATGCCGAACCTGTGCAAAACGGACAGCCTCAGAAAGATAAGAAGCCACAGCTGAAGGTCGCCACCGCGGATGCCGCCGTGCAGTCGGTCGCTGCCGATCTGCTGGCCAGTGGAGAGCTGACAGGCAAATCGTTTGAGACCAACCTGCTGCACAAGCCCGCCGGATTAAAGGCCAAGCGGCTGCTGCTGATCGGCGGAGGCTCGGCGAAGAAGTTTTCTGCCTACGAACTGCGCCGCATCGCTGGAACCGCCGTGCGCACGCTGAAATCGCGGGGAATCCGCAGCTTTTCTTTCGTTGCACCGACCGGCATTCCTGCCGGGGAAGCGACGCGCGCCATCGTCGAGGGCGCGCATGTGGGAAATTTCGATCCCGATTATTACCGCAGCGATCGCAAGGATCAGAAAATTGACGAACTGACCGTCGTGACCGGCGGCGATCAGGCTGCGCTCGAAAAAGCTGCCGCCGAAGCCACGATCGTCGGCGAATCGCAGAATTTCACGCGCGATCTGGTGAACGAGCCCTCGAACCGCATGACGCCCACCATCCTCGCCGAGCGCGCCAAAAAGATGTGTGCCGAAGTTGGCTTAAAGTGCGAAGTTTACGGCGCCGACAAAATCAAAGAAATGAAGATGGGCGCCTTCTGGAGCGTGGCGCAGGGCTCCGACGAACCGCCGGCACTGATTGTGATGACATACGAGCCAGCTGGTGTGCCGGAGAAGCCCGTGCTGGGCCTCGTGGGGAAGGGAATTACGTTCGACACCGGCGGCATTTCGATCAAGCCTGCCGACGGCATGGAAAAAATGAAGTATGACATGGCCGGCGGCGCCGCCATGATCGGCGCCATGCGCGGCATTGCCCTGCTGAAGCCGAAAACTAAGGTGATCGCCGTCATCTGCGCCACCGAGAACATGCCTTCGGGCAAGGCGCAGAAGCCGGGGGATGTGCAGATTGCCATGTCGGGTAAATCGATTGAGATTATCAACACCGACGCCGAAGGCCGGCTGGTGCTCGCCGATGGCTTGTGCTACGCGAAGCAGCTTGGCTGTACCCATTTGATCGATGCAGCTACGCTTACCGGTGCCGTAGTGGTTGCTTTGGGCCATGTGAATGCAGGCATCTTTGCCAGCGATGAGCAGATGTACGAGCGATTCCAACGCGCCCTGGAGAAATCCGGCGAAAAGTTCTGGCGCCTGCCCCTCGACGAAGAATATCGCGAGGTCATCAAATCCAATATCGCCGACATTGTGAACTCCGGCGGCCGCTATGGCGCCGCTGTAACCGCAGCCATGTTCCTGAAGGAATTTGCCGAGGACACGCCCTGGCTGCACCTCGACATCGCCGGCACCGCCTGGATGGAGGAAAACAAGCCCTGGATCGCCAAGGGCCCGTCAGGAATCGCCGTGCGCAGTTTGATCGAGTTCGCCAGAGACATCAACGGCGTCTAAAAGTGTAATCTCGACCGGCGCGATCCCTTT
>CAYOUY010000009.1:0-2803 GCA_964407245.1 uncultured Acidobacteriaceae bacterium
GGGGAAGTACCGTCAGCGCAAGGACTTATAAGCAAAATCTTGAGGCGCAAAGAGTTATTGTTTTAAGCTAATTTATATGCAACATGTATATCAGAATAGAGGAAAGCTGTCAAGCGAATTCGCAGCACGGCCCTTGCCATATTAACCAGCGCTTTCAGTTCCGGCAACGATTCTCCGGCCGCCGAACCCGCCAGGCCCGGAGGGCCTTGCCAACTTAGCCCAGCGCTTCGAACGCTGGGAATAATGATGTGGGCGAACCAGTCCCGTAGGGACGGGCCTTGCGGCTGTGCTAGCCTCGCCGCATGTCGCACACCTACACCGCCAATCTCCTCCATGTTGTGTTCAGCACGAATCATCGCCGCGATCTCATCCCACCAGAGCTCCAGCCTCGGCTGTGGGGTTATATGGCCGAGATCGGGCGCAATCGCGCCGTGCACATCCTCGCGGTCGGCGGCATTGCGAATCACGCGCACGTGTTGCTCTCCTTGCCTCCGGTCATGCCGCTCGCCAAGGCCGTCCAGGCTCTGAAAGGGATCTCTTCCAAATGGATGAACGAAATTGGCCGCGATTTTGCCTGGCAGGAGGGTTACGCGGCTTTCAGCGTGGGCCGGTCGCAAGTGAGTTCGGTGATCGGCTACGTGAACTCCCAACCCGAGCACCACCGGAAGCATTCGTTCGAGTCCGAATTCCTAAGCCTGCTGGCCAAGCACGGGAGAATACGACCCAAAATATGTGTTCGGGTAGGCCCGTCCCCTCCGGGACTACGATCTCTCATGAATGATTCCCAGCGCTGGAAGCGCTGGGCTAATCTGGGCAAGGCCCTCCGGGCCCGGTGGAGTGAAAAGAAGCCGCATAGTGTGGGCGCGCAGATGAGACGGATCGGAGAAATGCTTCCCAAGCGCCCCGCCCTGGCGCCGGCGCAGTAGGCGTGAGAGAACGAATGTCAAAAGGCGCGCCGGGGAAGAAGCCTGAATCGACTTACACCGCTCCCAGCCATTTTACCGGCCACTGCGCCGCGAGGGCATTCGCCAGCTTCTCATCCGCGGTAACAAACTCCGCTTTGGAATGCACGGCCAGCGCCACGTAGAGGGCGTCATAGACGCTGCGGTCGAACGCAGTCGCAATTGCGAACGCTACATCCAGAAGACTCCGGGAAGACACGGTCGGCAATTTGCGCGCATCGAGGGACGCGAGCGCCCTCTCCGCTGCCGGCTTCTGCCATCGCCTCTGGCGTATGGCCTTCCAGAAAATGTTCGCAAGCTCCGCCCAGAACAGGTCGGGAACGACTAGCTGAAGCTCACCCTTCGCATACCGGCGCAACAGGTGAAACGCTTCGTCCACCAGTGTTTCGCCGCGTGCCGGGAGAAACCACTTGGCAGCCACACTGGCATCAACGACCACCAGGGTCATCGCGATCGGTCCTGACGCTGCATCTGTTCCGTGCTGGGAAACGCGCCACGGGCACGCGCTTTCAGCCGCACTTGCTCCAGCTTACGCAACAATTCGCGCCGGTCGCGAAGCTCCTTGGCGGTCGGCACATTATCGGCAAGCAGAGACAGGACCTCGGCAGCAAGCGACCGATGACGCTCGCGAGCCCGTGCCCGCAGGGCCTGGTAAAGGTCGTCGGGCACGTTTTCTACGTATAGGGTGGCCATAGGGGTTACCTATGGAAAGCATAGCAAAATCTAAGATCGACGGCAACAGGCACAGGGAGAGATATTGCTCAAGCCGAAGGTGTAGACTGCGCGGTCGGAAGCAATGCGGTAAGAAACCAGCGCCCCGCCACCGCTGCGAACCTTAGCTGATCAGTGACGAAGGCGGCCCAAGTATCCCGCACGGTACAGCAGAAACGCGGCAATTCCAACACCGACAAAGGAAATCGAATGTAGTGCACGACGAACCGTTTCGCGTTCCTCAAGATAGCCACTCCACAAAACCGAATAAAGAATGCAAATAGATATACCCTCAAAACCCAAGGGGAAGCCGGACACTGCCAGCATTTGGTCGTCGATCAAGGAGCCCTCTGGAAAAATCACCTGCAGAAGCAAAGTGAATATCCCGTATACCCCGAATGCCAGGGCCCCTTTCCACATCCATTTCGGACAGCTTTTGATCTGGTCAACCCACCTAAGGGAGTCTTTTACGAACGCCATTACCGGAAGCCCAACGATCACCGCCCCGGGGAATAACATTAATCCATAGTTAGCGAAAGGCTTTTTCGCCCCAAGTAAGGCACTCACATGGAGCAACAGTGACGCTGAGAAGAGCAGCAACTCGAGCAGGAACAGAACCCGGGCATACGCAACTGCTATTCGAGTTGTCATCCACTGGAGATTGAAGCAAAAAGCCACGCAATATCCGTGGCTTTAATTGACGTTTCAAAAATTCCAACTACCGCCTTGGTCCGCGGCCGCCGCCGCCACCACCGCCGCCGCGTCGCCGGTTTCTGCCGCCGCCTCCGCCGCCGTGGCGCCCGCCGTCGTGACGCCCGCCACCGTGCGGACGGCCTCCGCCGCCAGGACCCTCGGTGCGGTTGTAGTTCGGCTCATCATCGTCGGATGTGCCGCCTTCGATCGTCATCGTGGGAGCCCCTACCGGCGCGGGTGCTTCGCCGCCGCCCATCTTGGCGCGCTGCTCCTTCAGGATTGCTTTACGCGAGAGGCGAATGCGGTTGCCCTCGACGGCCAGCACCTTGACCAATATCTGGTCGCCTTCTTTCAGCTCATCACGTACGTCGTTGATGCGATGCTCGGCCACCTCGCTGATGTGCAGCAGGCCGTCGGTGCCAGGGAAGATTTCGACG
>CAYOUY010000010.1:0-6988 GCA_964407245.1 uncultured Acidobacteriaceae bacterium
ACCATCGAGGATTGCATCGCTATGGCCAATCATGTCGGCGAGGAAATCTGGAAGCGATACCAGATTCCCGTGTATCTCTACGAAGCCGCGGCCAGAATTCCTGAACGCCAGGGACTGGAGAACATTCGCCGCGGCCAGTTCGAAGGCATCCGTGCCGAAATCGCCACGAACCCCGCGCGAAAACCCGATATCGGCGAACCGCGTGTGCATCCCACCGCGGGTGCGACCGTCGTGGGCGCACGCAAGTTTCTCATCGCTTACAACGTTTTTCTCAATACACCGGACGTCGAAATCGCGAAGAAAGTCGCCAAGGCGGTGCGGTTCTCGAATGGTGGTATGCGCTTCGTAAAAGGCGCGGGATTTCTGGTGCGCGGACTCGCCCAGGTTTCCATGAATCTCACCGACTTCGAGCAGACGCCCATCCATCGCGTCTTCGAGTTCGTTAAGCGCGAGGCAGCGCGCTATGGAGTCCTGCCGGTATCGAGCGAAATCGTAGGCCTCATTCCGAAGAAGGCGCTGGAACAAGCCGCCGAATGGTTCCTGCAGGTCGAGAATTTCGATTCGTCGTTAATTCTTGAGAACCGCCTCGCCGCCGTGATGGGCGGCAAGATGGCGGTGGGCGGCCTGCGCGCCGGGGTTGAGCCTTTTGTCGAGCAGCTTGCGGCGCCCACGGCCACTCCCGGCGGCGGCAGCGCCTCGGCGGCTGCGGCCGCCATGGCTGCCGGATTGGCCACAATGGTCGCGTCCATGTCGCGCGGAAAGAAAGCCTACCTGCAATACGAGTCACAGCTGAGCGCAGCCATCGCGCGCCTGACGCCTTTGCGCGAAGAGTTGAAAACAGCCATCGACGCCGACGCTGAGTCCTACAACTCGGTCATAAAGGGCTACAAGCAAGCCAAGGCCGCAACTGACGAGCAGACAGCCGAGGCTGTGATCGAATCCGCATTGAAGGAGGCCACGTCCGTTCCGTTGCGCGTCGCCGAAAAAGCGCATGCAATCGCCACGATCACACGGTCGCTTGTGCCCATCACGAACCCCAACATGAAGTCGGACCTGACTACCGCCGAGGCCCTGGCCCTGGCGGCCGTAAAAGGCGCTCTCGCCAATGTGGAGATCAACCTTGATTCGTTGAAGGACCAGGCATTCGCCGCCAGCGTACGGCAAAGGACGAAAGCCCTCTCGTAGTGAGCAATCTCCAGATCGAGGAGTGCGGACGCCTTGGTCCGCCCGCAGTGGCCCTCCCCGGACAAGGGCGTCCGGGGCTCCACGAAACCGCCGTGCCGCAAAATTCTCGGCCCCGCGAGTGGAAATCTCAGGCTTGGGGTTCAAGTCTTAGGTTGCGCTGCCATCGGAGGTGAATTGCCTATGGGCCGAGCCGCTTTCCTCTGCCTCTCCCTCTCGCTGCTAGCGACCGCTGTTCTGCTGTTCAGCCTGAACGGCTGCAGCAGTAGTTCGGCCGTCGTGTCTGTGCCGCCTCCTCTGGGGACCATCCAGCACATCGTCGTCATCTTTCAGGAGAATCGCACGCCCGACAATCTGTTTCACGACCAGACGCTGATCGACAACGGAGCCGATATCGCTTCTGCGGGGAAAAACTCCTCGGGCAACACGATCACCCTCCAGTCCACGCCTCTCGGCATTGACTACGATCTGAGCCACGCGCATTCCGCCTTCGTAGACATGTACGCCAGCGGCGCGATGGATGGCGCTGACAAGATCCCCATCACCTGCTCCAAGAACGCGACGAACTGCCCGCCGCCGAATCCGCAGTTCTACTACGTGGATAACTCCTCGGCCACCAATTACGAGATTCAGCCCTACTTTGACATGGCGGAGCAGTACACCTTCGGCGATCACATGTTTCAAACCAACGAGGGCCCGAGCTTCCCGGCTCACCAGTTCATTCTTTCCGGCACGTCGGCGCCTTCGGCACCTGGTAACCCAACCAGTAACCTGTTCGCGGCGGAGAATCCTGAAGGAGGCGCCGGCTGTGCCGCACCTGCCAGTTCGACGGTCGAAATGATCGACCCCAGCGGCAATGAATCGAGCACGATGTACCCTTGTTTCGAGCACCCCGCGCTGACGGACGAACTCGACATTGCGGGACTGTCCTGGCGCTATTACACGCCCACTGCAGGCTCCATATGGACTGCACCTAACGCGATTCAGCACCTCTGCGGGCCCAATGCCACGCCGCCCAATGCCACCAGTTGCCAGAGCTCGGATTGGCTGAATAAGGTCATCATCTATACCACGCAAAATCCCGCTCCCATCCTGACCGACATTACGAATAACCAACTGGCCGCGGTCAGCTGGGTCATTCCTTCCGGCGTGAACTCCGACCATGCCGGATCCACAGCCACCACAGGTGGGCCTTCATGGGTTGCCTCCATCGTGAATGCGATCGGCACCAGCGCCTACTGGTCAAATACCGTAATCATCGTCACATGGGACGATTGGGGAGGCTGGTACGATCACGTTCCTCCACCCCAGGTCATCGACGACGGCACCAGTTGGGGATCGGGTTACGTCTATGGCTTCCGCGTTCCGTTGCTCGTCATCTCGCCCTATGCCAAGGCAGGCTACATCTCACACGTCACGCATGATTTCGGAAGCATCCTGAACTTCATAGAGCAGAACTTCCGTTTGCCCTCGCTGGGCTACGCCGACGCCCACGCCGACGCTCTCTCCGATTGCTTTAACTGGGGCCAGACGCCGCTAAAGTTCACTACCATCAACGCCCAGCACGACGCAGCCTACTTTCTGAACGACCGAACTCCGCCCGTCGGGCCGGACGATGATTAGGATTCGCTGGAATCTGATGGCATTCGCAGGGAAATGCAGCAGCTAATTCGCTGTCCCCGAACGATCAACAGGGAATGTACTTTTGTTCCCTTCCTCAGGCTGCAAGTAAAATAGAATAAAACGATCTGACAACAGAGCCTGAGCGCGCATCCAACACAACGGTACGCCCGCCCATATTTTCAGAACTTTGCGGTTCAGGATTTTGTATTCCCTGACTTTCGAGGTGCTATGAAACTCTTCAAGCTGTGCGTGGTTTCCCTTCTCCTGGTGAGCATGGCCTATGCCGTGCCGCTGAACTCGTCCGGCCGTGCCTGCATTCCCGCGGAAGTGCTGCAAGTCATCTCGGTGGATTATCGGTCTCTAAAGGATTCGCCGACGGCGATGGCGCTAAAGGCACAGCTGATGCCCGACAACATCAAGCAGCTTGAGGCAGCCCTGAAGGGCATCGGCATCGATCCTGATAAAGACGTGGATACACTGACGTTCGCCTCGTTCCATTCGGGCAAGCAGGGCGTGCGCGGCGTGGGCATCGCCACCGGCCCCTTCGACATGAAAGCGGTGCGCAAGAAGATGAAGCTGCAGCATTACGTCCCCAAGAAATACCCCACCGGGGGCACGGCCGATATCTATCCCATGGACGGCGGTCTTTCGTTGACATTCCTCGATGACAGCACTCTGCTGTTTGGAGAGCCCACGGCCCTTCACCATGCGCTCGACGTCCGCGACGGCAAGGAACTGAGCCTCGACACCAACGGCAATATGGCCGACATGATGACCAACGTTGACTCCGCTTCCGTATGGAGCATCCTCGACCAGGAGGGCACGCAGAACATGATGCGTTCCGCTCTCGGCGATGCCTCCAAGATCGGAGACTACGAGACGCTGAAGAAGAAGCTGCTCGGCTCGCGCTACACCATGAATTTTTCGAGCGGCGTCAACTTTGACGCCACCATCGTTACCGATGACTCGGTGACTGGCGGCACCTTAACCTCGATGGTGAAGGCGTATCTGCTGTACAAGAAGACGACCGCCGCGGCTGGCGAGAAGGTTGTCATGGAAAATACTTCAGCCGATTCCGACGGCTCCAACGTGCAGATTCACTTCAAGTCCGATGACAAGCAGTTCCAGGCGCTAATGCACACGGACTTGTTTAACGCCCTCTCGCGCTGAAGGTCCCAGCGGTTTGAAATGGCACTGAGCCTCGTTTCCAGTGCCATTTCTTTTTGCCGATGACACCGCAACTTCAGAGCACATCGATCAGAATGAGAGTAATGTCATCCTGCTGCGTTCGGGATGAAGGCTGCCAGGCCACAACCTCCACCAGCAGGCGTTGGCATAACTCCGATGCGGGAAGCAATGGATTTTCTCTCATGATCTGCTCCAGCCTGCGATCGCCGAAAGCCTCACCCGCGGCATTCTCCGGCTCTACGATGCCGTCTGTGTACATCAGGAAGCGGTCGCCCGATTGCAACGCCACTTCGCCCACGGGATAATCCGATTCAGCCGTCACGCCGAACAGCAGACCATTGCTCTCAATTCGCTCCAGCGCGCCGTCTGCGCGCCGCAGGCAAAGCAAAGGGGGATGTCCCGCCGCCGAATAATGCGCACGGCGCACTTCCATGTCGATCCAAAGGTAAGCTGCGGTAATAAACTGTCCCCGCAGCTGTCCGGACAAAACACTTCCCAGCCTCCGGAGCACTTCGGCTGGATTCTGCGCCCACTCCGCAACTGTCTGCATCGCAACTTTGATCATCGACGCAATCAGAGCCGCCGGTACTCCGTGGCCAGAAACATCCGCCACCAGGAACCCGGCACGGTACTCGTCGACCGGCAAGAATTCGTAGAAATCGCCGGCTACGGCGGTCATTGGCTCGTAGACCGCCGCAATCCGCAAGTTCTTCACTGACGGAATCTCGCGGGGAAGGATGGAGAACTGCAATTGCCGGGCAATCTCTAACTCACTCTCAATCGCCAAGAGTCGACGCTCGCTCGCTGCGACCCTCTGCAAAGCCACATACCCAAACGAGAACAACAGGATGGCGAAGCCGATTGAATCCAGGATTGGCGCGTCGCGCAAGTGCAGAGAGCGCATCAGGTTCGCGAGCAGGGCCTCCGCGGCAAACACCAGCATGCCGGCGGCGAGAACGCCACGGCTGGGCAGAGCAATGTATCTCCTCGAAAGTCGCGGCACCATAACGATGATCAGCAGAACCACAAGACTGCAGGTCGCCAGAAGATTGTTGTAAAGGATTAGGCTGTTTTCGAAGCCCGTACGCAGGAAAATGGCGATGGCAGCTATTGCGATGCCCAACGCAGAGAAGATCACCACAAGGAGAAAGATCCGGTACGGGCCAATCGTTATTTCCAGAAACGCAATCGTCGCAACCACCAAGATCAAATAGAGGCTCGCGGTGTTGGCCAATGGCACCCAGCGTTGAAGCCCCAGCGGCAGAGCTGCGACGAATGATGAGTCACCGCGGCTAAGTTGCAGGACGCCATACATTGCACTCCAGATCCCCAGCCACAGCACGAGACGCACGCCGCTGCGCCGGCGGATTGCGGCGATAAGGCAGGCCGATACGCCGATGAACACAAACACCGTTCCCGCCACGATGTCCGCGATTTGACCGCGTAGCATCGCCTCAATTTGGCTTTCAGGAGTCATGTGCGCTATCACCGTCGACCCGCTCTTATCGTGACTAAGATCGAGGGACTCTCCCTGCAAGATCGCACCTGAAATGAAGATTCTCTAGAGGGCTACTTCGGCTTGTGGGCAGCCCGTTTCTGCGCCGCCCAGCCTTCCTTCATGACCTGTCGCGCCCGGCCAATGGCCAGCGCATTGTCGGGAACATCCTCTGTAATGCAGGAGGCTGCTCCAACATATGCGCCTTTACCCACGCGTACCGGCGCTACTAACGTGCTGTCGCTGCCAATGAAGACGTTGTCCGCGATCACCGTCGTGTTCTTGCGAACGCCATCGTAGTTGCAGGTAATCGTCCCCGCGCCGATGTTGACCCCGGCGCCGATCTCCGCGTCCCCCAGATACGTCAGGTGGTTCGCCTTCGATCCCTTGCCCAGCCTGATCTTTTTCGTTTCTACGAAATTGCCGACGTGTGCGCCCTCGCCGATCTCGCTCCCCGGACGCAGGTGCGAATACGGCCCGATCACCGCCCCGTTTGCAATTCTCGCTCCTTCCATCACACAGCCGGGGCGAAGGATTACGCCATCGCCAATCTCTGAATCGCGAATTACCGAGTACGACCGCACGCGGCAGGCCGTTCCGATGCGTGTTTTCCCCAGTAGTTGAACGTAAGGCTCGATCACAGAATCGGCCGCGATTTGCACGTCGGCGTCAATCACGCACGTCGCCGGATAAAACACCGTGACGCCATCTTCCATCAACTGGCGGCACTTCGCCATTCGCAAATAGTGGTCGAGGTCGGCCAGTTCCGCCCGCGTATTCCCGCCCAGCACCTCGTAGGCGTTCGCTGTTTTCCAGGCAACTACGCGTTGCCGCACCGTGCGCAGTACTTTCGCCATGTCGGTGAGGTAATACTCCGCGTGAACATTGGCGGTCGAGAGCTTGCCGATGTTCCCGTAGAGCTCCTTCAGGTCAAAGACATAAAAGCCGGAATTGATCTCGTGAATCTTCTTTTCTGCCGCACTCGCCGCTCTCTCCTCTGCGATCGCCAGTACCTCGGCGCTGCGCGAGCTCGTGCGCAGCACCCGGCCATATCCGGTCGGATTGTCCAGGTCGGCGGTCAGCAGCGTCATTGCTGCCTGTTCTTCAAGATGGAAATTCCGCAGGTGCCCAATCGTGCCGGATGTGATCAGCGGCGCGTCGCCTGAGAGCACGATCACGTGGTCGTAACCGGCAAGTGCCTCCTGTGCCACCATCAAGGCGTGTCCCGTGCCACGCTGATCCCCCTGCAGCACGAATTTAATCCCTGTGTGCTCGGTGGCAGCGCGCACGCGCTCGGCCTCGTGCCCGATGATGGCGTACACGTCGGCAGCGGGAACAACACGCACGGCTGCAGCGATGACGTGCTCCAGCAGCGGCTTTCCGCCGACTTCATGTAACACTTTAGGAAGTTGCGATTTGAGCCTGGTTCCCTTGCCCGCCGCCATAATAGCGATGGCAATGCGAGGTTGGGGCATCCGGGCCATAACGGCAGCGATTTTC
>CAYOUY010000011.1:0-1883 GCA_964407245.1 uncultured Acidobacteriaceae bacterium
GTCGCGGCCTCCAATCGCGATCTGGAAAAAGCCGTGCGTGAGGGTCACTTCCGCCAGGATCTCTATTACCGGCTGGCCATCATCGCTATTTTCATTCCGCCCTTGCGCGAGCGTCCGGACGACGTTCTTCCGCTGGTTGAGTTTTTCATCGGGCTTTACAACCGAAGATTCAAGAAGTCGGTGCGCGGCATCAGCCCGGAGACGCGCCGCCTGCTGACGGCGCACAATTGGCCAGGCAACGTGCGCGAACTGAAAAATTCCATCGAGCGGGCCATGATTCTGGAGGATGAGCCAATCCTCAGGCCGCTCTACTTGCCCTTTGCCGTGGGAGAAGCCGCGCGCAGCGGTTTGACGGCGTTCGAGCACAGCAGCGCGTCGACAGACGGCGGCGGCAAGCAGCTGCCCAATGGCCGGGTGCTGCCGCGGCTTTACATTCCGGAGGAAGGAACTTCGCTCGAGGAGGTCGAGCGTGCCATGGTCGAACTGGCCATGCGACAGGCCAACAATAATCAGACGCACGCCGCGCGGCTGCTCGACATCAGCCGGGACGCGCTGCGCTACAAACTGAAGAAATTCGATCTCGTGCCTGCCGGCGAGGACGAAACTGCTGACTCCGTGCCTTCGGAAAACTCCACCCCGTAATCGGCGCTGTCCCGCAACACTCGGTTGCTGCTCATTCCCGAAGGAGTTACTCAAATTCGCACAGTCACGGCTCTTCTTTTCGCCTTTCTTGCAGTTCAGGCTGTTGGCCAGGCAGTCACCAGCACTCTGCGCGGCAGAGTCTCAGACACACGCGGCAATACCGTCGCGGGCGCTCAACTGCTGCTCTATATCGGAAATCGCACCGAGACGACGGCGACTGTCGTGAGCGATCAACAGGGCCAATTCGAATTTGCGCGGCTTGCGCCTGGGGGCGATTACCACCTGCGCGTTACGCATACTGGGTACGTCAGCATTGAAGGTGCGGGCATTTCACTGCAGGCAGGTCAGACTCGGCAACTGCAGATCACGCTTGACCCGCGGCGAGCGCTGTCTAACGCAGTGACCGAGATGAATGCCGAAGGGGTGCGAGAGCAGGTGCGCACGCTGCCGGTACGCGGGCAGGCATCAGGCAATCTCGAAACGCTCATCCCCGGAGCTGGGGCAACCGGAGGTACGTTTGGGTCGTTTCCCGTCAACGGCAGCCGTCAGCAGTTCAACACTTATATCGTCAGCGGCACGAATAATCTCGACCCGTTTCGTAGTGCAGAAGCCATCGGGCAAGGCGGCGCCTTCGGCGCTCCAGCGGTCCTGCTGCCGCTCGATGCCATTCAAGAAATTGAAGTACAAACCAATACTGGCGCCGAGTTTGGCCCATCAGGGGCGGCGGTGGTGACCACGATCAAGAACGGCGGGCCGCGCCTGCATGGGTCGCTGTTTGAATTCTTCGATAACGACAAGCTGGCTGCCAACAATTTCTATAACAACGCCTTTGGGCAACCGCGTCCTGAATTTCGGAACAACCAGTTCGGATTCACCGCGGGCGGCCCGCTGCCGTATCACAGCTATTTCTTCAGTTCGTATGAAGGGCAGCACGAGCGAGTTGGGGTTACTTTCGCCTCCCGCTTTCCCACGTCGCAGGAAATTGCTGCGGCAACATCGCTCGTCGAGGGAGCTGGGCATTCGGTAAACGCGCTGGCCTCGCCCATTCTCGCCCAATACCCCGCCTCGCTCGGCCAGGGTCCGCTGAGTTTTTCTGACATCGGGCACAGTGACGGCAACACAGTGACGTTCAAGGCGGATCACGGCGAGAAAGGACAGAACAGGATCTCCGCTTCCTACGCTTTCGGCGAGAACCGTCAGAGTTTTCCTCAGGGCGGGCTCGGGCTGGGGGCGGGCTCGCG
>CAYOUY010000012.1:0-17223 GCA_964407245.1 uncultured Acidobacteriaceae bacterium
GCCGCACAATCTCGTATGCGACCTCGAAGTGCAGTTCCGGCTGAGCTGCATTGCCCGTCTCGGCGAAATACATTTCGTTTCCAAACTTGGATTCATGGGTCTTCTTCAGTCGCAAGTCGGCTTTCGCCGAGACGACCTTCACTTCCTGATATGCGTCTGAGTGTGCCGCGGGAATCCAGATTCGAATCTTTTTCCCCGGCGTGAGATTCTTCACCGTGAAATCGTAGTGAAATGTGAAATGGCGGGACTCCTGGGAGAACGCGGCTGGGGTTCCTGGAAATAGACTCAGGATAAATAGAGACAGGAGTACGCAGATCCTGCGCAGCATGGCAGCTTCCTTTCTTGCTCTGAGAACTGGGTTCTGGGACTGCTTCTCAACGGCACACGGGCGTCTTAGAGGGAACGCCGTCAGGTGAAGCCACGCCCGGTGTGAAGAGGAAGACTGCGCATGGGGGAAAGATGCCGTCGCGCCGGACGGCGATTCGGTATTTTAGCGTAAGGTCTTAGGTTTAGGTCTAGGGTCTTAGGAAGGATGACTTACCTCTACCGTCGTCAAACAACTTCTGCAAAATCCGCAGGCCCAAGGCCCAACGCCCAAGACCTGAGACCCAAGACCACATCCTGTAGAATCACCAAATGCCCGCCGCCATCGAGTGCCACAACCTGCGCAAGACGTACGACCGCAAAGTGGAAGCCGTGCGCGGGCTGAACCTCGAAATTCAGGTCGGCGAATGTTTCGGCCTGCTCGGGCCGAATGGGGCGGGGAAGACCACGACCATCGAAATCCTGGAGGGCCTGCTCACGCCCACTTCCGGCGAAGTCTTCATTTTCGGCCACACCTGGCAGGAGAACGAGCGCGAGATGCGCGAGTGGCTGGGCATCTCGCTGCAGGAAACGCGCCTGTCGGAAAAACTGAGCGTGCGCGAGACGATTGAGCTCTTCGCCAGCTTCTATCGCGAGCCGCGGTCCCCGGACGAAGTGCTACAAGAACTCCAGCTCACCGAGAAAGCTGACTCCTGGGTGGGCAAGCTTTCCGGCGGACAGCGGCAGCGGCTGGCGGTCGCGACCGCGCTGGTGTGCAATCCGAAGATTCTGTTTCTCGACGAGCCCACTACCGGCCTCGACCCGCAGAGCCGGCGCCAGCTATGGGACATTATTCGCCAGTTTCAGCGGGACGGCGGCACCGTCCTGCTCACAACCCACTACATGGATGAAGCCGAGCGTCTCTGTGATCGCCTGGCCATTGTGGACCACGGTCAGATCATTGCTGAAGGCTCACCCGCCGACCTGATTGATCGACTCGGCGGCCACCACGTGGTGGAGTTCTCCGTGAGCGGCAACTCCGATGGTGCGTCATTGCAAGCCTGGCGCGGCTTGCCCAGCGTGGAGTCGGTGCGCGAGGATGATGGCGTGATCGCCCTGAACGTGAAGGAGCCGCACCTTACTATCCCAGCCCTGCTCGAGGCCGTGGGCCGGAAGGGAAGCGAACTGCAGCATCTGACCACGCGCCAGGCGAGTCTGGAAGATGTGTTTGTGCGGCTCACGGGCCGCCATTTGCGAGATGAATGATACAAACTTCTTCGCTGCGGATCCCGCTGATTAACGCGGATGAGGACTACAGAGTTATCCGTGCAAATCCGTGCAATCCGTGGCCGGGACGAAAGCCGCGGAGCGGCGGGATGTGAAAGCCCGGCACGCTTCGACTTCGCTCAGGGCAGGCTCAGTGCTGGGTCAGCGCGAGAAAAATGGAACGAGTCCCGCAGGGACGGCACTAAGGATTGACACAATGAGCGTTGCTGAACAAACTCCGGTTACGGTAGTAAAAACGTTCCCCACGCCTCCGCGGCGCAACGGCCGCTGGTCGGGCTATTGGCACCTGCTGATGGCGCGCATGCTCGAACTCAAGCGCGAGCCGGAGGTCGTCTTCTGGGTCTTCGCGTTCCCGCTGCTGCTGGCTCTTGGCCTCGGCATCGCGTTCCGCAACAAACCGGCCGACGCTGTGTCGGTTGCCATCGTGGAAGGTACAGACAACGTGCAGGCCATGCTCGCCAACTCGCCGCAGCATGACCTGTTCAAGCCGCACGTACTGCCGGCACAGGAAGCAGAGACCGGATTTCGCCTGGGAAAGTATGACCTGGTCGTCGCATTCGACGGCAAGGGAGGTTTTACCTACCGCTACGATCCGGCGCGGCCGGAAAGCGTGCTGGCGAAAACCGAAGTCAACGATGCGCTGCAGGCCGCGGTGGGCCGCAAAGACGCAGTCGCCGCGACCGCCACGGCATCCTCCGAGCCGGGCTCGCGCTACATCGACTTCCTCATTCCCGGCCTGCTGGGCATGAACCTGATGAATTCCGGCATGTGGGGCATTGGCTTCGCGCTCGTGGACATGCGTCAACGCAAGCTGCTGAAGCGCTTCGTGGGCACTCCCATGCGCCGGGGAGATTTTCTGCTGGCGATCATGACCAGCCGCCTGGTGCTGATGGTGCTCGAAGTCGGCCTGCTGCTGGTGTTCGGCATTCTTCTGTTCCACATGCGCGTGCTGGGCTCGCTCGCCGCCATTGCGCTGATCGCTGGCCTTGGCTCGTTGACGTTTGGTGGCATCGGCCTGCTCACCGCCAGCCGCGCACAAAAAATCGAGTCCATCAGCGGCCTGATCAATCTGGTCATGATGCCGATGTGGATCTTCTCCGGCGTGTTCTTTTCTTACGAGCGCTTTCCGGCCGTGATTCATCCTCTCATCAAGGCATTGCCGCTGACCGCGCTCAACGACGCCCTGCGCGCCTGCATTCTGGAAGGCACGCCGATCTTGCATCAATGGCCGCGTTTATTGGTGATGGTTCTCTGGGGTGGGATTTCTTTCGTCTTGGCGCTCAAATGGTTCCGCTGGACGTGAATGGGAAAAGCCGAACTAACTTTCTTACGTGGCCTGCTCAACTAGCCCCGCTTGGCCCCGTTCGCGCATTCTGGGAGAAGTTACGAACGAGGCCGTCCGCGGTGCTTGCGAGATAGTGCAGTTAGGGCTTGACGAGCTAGGCGGCTGCTTGTTTCCGTACCTTCGCCCAGCGTCGTCTTTGCGCCTCGGCGATCCGCCGGCGGGCATCCTTGCTCAACACACGTTTTGTGCGCTTGAACCCGTTGCCGCTGGCGTGGCCGAGGGCGTTTAATGCTTTCCCCACACGCTCCGTCTCACGTTGAAGACGAGCATACTCACTCCGCAGGGAAGTGACTACCTTGTTCAGGTTGGTCATAGTTACCCCCTCATGGCCATCAAGCCTAACATGACCGAAAGCGATCCCAATGAAAAATTAGAAGCGGTCGCGTTGCAAACCGGGAAACGAAGAAGACTAGTTAGCGCCCCAGGTCATTCAGGTGTCCATTGCAGGAACAACAACCCTTGTACTTTGCTAAGATCCTCACTGGTGCGATCGAATACCAATTCCCGCCGCAAATCGGAGTATCGCGTATCCCACAGCAGCAGCTTGTGGATGACTGTTCCCTCCGATATGCTGCCGTCCGGGGCGCCGCCGCCGGTCGCGGTCCACAGATACACAAGCCCGTGGACCACATACACACGGGAGTTCCACTGCATCAACAATGCATGTTGGTTGAGGATGCTGGTGATCAGGTCTCCCGAATTGGCCTGATCCGCAGTCAGATATCGCGCCGATACTTTGATGGGACGGCCATCGCCCATGAGATGTCTTCCATCAAGCTTGCTGGCGACGTCCTTCAGAGAATGAGGATCGGCCGCCTCAGCGCTGTCGCCGAGCGCAGAGTCTCTCCCGCAGCAAATGTCAGGATCGTGGAATACGGTGTCGAGCGAGGTCAATAGCACATCGGAGGAGTGTGGAGTGCGCGCCATCAACGACGGCAGGTCGTGCACTTGAATCTCATTGTCCTGATTTAGTATCTGTCGCCTGGCAGCAAAACCGGAAAGCGCAAGGCACAGCCCGAGTAACGTGGCCGTCGCCCAGTATGCGAACCGGCGGCAGCGGGGCCCGGTCATACGTCACCTCCTGCTCCCTCTTAATTGTAGGTCGCCTGTGCGGGGTTGCCAGCGGCTTTGCGTAACTTTACATCCATGCGGACAGGGCCTTCAGATCATCGGAATAGTTACCGATCTCCCCGATCCGGACCACTTACCCAATCGAAGGCAGAAAGCGTGGCGCCTGCCGAGCCTTGGTCGCCTGTTCGAATGAATACGCCAGTTTGATCAGCGTGGGCTCGCTCCATCCGCGGCCGAAAAACGAGATTCCTACCGGCAGGCCGGAAATGAATCCGGCAGTTACGTTGATATTGGGATATCCGGCTACGGCCGCCGCATTCGAACTGCCTCCGGCCGCGTGGTCGCCATTGATCAGGTCGGTGAGCCACGCCGGGCCACCCGTAGGAGCCACAATAGCGTCAAGCTGGTGCTTATCCATGAGTGCGTCAATGCCCTCGGTGCGCGCTAACTGACGATTCTTCGCGACCGCATCGGTGTACTCTTTCTCCGTAAGCGGACCTTTGGCTTCAGACTTCACAAATAAGTCCTGCCCGAAGTAAGACATTTCTTTCTGACGGTTGCGCTGGTTGAAATCAATGATGTCCTTCAGCGTTCGCACGGGCGCATCCGGACCCAGACGCGACAGATAAGCATTCAAGTCCGCTTTTAACTCATACATGAAGACCAGTAACTCGCTCTCATCGAACTTTCCGAGCGTCTCAATATCCGCAGGATCGACCAAGGTTGCTCCCTGTTTCTTCATCGCGTCAAGGGTTTGCTCCATGAGAGCGTCGACGGCATCATTGAATCCGAAATATTTTCGTGCGACTCCAATGCGCGCGCCGTTCAATCCGTTCGGATCGCAGAATTGCGCATAGTCCATTTGTGCCTTGCCGGCGCTGCCCGCGGTCGCCGGATCGTCGGGATCCACGCCCGTCAAAGCACTGAGCAAAATTGCCGCATCGCGCACCGTACGGCACATCGGCCCGGCGCCATCCTGGCTATGGGAGATCGGAATGATTCCGCTGCGGCTGACCAGCCCCACGGTTGGCTTGATCCCGACGAGTCCGTTTGCCGACGAAGGGCAAACGATCGAGCCATCCGTTTCCGTGCCGATCCCGACTGTGGCGAGGTTCGCGGAAATGCCTGCTCCGGTGCCCGAACTCGACCCGCATGGATTTCGGTCGAGCGCATAAGGATTCCGGGTCAAGCCGCCGCGCCCACTCCATCCGCTGGTGGAGTGGTTGGAGCGAATGTTCGCCCACTCGCTCAAGTTAGTTTTGCCGAGAATTACCGCGCCCGCCGCGCGCAGCTTATTTGCGACGAACGAGTCTTTGGGAGGCTTGGAACCAACCAGTGCCAGCGATCCCGCCGTGGTCATCATGCGGTCCGCGGTATCGATGTTGTCTTTGATCAGCACAGGAATGCCGTGCAGCGGCCCACGCGGACCTTTGGCTTTTCGCTCTCGATCCAACGCTTCGGCAATAGCCTCGGCTTCCGGATTCATTTCAATCACGGCGTTGATCGAGGGGCCTTGCTTGTCGATCTCGGCGATGCGGGCTGAATACTTTTCGACCAGAGATCGCGCGGTGAATCGGCCCGACTTCATTCCATCCTGCAATTCGCCGATCGTGATCTCCTCAAGTTCGAACGATTTGATGTTCTCGAACGGCTTGACCTCAGCCGCGGGAGCCACCGCTGTTTCGGCAACCCGGCCCGGGCTCAACGCGGGATAAATCGTGGCGGCAGCGCCGGTGGTTATCACTGTCTGCAGGAAAGTACGGCGTGAAGGGGCGGAGTCAGATTCGGGCATGGTTCCTTGGCCCTTGCGCGGAGAAATTTGAACTGCGGCCGGACTATTTAAGCACGAATCGTTCCCCGGATTCATGTAGGGTCTGGTCGAGCGAAGCTCGACAGATGCTTGAGGCGGACGCCTCACAGTGGTAAGCTTACGTTCGTCGAGCGGGAGTAGTTCAGCGGTAGAACGCCAGCTTGAGCCGTTAGCAGGCGTGAGCGAAGCGGGAGCCTGCGGGCGAAATCCTGAGCGTTGTTTGCGAAGGATCTCACAATTCAAATTGCCGTCGAGCGGGAGTAGTTCAGCGGTAGAACGCCAGCTTCCCAAGCTGGATGTCGCCGGTTCGATCCCGGTCTCCCGCTCCATCTTCTGAATTGCTGCTCTCGAATCGCCGCCGCACGGATTTTCCATCGCTTTGATCGAAAGGGACCCACCGAACCCCCACTTTTGCTTCTTCTTCGCGTGCTGACGGAGATTCCTGAGTCCGGTTTGTGGTTCTGGTCGTCTTCTGATCCCCTGAAGTTACTTTGGTTTGCGGGAAATCGTAAAACCGTGATTCAGATCACCGATAAACGTGACGTGGGCCATTTGCCCACACCTGGCCATCGCAGAAGATAAGTTACGGATAGCGAGAGATGTGACCGGTTGAGGCCACGTCCCGGCAAATCGCCGCGCCGAACCAGGCCGGCGGGGTAGGGGAGGCTGGAAATGAAAGGCACAATCGACATCCACGAACCGCCAGTACGCGAAACAGAGGCCAGGGAAGCCAAACCGGCCAGCCGACCGGCAGCCGCGGTGTTGCCACGGGCGGAACTCGTGATTGGGCCGAAGCTGCCGCCGCGGCCCATGTTTTCCGACAGCCTGCTGGAATTCGGAACGCAGCGCAAACGGAAGGCGCTGGCGACCACAAGCTCGTTTATTTTAAACGTCTTGATGGTCTCAGCGTTGCTGATTACGCCGCTGGTGTTTACCGAGAGCCTGCCCAAAGCGCAGTTGCTGACCTTCCTGGTGGCGCCGCCGCCACCGCCGCCTCCACCTCCTCCGGCCGCAGCGGAGCAGGTGCAGAGAGTGCTCAAGCAGATTCAGACGGATATGCTTTCGAGCGGACAGTTGCGCACGCCCTCGAAAATTCCGCAAAAGGTCCAGATGATTAAGGAAGAAGAGGCGCCGCCGCCGATGCCGGCCACAGGTGGAGTCATCGGAGGAGTTCCGGGAGGGATTCCCGGCGGGCAGCTGGGAGGCGTGATTGGGGGTATTGTAAGTGCGACGTCAACCCTGGCCGCGGTCCCGAAACTGGCATTACCACAGCGCGTGCGCATTTCCCAGGGCGTCACCAAAGGGTTGTTGATTCATCGCGTGGAGCCCTCGTATCCAGCGCTGGCCCGGGCGGCACGGGTGCAGGGTGAAGTGGTCCTGACCGCGATCATCGACACCAACGGCGCCATCAAGAACCTGCAGTTGGTGAGCGGGCATCCCATGCTGGTGCCGGCGGCCATCACCGCCGTCCAACAGTGGCGTTACAAACCGTATCTTTTGAACGGGCAACCGGTCGAGGTCGAGACCACCATTACGGTGATCTTCTCGCTCACGACATGAACGGACAGGCGCCAGGAGAGCGCCAGGAGTGAACTATGGCTGCTGAATATACCTATCGCGTTTCGGCTTGGTGGACTTCAGGCCGCACCGGACTGGCCAAGTGCGAGTCCTCTCCCAACACGATTCACTTCTCCGAGGCCGCCGAACTGGGCGGCCTGCAGGGCCGCTGGACGCCGGAGCAGCTGCTGCTGTGCGCCCTGGCCGGCTGCTTCACCACCACGTTTCACGAAGTGGCGCGGAGCGCGCACTTCGACTTCACTGATCTTGAGGTCGAAATTGAGGGCTGCGTGCGCCGCAGCCGGAGTGCCGGCTGCAATTTCAGCGAAATCCTGATCCGGCCCCGGCTGACCGTGCCCTTTGAGGAGCAGCGGGAGGCCGGGTTGGCGTTGCTGCGGCGGGCGAAGGCCGGATGTATGATTTCGCGCGCCATCACCGTCCCGCAAACGCTGGAACCCTCGGTCGAAGCCGGCAAGGTGCCGGTCGAGGGCTGGACCAGCCAGGACGCGGCTGTAAAAGTCGGGGTCTAAAGCGCCTGCGTCGTAGCCGAAGGGGGTGATTATGATGTTCTCCTACAGATTGGTCCGCCTGATCGAATCCCATGCGGATGCGCTCGCCAACGGATTGGAGGAAAAAGTCCAGACCAATCCGCAGGTGAGCCATTTTCGCTATATCCCGCCGCACGAGCTGCGGGAACGGGTCTACGAAATCTATCGCCATCTGGGCGAGTGGCTTCTGGGCAAGAACGAGCTGGACATCGAGCATCGTTACCGTGAAATCGGAGCGCGCCGTGCGGGCCAGAAGATTCCGCTCAGCGAAGTGATCCAGGCCATTGTCCTGACCAAGGAAAATCTCTGGGAGTTCCTCAAGAGCGAGGCCGTCATGGACCGCGCCGTGGAAATCATGGGCGAACTGGAACTTCTGCAGATGCTCGAGATGTTTTTCGACCGGGCTATCTACTATGCTTCTGTGGGGTATGAAGAGCAAACCGCGCGCTCTGCGCAGGAAGAAGGAGCGCTGCGCGCCTAAGCCAAGGGGACGAAGTAATGTCGATGTCGTGGGAAATGGACTACAAGAGAAGGCTGAAGACTGCCGACGAGGCGCTGCGCTGCGTGCAATCGGGGATGCGCGTATACATCCAGCCGGGCTGTGCCGAACCTGAGACGCTGGTCGAGGCGCTGATGCGACGCGCGCCCGAGCTCTACGACGTGGAAATCGTGCACATGATGACCATGGGCTGCGCTCCTTACGTGGCGCCGGAGATGGCTGGCCACTTCCGGCACAACGCGATGTTCATCGGGGGGAACGTGCGCGAGGCCATCAACGACGGCCGGGCCGACTACACGCCCATCTATCTGAGCGAGATCGAAGAGCTTTTTGAGAGCGGGGCCATGCCGATTGACGTGGCCCTGATCGAAGTTTCCCCTCCCGATTCGCACGGCTTCTGCAGTTTTGGCGTGGGCGTGGACACCACGTTGACCGCTGCCACGTGCGCCGAATTCGTCATCGCACAGGTTAACGACAACATGCCGCGCACGTACGGCGACAGCTTCATTCATGTGGGCGACATTGATGCGTTTGTCGAGTCGTCGCGGCCGCTGTGCGCCCTGAAAAAGCCGATCGTCACCGACCTGCAGGTGGCTATTGCCCGCAATGTCGCCGGGCTGATTGAGGACGGCGCGGTTCTGCAGACCGGCATCGGCGGCATTCCGGATGCGGTGTTGCCGCTGCTCGCCGACCGCAAGGATCTCGGCGTGCACAGCGAACTGGTCTCCGATGGCGTGATTCCGCTGATCGAAGCCGGCGTTATCACCGGGGCGCGGAAAAACTTCAAGCCGCGCAAGATCATCCTGGGTTTCGCGCTCGGCACCAAACATCTGTTTGATTTCGTCGACAACAATCCGATCTTCGAGTTTCATCCCACGGCCTACACCAACGATCCGGCGTTCATCGCGCGCAATGACAACATGATCGCAATCAACTCGGCGCTGCAGGTGGATCTGACCGGCCAGGTCTGTTCCGACTCGATCGGCAACCAGTTCTATTCGGGCATTGGCGGGCAGGTGGACTTCCTGCGCGGCGCGTCGCACTCCAAGGGCGGCAAGCCTATCATCGCGATTTCTTCGACCGCCAAGCACGAGACGATTTCGCGAATCGTTCCCATGCTTGATCCGGCGGCAGGCGTGGTCACGTCACGCGGTCTCGTCCGCTACATCGTGACCGAATACGGAGTGGCGTATCTGCACGGCAAGTCGATTCGCGAACGGGCCAAGGCTCTGATCGAGATCGCCCATCCCAAGTTCCGTGCGGAACTGTACGAGTACTGCGAAAAAACCAAGTGGCTGCAGCATTCCAAGCCGGAGCATTTGAAGGCACAAGCGGCTGCGACGAGGTCAGCCGAATATGTCTAGCCCAACCAAAGCGGAAGCGGCGCGCGGCAACGTCACCGTCGATATCGAAGAATGCAAGGGATGCGGGCTGTGTGTGGAATCGTGCCCGCCCAAGTGTCTTGAGTTGGCGCCGGAGCTCAGTGCGTACGGAGTGCACCCGGCGCGCTATGTCGGACACGACTGCACCGGATGCGGCATTTGTTTCTACTGCTGTCCGGAGCCGGGCGCGATAACGGTGTACCGGCGCCTCGCCCCGTATAAGGCGGTCGCGGCCCCGCAAGAAGTTCCAGGAGAGCAACATGCGGCAACTTTGTAAAGGCAACGTTGCGGTCATCAAGGGCGCAGTGCTGGCGGGCTGCCGGGCGTATTACGGTTACCCCATAACGCCGGCGAGCGAAGTCGCTGAAGCAGCGGCTCTCTACCTTCCCGAGGTTGGCGGAACGTTCGTGCAGGCCGAAAGCGAAACCGCCGCCATCAACATGGTTTATGGTGCGGCGTCGGCGGGAGTGCGCGCCATGTCTGCTTCTTCCGGCCCCGGACTCAGCCTGATGCAGGAGGGTATCTCCTACCTTGCCGGCTCGGAACTCCCCTGCGTGATCGTCGATATCATGCGCGGCGGTCCGGGTCTGGGCAACATCGCCCCCGAGCAGAGCGACTACTTTGCCATGGTCAAGGGCGGAGGCCACGGCAACTACCGCAACATCGTGGTCGCACCCGCCTCGGTGCAGGAGATGGCCGATTTGACCATCCTGGCTTTCGAGTTGGCGGACAAATACCGCAACCCGGCCATCGTGCTCACCGACGGATTTGTCGGCCAGATGATGGAGCCGCTCGACCTCGAATACCGCGAAATTGTGCCTCCAGCAAAACCGTGGGCCGTGCAAGGCACGGCGGAGACGCGGAAGAACATGATCAGCTCCATCGTGCTCGAACCCGATGAACTGGAAGAGCACCAGCGCCGCATGGAAGCAAAGTACATCCGCGCCCAGCAGACCGAAACCCGCTGCGAAGAACATCGCACCGAAGATGCGGAACTGATTCTCGTAGGCTTCGGCATCGTTTCGCGCGTGCTGCGCTCGGCCGTGGATCAGGCCCGCAAGCAGGGAATCAAGGCAGGCTTGTTCCGGCCGATTACGCTGTGGCCGTTCCCGTCGCGGGAGCTGGCCGCTTGCTCAGCGCGGGCAGAGAAGATTCTGGTCGTCGAATTGAGCAACGGCCAGATGCTCGAGGACGTTCGCCTGGCGCTCAACGGAACCAAGCCCATCGACTTCTATGGGCGGGTCGGAGGCAATGTGCCGACCGTCGAGGAGCTGAAGGTGAAGATTGAGGAGCAGATTCCAGCTTCGGTGTAATTGCCGGGCAGGAGCTAGCTATGGCTACGCAAGAAACGATCCAAGGCGTCGAACCGGCGGAGGAACCCAAGGTGGCGACCGACAACTACGAAGTTGTGCACGCGAAGTCGGAAGTCTTTTATCCGGAGTACGAGCGCAAGTCTGATCTGAAACACCAGACCCATTATTGCCCCGGATGCGGCCACGGCGTCGTCCACAAGCTGATCGCCGAGGCGCTCGAAGATCTCGGCGTGCAGAACGAAACCATTCTGGTCAGCCCCGTAGGCTGCTCGGTCTTCGCCTACTACTATTTCGACGTCGGCAACGTGCAGGTCGCGCATGGCCGCGCGCCGGCGGCGGCGACCGGGCTGAAGCGCGCCTGCCCGGACAAGATGGTCATTGCCTATCAAGGTGACGGCGATCTGGCTGCGATCGGAACTGCGGAAATCGTGCACGCCGCCAATCGCGGCGAGAAGATCACGGTTTTCTTCGTAAATAACGCGATCTACGGCATGACCGGCGGGCAGATGGCGCCGACTACACTCGTCGGGCAGCGCAGCACGACCTCTCCGTGGGGCCGGCGTCCGGTGAATGAAGGTTTTCCGCTGCACGTGTGCGAACTGCTTTCTTCGCTCGAGGCCCCGGTCTACATTGAGCGCGTCGCGCTCTCCGACAACAAAAACATCATGAAAGCGCGGCGAGCCGTGCGCAAGGCGCTGGAACTGCAGAAGAATGGCGCCGGCTTTACGTTCGTCGAGATTCTCTCCCCCTGCCCTACGATCTGGGGCAAGGATCCGGTGGAAGCGCGCAAGTGGGTCGGCGAGAAGATGATTCCCAATTTCCCGCTGAACGTCTTCCGCGACAAGAAAATCGAAATCCCCAACAACAACGTGCCGCCGCACAAGACGGTCGAAGAAATCGTGAGCGGGGAACGCAAGGCTGCGGCCGAAGGCATGGTGCCGGGCCGTCAGCACCACTTCCGCGAAATGGGGATCAAGATCGCCGGTTTTGGCGGGCAGGGCGTGCTGCTGCTCGGCCAGCTGTTGGCCGAGATGGGCATGCGCGAAGGCCTGGAAGTGAGCTGGCTGCCATCTTACGGCCCGGAGATGCGCTCGGGCAGCGCCCACTGCCACGTGTGCCTGTCGAAGGACCGCATCGGGTCACCGCTGCTGTCGCGCCCAGACGTTCTGATTGCGATGAACGAAATTTCGTTGCGCAAATTTGCCGCGGAAGTCGCGCCCGGCGGCACGATCATTTACGGACGCGACCGGCTGCCGGAAGATGTTGAGATCGAACACGCCCAGGTGATCTGCATCCCGGCCTCGGAAATCGCAGACAAGCTCGGCTCTGCCAAGGTGGCCAACGTGGTCATGATGGGTGCTCTGCTGGAAGAGACCGAATGCCTGTCGTCGGCGACAGCCATGAAGGTCCTGGAAGCGAAGGTCAAGAATCCGGCCTTGCTCGAACTTGACCGCAAAGCTCTCGACGCTGGCCGCATATACATTGACCACACCGTCGCGCTCGGCGCCGTCACCCAGGCCGACGGATTTGCGCAGTAGGACGCGAGAAATATCCGCTGATCTTTTGGCGACGGTCAAGATGACTGCATTCTCGAGATCGGCCCTGTTCTGGACGCCGCGTGTAGTGGCAATGGCGTACATCGTCTTCCTAAGCCTGTTTGCCCTTGATGTTTTCAGCGAGGGTTACGGTTTCGGGGCAACGATCCTGGCGCTCGCCATCCATCTCATTCCCGCGTTCGTTCTGATTGCGGGTCTGATTCTGGCTTGGCGATGGGAATGGATCGGCGCGGTACTTTTTGCCGCTGCCGGTGGGCTGTACATCGCCACGGTACTGCCGCTGCGAATGTCCGCTGCGATGAAGCTGAACTGGATTCTGACGATTGCGGGACCGGCCTTTTTGGTTTCTGCAATGTTCCTGGCGAACTGGTGGAAGCGGGGCGAATTGCACGTCGGGCGGCACTAACGGTACACCCATTCTCCATAGCTCGTTCCTGATTGCCGCCAGGCCGCACACAGCATTCGAGGCGCCCGGCCTATGAGCAAACTAAGTCTCGATCACCTGCGCTTTGCCTACAAAAAGGCCCTGGACGAGTGGGTTGACTCCATTCGCGAAGAAGAAGACTTGGCGACTCCCGACTCCTCAATGACGGCATTGGAAGACTGGGATGCCGCGCACTTTCGCGAGCACGACGCCCACATTCGAGCCGCTGGAGCCCGCGAAGCCTATAAAGACGCGCTGCGAAGGGTGAATTACGGGATCTAGCGCATCTCTGGAGATCTGGCGATCGCCGAGAACAGCCGCAAGCATGTCCCTTTCTATCTTGTTGAAAACAAGCTTTCGCTGAGGTTCTCGTGACCTCAATCACAAGACCCGGTGACACCGGGCACACCGAAGGCACACCGGAAGTGCCATCCTCCAGGTGGGGTAGTGGGAGGTGTCCGATGACACCCGTGGAAGCAGAAAGAGTCAGGCGTGGCGGGCCGCGGCCGGGCGGTTTTATTGTCCGGAGTGTTCTGTTTGCCACCGATTTTTCACCCATTTCTGAAGCAGCTTTGCCCTATGCGACGGCCATTTGCCGGCGCTTTGGCAGCACCTTGCATGCGGCGCACATTCTCTCCGATACCACCCTGCTGATGGCGACCGGAGGCGTCGACTACGTCAGTATGGGCACGATTTACGACTCTGCGCAGGCTGAGGCGAGAGAAAGGCTCGAAAGGGTATCGGCGCGATGCGAGGGGATCGAGCATCGCAACCACGTTGGTCACGGCCCGGTATGGTCATGCCTGGAAGGTATCATTCAGCAAAACGAGATTGATCTAATCGTAGTGGGCACGCACGGCCGCACTGGCCTGGGCCGGCTGCTCCTGGGTTCCGTGGCGGAAAACATCCTGCGCCGCGCGCCGTGCCCGGTGCTGACTGTGGGTCCGAAGATTTCCGGCCGGGCCAAGTTGCCCGCACTTCCCGTCGACCGGCGGGATCTGGCTCCGCCCGATCTGGAGCTGCAACAGATCGTGTTTGCCACGAATTTCGAGCCGAACGCGGCGGCCAACGCAAGAGCAGTGGTCTCCCTCGCGGAATCGTTTGAGTCCCGGCTAACATTGCTGCACGTGATCGAGGACTACACGCAGTTGGGTAGCCGGCCGGGGCCGATCGAGGAGGCCGTCGGACGCTTGCAGAATCTGGTTCCAAAGGAAGCAGCACTGCAATACGCGCCCGAGACGGTGGTCGAATTTGGCAGGGCGGCGGAGCAGATCCTCAGAATGGCATCGGAGCGCGAGGCCGACCTGATTGTGCTTGGCGCCCGCCCGGCGGCGGAAGTTGGCACAACGCACCTGCCGTGGTCTACTGCGCATCACGTGATTGCAGGGGCGCATTGCCCGGTGCTCACGTTGCGCGGCTGATGTGCAGCGAAAGAAAGTCCGACCAATCCTCAGAGTGGCCGGAGGCGAGACGTGCTCGCGCACGGCCCCGGCAGGTGGAATCTGCGCTCTTCCAAGTCTTACAATCACAACCGTCGTCTGGGACGTTGTCTGGGGCTATGACGGTCGCGGCAAAATCTGCGACGAAACGCCTGCGCATCACGCTGCGCGGAGCGGTGCAGGGAGTCGGATTCCGTCCCTTCGTTTACCGCCTGGCCACGGACATGTCGCTCACCGGCTGGGTGCTCAATTCCTCGTCAGGGCTTGTGGTCGAAGTCGAAGGCCCGGCTGACCAGTTGATGCGCTTCGGGCAAAGGCTCGAGGAGGAGCGCCCGCAAGCCTCAGTGGTAACGGCGCGCGAATCGTCGTGGATTGCCACCGAGGGCGCGGACCGGTTCGAAATTCTCGCCAGCGACAACGACGAAGGCAAATCAGTCAACGTTCTTCCCGACTTGGCGACCTGCAGTCAATGCCGCGAAGAATTGTTTGATCCCGAGAATCGCCGCTTCGAATATCCCTTCACCAATTGCACCAACTGCGGCCCGCGTTACACGATCGTCGTTGACATTCCATACGACCGGCCCAACACGACGATGCGTGATTTCGTGCTGTGCCCCGATTGCCGCGAGGAATATGAGAATCCTGCCAATCGGCGCTTTCACGCTCAGCCCAACGCATGTCCGGTTTGCGGGCCCCAGCTTTGCGGAATACAGACGAGCGGCACGATTGAAGATGCGGCCGAGGCATTGCTGCAGGGCGAGATCGTCGCGCTGAAGGGCATTGGAGGATTTCAGTTTCTGGTGGATGCGCGCAACGCCGCGGCCGTTGGACGGTTGCGGCAACGCAAGCATCGTGAAGAGAAGCCGTTCGCCATGATGATGCCGTCGCTCGAGAAAGCGCGCGAGTACTGCGAAATCTCGCCCGCCGAAGTGCGGTTGCTGGAATCGCAGGCCGCGCCGATCGTACTCCTTAAACCCAAGAACGCTACGGACATCGCCTGGAATGTAGCACATTGCTCGCCGTATCTCGGTGTGATGCTGCCGTACTCGCCGCTGCATCATCTGCTGATGCAGGAGTGCCGATTTCCCCTGGTCGCTACCAGCGGTAACCGCAGCGATGAGCCGATCTGTATCGCGAACGAAGAAGCGGCTACGCGTCTCAAAGACATCGCCGATCATTTTCTGATGCACAACCGCCCCATCGTGCGTGCCTGCGACGACTCGGTAGTACGGCTCACGCGCGGGCGAGCCGGCATTCTGCGCCGCGCGCGCGGCTACGCGCCGCTCGGAATCCGCGTCGCGCACGCATTGCCGCCCGTGCTCGCGGTGGGTGGACATCTCAAAAACACCGTCGCGATCGGTGTTGACCGGGACGTTTTTCTCAGCCAACACATAGGCGATCTAGACACGCTGGAAGCCCGCGGTGCTTTTGAAAAGGCCATTGCCGATCTCTGCCGGCTTTACAATTTCAAGCCGGAATTAATCGCCTGCGACCTGCACCCCGACTATGCGTCCACGCAGTGGGCCGAGCGTTCCTCTGAAAAATCTGGCTTGCCGCTGGTTCGCGTGCAACATCATCAGGCGCATGTGGCGGCCTGCGCGGCGGAGAACAACGTAGAGGGCGAGTATCTCGGAGTCTCGTGGGACGGCACCGGTTACGGCCTCGACGGCGCCATCTGGGGCGGCGAGTTTTTTCACGTATCGCCGAACGCCGCAGGCCACCGCTTCGAGCGTATCGCGCACCTGCGGCCCTTCGGCCTTCCGGGCGGCGACGCTGCCGTGCGCGAAGGCTGGCGATCGGCTGCGAGTTTGTTGTTCGAGGTCTTTGGGGATGAACTTGATTTGGGTCGGGCGCCCTCAGCGGTGCCCCACGTCTCGGCGGTTTTGCCAGACGTGGGAACTACGCGTGTGCGCCATATGCTCGCAAACCGCATTAATGTTGTCCCCACGACCAGCGTGGGCCGCTTGTTTGACGCTGTGGCCTCGATTGCTGGAGTAGCGCAGCAGAACCGTTTTGAGGGCCAGGCCGCCATGCTGCTGGAAAATGAAATTGGCGCGCTGGGCACCGAACGGGCGTATTCTTTACCGGGTGGGGATTGGGGTCCCCTGATTCAGGCGGTAGTGGCGGACCGGCGCGCGGGAGTCGCCGTGCCCGAAATCGCGGCGCGGTTTCATAATGCGCTGGTCGAGTGGATTCTGGAAGTCGCGGCCAGCGCCGAGGTGAAGCAAGTCGTTCTGAGCGGCGGCGTATTTCAGAACCGGTATTTGACAGAACGGGCATCGGCGGCGCTGGAATCCCGGGGCTTTGTGGTCAATACGCACCAGCGCGTCCCGCCCAACGATGGTGGCATCGCGCTGGGGCAAGCAGTAATGAGTGCCGGATAGAAGTTTTTCGTCCTTAGGTGGCCGCTGAGTGCATTCGCAAACGACGTGTCATCCTGAACGGCAGCTTTTCGCCGCGAAGGATCTATGCATTTTTCTGACGCGGGCAAACTGCATAGATCCTTCGCTACGCTCAGGATGGCAAAGGCTGATGCCGGAGGAAAATCCATGTGTCTTGCCGTTCCAGGCCGAGTAGTTGAGATCGTCGACGGAGGCGACATCGCCTTCCGCGTCGGCAAAGTGGACTTCGGCGGCATCCGCAAGGAAGTCAATCTCGCCTACACGCCGGAAGCGGAGGTCGGGAAATA
>CAYOUY010000013.1:0-3168 GCA_964407245.1 uncultured Acidobacteriaceae bacterium
AGGGGAGCAGCGGCAAACGCACGCCAGATCTCGGCCGTGCCCTTCTGCGCGTTGGCGCGTTTCACCAAGCTCCACGTCAGGCCTGCGCCCGTAACACTTGTGACGGTCATGGCGCCGGTCTTCCCGTCGGTGGCGATGAAGGCCAGCAGCAACTCATTACCTGCCACGGTGGTTAGTCCCGAAGCAGATACGGTCTTGGCTGAAGCGGACTGATCCCCCGAGACAAGTCCATCGACCATAATGGGGATGGGGCCGATACCGGTGCCCGACAAAGCAACCAGCTGCGGGCTGCCGGTCGCACTGTCGGTGATGGTGATGTTTCCCGAATAAGAGCCGGGGGCCAGCGGAGTGAAGGTGGCGGTCACTGAACAACTTGCCCCGGCCGCGAGCGACGCGGGGCAGTTGTTGGTCTGCGCGAAGGGGGTACCGGTGCTGATGGAAGTGATCGAAAGCGGTGCACTCCCCGCGTTGGATACGGTGACCACCTGGCTCGCGCTGGTGGTTCCAACTGCCTGGGAGCCGAAAGCGATGCTCGACGTCGATAATGAAACCACCGGGGCAATGCCAGTGCCAGCCAGCGCAACGGTCATGGAAGCGGCGGTAATACCATCCGAACCGCTCACGCCAAGCGCCCCTGAACGAGTGCCCGTAACTGTAGGCGTAAATGTAACGTTAAATGTGCACGAAGAACCGGCTCGCACGCCGGCAGCGGAGCACGCATTCGCTTGTGAGAAGTCGCCGGTAATCGCAATGCTGGAGAACTGAAAACAAGTAGTACCCGTGTTGCTCACTGTGACTGATTGTGAACTGCTTGATGTACCGACCGGCTGACTCGCGAACGTAAGCATGTTCGCTGACAAGCCGACATTGGCGGAGAGCACAAGCTCGTAGGCTCCGATGTCTACCGTGCTCACACAGTCGTTGTTGCCGTCGAGGATTCGCGGATTCCCAGCGTAGTCCGTTTGCGGCAGGTCAGGCGCGGAATTGTTGCCCGCGTCAACCGCGGGCGAGGTTGGCTGTAAATGAAAATCTCCGGCTGCGGCGTTTACAAGTTGAGGATCGGCAGAAATGTTCCCGCTCTGGCCGCTCTGGCTTGCGCATGTCCCCGCCAGACCAGTGCCGCTTGGGCTGAAGATATCGTTGTTCGTGAACGCAGGCGGCTGCTGTTGATAGGTTCCATCGCAATAGACAGCGTTTTGACCCGAGGGGCCGATTAGGAGGTTGTTGAAGAACTGGACTTGATTATCGTAACCGTTAGCGTAAACGGCCACGCCTTGGCTCCCACCAGATCCGCCGATAATCGTGTTGTTCACCAGAATGGGACCTCGACTACCGGAGGGGACTGAAATATAAATGCCGCTGCCCTGTCCGGCAGTGTTGTTGTAGATCAAATTCTGCACAATAACCGGATCAGAGTCGTTCACCATCGAGATGCCGCCACCTTGCGCGGCCGGGGAGACACCGGTCGCGGTGTTGCCTGTGATGACGTTGTTCTTGATGGTTGGCGTGCCCGCCGCATTCATCGCAATTCCCCCGCCATTACCCGAGGACCAAGTATTGTTTGCAATGACGTTGCCGATGATTTGCGCCGTCCCGGAGCCTACCAAGGCGATACCTCCGCCGCCCGAACCGCCCGAACAGGCTGACTGTGTGTTGTTCTGAATTGTGTTCCCTTGGATTCGTGGCGAGCCGAAAGAAACTGCGATGCCGCCCCCATCAGAGCAGGCCGTATTGTTCTGGACAGTATTGTTCGTTATTGTCGGAGATGCCGAACTGATGTAGATTCCACCCCCCTGATACTGCGAGTTGGATGTCGAGGTTCCGTTCTGGATCGTAAAGCCGTTCAACACTGAAGCAGAGCCTTCTCCGCTGGTGAAACTCACGACAGGCGCTTTCCCCCCGCCGTCAATGATCGTGCCCGAAGCACCGCCAGAACTGGTCAGGGTGATTGCCTTGCCGAGAAAACTGACGTTCTCGCTGTAAGTGCCCGGAGCAACCAACACCGTGTCGCCGGTGTTAGCCACGTTGATCGCGTCTTGGATCGTCGCTTGATCACCGGGGACGTGAATAGTGTTTTGTGCGGAAACTGGGCTGCTAAGCAGCAAGATTAAGATTGCAGATAACGCTGTCGAGATATGACGGGCGTAGCACGACATGAGGCGCTCCTTGCGGACGGCGAAGACCGCTTAGACCTGAGAAATTAGGGGAAAGTTCTGCTGGGGACGCGGAACAGCAGATTCTAGCAATCCACCCAGAGTCGGACAAGCTGGCCATTCGGCGCAACGACCAGTTACCTAAGTAATCGCTGGGTCGCAACTTACTCACAAAAGCCGGATAGCCGTAGCAACTAACTCTTGCATCACCTTTGTTGGCGGCAGTGATTCCTGCCTGAATAGTGGCCACATCAGCTGGCATGTTGCTGGTGACTTGAGCGGCCCCACTTACCACTGCGGCCAGCACAAACAGCAATCCGAAAAGTGTGCAAGCGATTTGGCGATTTTCCATATTGCTCCGACGTCGGCGCCGCCTGGAGCCTGTGCACCAAAACAGCTTGCCTCTCTTGGCAGAGCCGAGAGGAAGAAAAGGAATTCCGCTGGAACTAGAAGCAATTGAAGGTCTAAGCTTTCCTTGTTTGTAAGCTACCGAATATTTAACTGCTTGCAACGAGTGCGCCCTGTAAGCTACGGCTTGAAGGGTGTCGCGGAATCGGGACGAACCTCCCAGTGATTGTTAGACTTACAAATATCAGGAAAGAATGTAAGAACAGAACAGCAGGTGATGGACGCAATTTGTTTTCCATGGGCTATCCGGCTTTTTTGGAATTCTGAGCATCTCTCTTCCACTGTCGGGTTCCACGTGACGAAAGTAATATTGTGACGATATAGGTAGTCAAGGTATGACTGCGGTGGAGAGGCCACCGGCATGTCTCGTTCGCTCACCGTCACTGTTCTCCTTCTGATCTTGGTCACTTTGTTCGAACCCAGCCGCGCGCAACAGGCCGAGACTGGCTGGCGCATATCGCCCGAGAAAATCAACATCAGCCTCGGTTCCGACCGTCCGCTGCAGCTACTGGACGATGAGGCACAGGAACTGCACGGAGCGGCGTGGTCGGTCGACAATCCGGAGATAGCGGAGATCCAGGAGCACGACGGGATGGTTGTTATTCAT
>CAYOUY010000014.1:0-1939 GCA_964407245.1 uncultured Acidobacteriaceae bacterium
TCGTCACGAAACAGGGTAGAGGCCGGTTAAGGCTTTTAGAATCAGTCACGCGGTTGCCGAGTTTACACTACATTCGAAATTCAAATCGAGGCGCTCAGGGAGCGTCACGCCGAGGAGTCCGAGCACGGCTCGCTGTTCGGGCGAGGGTGTGGTCACGCGACGCAACCGGATCTCGCGCCCGTCGGTGGTGGGCAGGACGATGTCGGCGCTTTGCACGGTGGACAGCAAGGCGAGCACGCGGGCCGGGGTCAAGGGACTCTGTTTTCGTTGGAGCAGATGTTTGAGTGTCACCCACAGCGCATAGCCGAGAAAGGCGACCAAGATGTGGGCTTTGACGCGCGGCTCCAGTTGATGGAACAAGGGGCGGATCGATAAGCCACTTTTCAGCACCCGGAAGACGGCTTCCGCCTCGGTTAACTGCATATACTTCGTCCACAACTCCGTTCCCGATTCCGCCGGCAGATTGGTCCGCAGCAGATACGCCCCTTCCCGGGTTTCCTGCCAGGTGCGCCGCTCCGGGAGCATCTGCCAGTGCACGCGGAGTTGGCCCTCGCTTTCTTGCAGTTGCAGGGCGTACAGGTCGGCGACGGACGGAAAGCGCGCCTCGATCCGTCCCAGACGGCGTTCGATCTTGCCGCGATCTTTCAGCTTTCCCCTGGCGACTCGCTGCGCCAGTTGGCCGAGCGCCTTTTCGATCTGCGCCGAAAAGCGACGGCGCATCGCTTGCTCTTTCTCCCGTCGGGCGGTGGTCCGGCACAGCACGTAGGTCTCTTCGCCACCCGGCACCCCCACCCGCTTCACCTCTACATCCTCACGCACTCGCTCCCAGCCTTCGCTGAGCAACTCCGCCTCGAAGTGCTTCAACTTCGAGCGCGGTGTCCCCACCAGATACTGTCCCCCCCGCCGCCGCACCGCCGCCAGGTTCTCCTCGCTGACGATCCCCCGATCGAACACCCACACCCGCCGCGCCCGTCCGTACTTGCGCTCCACCAGGCGCATCACCGCTTCCACCGTGCTCACGTCGGCACGATCACCAACTCGCTGCCCGGCGCGCACAGCCGGTTGATCGCCAGCACCGCCGCCACCCGCGACCAGGGTACGTCCGCCGGTTGACCATCCAGCAGCCCTTCCCAGAACTGATCCAGCCCCAAACGCCGCCACAACTCCAGCCCCAGGTAACACTGCCCAAACTGCCGCGCCCGCTCCAACCGTACCTTGTTCAACAGCACGCGCGCCACGTGCGGATCGTTCTCCGGCGGCTCGATCTGAGAGGGAAACAACTTCAACTGCCGGCTCTCGCCCTGCTCGTTGAACACCGCGATGGTCTTCTGCCAGCGCGCCTGCGTTGAGGTGTTCAGCTCGCCCAGATAACACAGCGTCCGCTGCCGCGGCCCCTCCGGCGTACGTACCGTCTCCACCAACGACCAGTAGCTGTGCTCCTTCCCATCCTTGTTCGCACGCAGCTCGCGCAAGTACATGCGCTCAACTTGCCAGCATTTTTAGCAGCTTTCAAGAGGGTAGGTTTACACTACATCGACTTTCGCAAACCCCGGCGTTGACCGCGAAGGACTTGGTCTTAGATTGACCCCGAAAAGAGTCAGAATCCGCGATTCCGTGACGAACTTCGGCTAGAATCACTTGGCGGCCTTGTTCGGCACGGAAGAGTTGGGAGCATACTCTTAAGGAGGAGGGATTTGTGTCTAACCCCACCACATTCGGTGTCATCATAGGTAACCGCGGTTTCTTCCCTGCGGTTTTAGCGCGTGACGGGCGCGAAGAGGTCCTGCGAGTCCTGGAGAAGGAAGGTTATGGAAGCGTTTGCCTTACCCCGGAAGACAGCAAGTTTGGGGCCGTGGAAACATTGCAGGAGGCAAACAAGTGCGCCGACCTCTTCCGGCAGCATCGTGAGGACATTGACGGCGTGCTGGTGAGCCTGCCG
>CAYOUY010000015.1:0-12814 GCA_964407245.1 uncultured Acidobacteriaceae bacterium
AGATGAAGGCGACCGTCTGGGAGTGACGGGCACGCCTGCCTTTTTCATCAACGGCCGCCCGTTCCCCGGTGCTCAGCCGGAAAGCGAATTTTCCCGCGTGATTGACGAAGAGCTGAACAAACAGGCGCATCGATAAGGGAACATACCCCCCCACCTCAGACGGGAATCTGAGCGCGACGAAGCCGCCATGCTCGTTGTCCGTTCGGCCTCACGCAAGCAAAATTCCTCCACCCGCCAGCTTTTCGACGATGGATTGGGAGATGATCTAGCTTATGGAGTCAAATCCAGGGCGAAAGAAATCGCGAGTCAATGAGGTGAGGGAGTTGGTTTCGTTTCAAGTGGTCAATTGATGTTAAATCTGGATCACACTCAAAATCATTAGGGGACTCCGTCGTCGACCGGGTTACCCCGCCTGTGGCACACCAAGGGCCTGAAAGTCTTCCTCGCTGTGAGCCCAGCCTTCCTGGCCGGCGATTCTTACCTTCAGCCACACGTCACCATTCACCTTGAAGTTGATGGACTTGCCATCCTGCGATACCCAGTCAAATTGCATCCGGGCTTCAAGATACTCAACTTTGGTGTCTGGCTGAAGGACGATGTGCTTGGGAGTAGCGCGATCATCAGGTTCGGGAAACAGCCGCACAAAGGTTGGTTCGCTTTCGCGGTGCGCCTCGACCTCAACCGGATAAGAACAACGGCTAGTCCGTCCCTGTGAGGTCATCTCCATACAGCGGATGCCGGGTTCGAGGTTGCCCATGATCCAGTTAATCCGTACCGGATACATCACGTAGAAGTTCCCCGTCCATATCTTGAACTTCAGAAAGTCGTCCATCGTCATCATGGTGATTCCGGGCGGCAGGGTTGGCTTTGGGCGGGCTGGATCGGTATCGAGCCCGAGATACTCTCCTTCCACCCAGATCGGCGGGCCAAAGGATTGAAACAGACTTTCATCCATGCCATATTTCTCCCGACCATACTTGTAAGCGAACATCTGCACCGAGCCCCCCGCCATAGGATCGGAGGGCTCCTCACCGCGTTGCACAATGATGCCTGCACCCTCCTTCGTAGTGATGGGAGTCGCGGTGACAGAGACTGTGAAATCAAACTCTCCATTCGCAACGCTTACTGGATATGTCTCGCGGTGCACCACTTGGTCCTTCGAGTTGCGCAACTCCCACCATTCGACAGTCTCGTCATGCGCAATGCGCTGTACGTGCTTCAACAAGCGAAACGTGTGGCCTGCGATGGTAAAGCTCTCCGTGCTATCGGCCGCTGAAACGCTCGCCGAAATGCTGGTTTGGGACGCACCTTCCGACGGTGAAGGCGGCTGCGTCAACGGGGCATTTGAGGATGGCAGGGGCGCGGGTGGCTGGGCTGGCGGCGATGCCTGTGGGGTCTGGGACGACGGCCGGGCAATTGCGCCAGTTGCGGCTTGGGCAGGCGCTGCATCGTTGCTCCGCTTGCATTCGCTGAGGCACAAGCCCAGTGCTACGACCAATATCGTGGCCGCACGAATCCCATTGTTTCGCATGCGTTAAGGATAGAGCGGTCCGGGACCGCAACTTTGAAACGAAGGGTCTCAACCTTCCGCGCGGCCGCGAAGCCGCTTGCCGCGGACTAGAGATATGCCGATTCACTCCCCTAGTTGGCGTAACATCCCGATTCCACTCGTTCACCGCTGGCGCTGGGTCCATGCGACGTTACTTTAGAAACCTCGGTAACCGCTGGCGGCAATCGTACAATCGGCTGGAACATGCCGAAAATCGCGGTTTTGTACGACGCGGGCCAGGCTGTGCTCTCCACCTTCGATCTGGACGAGGTGCTGCAGCGAATCCTGGGCATCGCGCGCGACTATTTTCATTTGCAGAACGTGGCCGTCCTGCTGCACGACCGGGAGGCGCAGCAGTTGTGTGTCCGTTCGCAGATCGGCTGGGACCCGGGCCACGACAAGATCTGCCTGGGGTCGCATGAGGGCATCTCGGGCGCCTCGGTCGCGAAAAGGCAGCCGATTTACGTACCCGACGTCAGCCGCGACCCACGTTATGTCTGTGCCGCGCAATCGACGCGATCGGAGCTGGCAATTCCTCTGATGGTGCGGGACGAAGTCGTCGGCGTGCTCGACTGCCAGAGCGACCAGCTCGATTATTTCGACAACGAAACCATTGATCTGCTCACTTTGTTCTCGACCCAGGCCTCGATCGCGATCCAGAATGCGCGCCTGTACTCGCTGGAACAGGAGCGGGCGCGGCAACTTGAAGCGATCAACGCCATTGCTCAGCAAAGCACGGCGGTCACCGACCTCGAGGAGTTGCTGGCGCGAACCTGCTCAACGATTCAGCGGACCTTTGCCGTATCGCACGTGTCCTTGCTCCTGCGGGAGGAAGGCGAACTGGTGTTGCGGGCGCATGCGGGCTCGCTGACGCCGTGCGTGCCTGCCGGTGGACGATTTGCCACCGACTGCGAACCGTGGTCGCGCGTTCTCGCGGGTGGATCGCTCATTGAAAAAGATGTGAGCTCGTCTCCGGCATGCTCGCGGCTTTTCACCGAGGCCGCCTCGCGCATGAGTATTCCCCTGATCGCGTTTGGCCAGATGCTTGGAGTGTTGACGCTGCACAGCGCGCAGAAGAATGCGTTTCACGACAGCGATCTCAAGCCGCTCGAAGCCGTCGCCGACATCTGCGCCAATTCCATCCAGAATGCCCACTACGTCGAGCGAATCCGCCAGCTCTCCTACCTGGACGGGCTGACCGGAATTTTCAACCGGCGATTCTTCGAGCTTCGCATTCTGGAAGAAATGGAGCGCGCGCGCCGCACCGAAACCGGCATGGCCGTCATCATGGTCGACATTGACCAGTTCAAGCGGTTGAATGACGATTTTGGACATTTGCTGGGCGATGAGGTGCTGCGGCAGATCTCATCTCTGTTTCATCTGAACCTGCGCAAGATTGACGTGGTCTGCCGCTACGGGGGTGAGGAATTCGCCATCCTGCTGACCCAGACCAGCGCCGAGCACGCGCTGGGCGTAGCCGAAAAGCTGCGCAAGTTGGTAGAGGAATGGGAATTTCCGGGAGTGCCGCAGACGGTAACTATGAGCGCCGGCGTGGCGGCGTTCCCCGAACACGGCACGACCCGCGATCAACTGGTGCGCGCCGCTGATAACGCTCTCTATGCCGCCAAACAGCTAGGCCGAAACCAGGTCTGCCTGCACGAGATCTCAAGCCGCATCCTGCGGCCGGTAAGCCGTTAAATGTCCAAGTAGTTTTTCTGCAGCTGCTTTTCCATCTGCCGCATTCGCTGGCGGAGTTCCTGCTCCTGCTGTCTGTACTCTCGCTGCTGCTGCTCAATGTTTTCGCGAGCTTCTCTCTGCTGCTCTTCCGCTTCGCGACGCATCTCTCTCCGCTGCTCGTCGGCTTCCCGCAGGGCTTCCCGGCGCTGCTCTTCAGCTTCCTTTCGCTGTTCCTCGGCTTCGCGGCGCTGTTCCTCGGCCTGCTGTCGAGCCTCCCGGCGCTGCTCTTCTGCCTCGCGACGCTGCTCTTCTGCTTCGCGGCGCACGTCCTTGGCGCGCTCGCAGGCGGACTTGCGGACTCCCTCTGCGTCCCTGCGCGCGTTTTCCGTGGCCAGCTTTATTGCGGGCTGCAGACGGGCAACTTCCCGCTGTACTTCCTCTTGTACTTGGCGCAGCTCAGCCGGAGACGCATCACCAAGCAGCGGATATTCCAGGCTCTCTTCGTCGAACCGTTCGCTGGAATCCTTGCGCTCCGGCATCGGCAAAGCAATGGTCTGCTCCTTCTTGTCCCGAACCACGCCCACGTTCACCGAACTGCCCTCGCGCGACCGCACCGCGTGGGTAAAGTCGCTCGTATCGTGGATGGTCTGGTCGTTGATCTTGACAATTACATCCCCGGCGCGGAATCCGGCCTTTTCCGCACGGCTGCCCTTGGCTACAGCTCGCACCAGAACCCCGTTCCCGTTCTTCACCCCGAAGAACTCTCCCAACTGTGGGGTGATGTTCTCGACCGTCAAGCCGCTGCGCGGCGAGGAGGTCACCACCACCATGTTGAACGCCGGAATATCAATCTCCGGCATCTCTGGCATGGGCGGAATCGGCGGGATCTCCAGGTGATATTCCTTGGCTTTGGGTGCCGTGAACGCATATTCCTTGCCCTTGTCGCCAAGCTGCACTTTCACGGTCATAGGCTGACCATCGCGGCTCAGGCCGAGAGTCACCACGCGGCCGGGAGGAGTTTCGTGGATCATGCGGCGCAACTGGGCCGCGCTGTCCACCGGCGTTCCGTTCATGGTCAAAATGACGTCGTGCTCCTTGATGCCCGCCTTGCCGGCCGGAGCATCCTGGTCGACCATTGTGATCTCCACGCCTTTCTCTTCTTTCAGCTTCAGCTGGCTCATGCGTTCGCCGGTCACGTCAGCAATATCGACGCCGAGATATGAATTCGTGGCGCTGTCTTCGCTGGAGAAGATCATCGTATGCTCGGACGAAGTGTGCTCCGACGGGTCGACAGACCAGGTCTGTGCGGCGTCGGAAAATGTCATCAGGAACGGCAGCACTACAAGGCTGGTCAGAATTTGCTTGCGCATCGCTAGTCCCTCATCAATGGCCAGTGATCGGCGATCCCTGGCCGGTAAGAATTGTCAGAGCTGGTCACTGACCCCTGGTCACTGACCACCGTTTTCCCTCACCGGTTGGCACGCCGGAAGTTGATGTCGCCAATCGTAGTCCGTACTTTCAGGACGGGACCGCCGCCGTTCAGCTTGCCTTCGGCGGAAAGTGTCTTGGATCCCCAGTCGCCTTCGCTGTGCACGTGAATATCAGGAAAATCCGAGGTGATGCGGTGTCCGTTGGCAACATCAACGCTGGCACGCACACTGAGCGCAACATCGGACGCGATGTACACCGTGATGTCGCCCGCCGAAGTTTCCAGCATCGAGTCGTGGCGCTCTCCGCCCGTGTTCACGAGCTTCACGACGATTCCGCCAGCACCCGTCTCTGCCTGCGCCGATGGGACACCGTAGAGCTCAATTCCGCCGCCACCGGTTTCGGCGTGAACGTGTCCTTTGGCCGAGGTCAGGCGAATCGTACCTCCGCCCGTATCAATCTCGACCGGGCCCCCGATGTCACCCAGATCCACGCTGCCGCCGCCGGTCGAAGCCTTCACCTTCCCGTTGCAGCGGCGAACCTGAATGCTGCCGCCGCCGGTTTCAATAATTGCGCCCTGCGCGCCGTTCTGGATTTCGACGCTGCCGCCGCCGGTTTCGGCGACAACCTTGCCATTGGCTTGGCGCACCTCGATGGAGCCGCCGCCGGTGTGCAGGCCGATATCGCCGCTGACCGTACCCAAGTTGATGGATCCCCCACCAGTTTCTGCATTGACGCCGCCGCCGATGTCATCGAGATGAATGCTGCCGCCGCCAGTCTCCGCTTCGACGCGGCCGTTGAGTGCGGTAGCGTCCACTTCGCCACCATCGGTTTCGAGCTTTACCAGAGTCATTTCGCGTGGAACATGGATCGAAAATTCGGAAGAACAACGGCGCGGCTGCCGGCCTCTCTGCCACTCGGCCTCAATCCAGGCCGTATCACCCCTCACATAGGCGTTGACCTTGTAGTCTTCGAACTGGCGGCGCGCTTCGTTCTCGTTAGAAGTTCCAAACCGAATATGAGCGACGTAATTGATGTCCTGCTGCTGCCCGCCACGCACCACCACTGCGCCCGTGTCGACCTTTACCCTCAGAATCTTCACTCCCGACAGCGACCCGGTAATCGACTCCGCCCAGGCTCCGCCTTCGCGGGAGACATGTGTTTCCTGCGCCGCCACCATCTGCGCAAGCAGGGCCAGCACCGCTGCCAGCCCAACGATTTGGATACAACGCTTCAAATCTCTACCTCGTTTTCCTTCGTATTCGAGTAGCGCCGGCATCTTGCCGGCTGTCCGGAGGGCGTCTCGCTCTCGCGGATCGCCGCCGGGACGGCGGCGCTACTGCTAATCAATCTCCGGCAACTGCGCCAGCATGGTACGTGCCTGCGACTTGATGTACGTGCTTGAGTCCTTCGCGGCCAGCGTCATCAGCACTCCGCGCACGCTGCCATCGGCTTTCACCGGTTCAAGCATACGCAACGCCTCGGTGCGCACTCCGGGATTCGCATCGTTCACCAGCGCCCGCAACAGGGCGTCGCGCACTCGCGTGTCTTGCTTTACATAGGGCCCAAGCGCATCGAGCGCCTTGAAGCGTACGCCAGGATTCGAGTCGTACTGCAGCGCATAGATCAACGCATCGCGGAAGTGCGTCTCGCTGGGATTCTGCGTCATCAGGCCGACCGAATCCATCCGCACGCCGGAATTGTAGTTATTGCGCGCCGCGTAGAGCAGCAACTGCTGAATGCGCTGATCGTTCAGCGATCCCTGCACCTCCTGCGTAGAAGTCGTGTTGTATTTGATTGTGACCTGATTGCTGCCCGGCTCCGGGGTAATGGAGTCAATGTTAGTGATGGCGGCGTCGTTCACTGCCTGAACGGGCGCGGGGCCTGCCGGTTGCGGCCCGTGAGAATAGAGCTTGTAGGTAGTTCCAACGCCGCCGGCGAAGCCGAGGATGAGAATCACCGAAGCAAGAGCGGGCGAGAAGCGCACCTGGCGCAGCCAGTGTGCCGGATCGAACGCCAGCCGGCTGAAGAAGCTGCCCTGCTTGGCGGTTTCCAGCGCTTCCTGCAGGCGCATGCGCGACGCCGCCAGCAGATTGGGCGACGGATCATTCATCAGAGGATCAGTCGCGCGATCCTGCTCGAGCAGCGCGTGAAAGTCCTGTTCGGCTTTCAGTTCTGCAGCGCAGTCGGCGCAGCGGGCTACGTGCTGCTCCAGCTCGTGGCGGGCGTCATCGGCCAGTTCACCATAAACGTGGAGCACGATATTTTGTCTCACCCATTCGCACTTCATAGTTGCCACCTTCATCAGTTCCCGAGGGTGCCCCATTTCTCGCGCGTACTCTGCACGAGAAGTGGGGATTTTCGTCAATCCCTCACGAGCCCTATCTCATATCCGCCAGCGCCCCGCGCAATTTCTGCGTGGCGCGGAAGAGCGTGTTCTTGGCGGTCTCTTCCGTGGTATGCAAAATCTCGCCCACGGTGCGCAGCTTCAATCCGTGGTAATGCTTCAGCTCGAACACCATGCGCTCGCGCGGCGTCAATTTCTCGAGCGCTCCTGAAATTCGCGCGCCCAGCTGGCGCCGCATCAGGTCCCGCTCCGGATTCGCCCCCGCCCGTCCGTCAGCCACCTGATCGAGCAAGTCGTACTCGCCGCCGTCGGCATCTTTCACCACCGGCGCGTCTTCCTTGCGCACATTTTTCTTGCGCAGGTGATCGAGGCACAAATTGGTCACGATCCGGTAAATCCACGTGTAGAAGGAACACTCGAACCGGAAGTTGCCGATGTTCTTGTACGCCTTCAGGAACGCGTCCTGGTACACATCCTGGGCGTCGTGCTCCGTGCCGGTGAGGTGGAGTGCGAGCCGCAAGACCGCCTGGTCATAGTGACGGACCAGTTCCTCGAAGGCCGCGGCGTTGCCCCGCTGCGCCTCGCGGATCAGCATCGTGTCATCGATGCGGCGATCTTGGGTTTGTCGATCTAGCCCAGCCATGCGGCCCCGCGTGGGGTCCTGGTTGCTCTCTACTCTCTCACTCTTAGCCTTGGAGTGGGCCCGTTCGCCAATCGCAAGTGATACTGCCCATGCATCGGCCGGCATTGTCGCTTCGTGTCCTCTACGCGCCCGGCTGCTTTGCCGTAATTAAAGCCATGCCGTATCCGGGCTTGCACAGAGATAGACGGAGAGCTCGCAGAACCGTGAGCAGAAATTATAGGCGGGTCGGAGATTTTTTGCGGGGCCTAGGTGATTGTGTGCCAGCGGTTTAGGGCGAAACAGAACAGGGCGGGAGAGTGCGGAAGGACGGTTTGGCAAAGGAAGTGCCCTATTGCCGAGGCAATTCGTGAAACAACACGCAATCCTTGGGAAGCCAAATTTTGAGAGGCTCGCTCCATATCGCCCACTCCACACCGCCGAATGAAGTCTTGGGAAGGACGTTGGTAAATTCAAAGGCAACAATAACCTTTCGGTTTTCGCCGCTCACTTGGATGTCTCCTGGCTCGACCTGAAAACCGCTTTTCCCGTCGTAATTTTTTACTTCATCTCGCGGGAGCGGATCGTCTGGGACTCGTACCGAGCGGTGATGATGTCAAAGGGTGGCTCGCCTCTTAACTCGCAGACAAAGTGCTTCGTGGGCCGCAGCTTTAGATTGCCATCTGCATCTTCGGCATAAAACCTGGCATGGCCAGACTGCACCCTCCCAAGCCTGATCGTGGAGTCGGACACGTTCTTTACGCGGGTCTGCATTTCGAGCCTGACTGAATCGTTCTCACAAGTCACCGACCCCGTCTGCACCAGTTCGATCTGAACCTTTTGGAATTTTCCTGAAGACTGGGCACAAGATGCAACAGCGAGGACCAGTGACAACCCCCACGCGAGGAATAGGTGGCGCCGCATTGCCGCTCCTAACTAAGACGACACAACAAGTGTAGTGCAACAGCGGGGCGTGTGGGAGAATAACCTCATGACTGGAGTGCAATTCGTCACAGACCGCAAAGGCCGTAAGGTTGCAGTTCTTATTGACCTTAAGAAGCACGGAGCACGCCTGCAGGATTTCTGGGACGGCTTGATTTCCGAATCCCGCCGTGGCGAGGCAGGCGTTCCGCTGGAAAAAGTGAAGGCCGATCTTGTGAAACGCGGACGGCTGCGTGGCTAGCTATGCCGTCGAGGTCAAACTCTCAGCACGGAAAGAGCTGGAATCCTTGCCCAACACCGTTCTCGGGCGCGTCGTCCGCAAGCTGGACTCGCTCGCGCACGATCCGAGACCCGCGGGATGCAAGAAGCTGAGAGGTTACAACGACCAGTGGCGCATCCGAATCGGCGACTGGCGCGTTGTCTACATCATCAATGACGCTGCCAGACTCGTAAGCATCACGCGGATCGCCCACCGCAGCAAAGTTTACGACTAGAGACGTTCAGAGAGTTTACTCCGCCGCCGCTTCCTTCTCGATGACCACCTTCAAATGCGCGGTCACGTCCTTGTGCAACTTCACCGGGACAGTGAACTCGCCCAGCGTCTTCAGCGGCTCGTGCAGCTGAATCTTGCGGCGATCGACGTTGAATCCCTTCTTTTCGAGTCCTTCCGCGACATCACTCGACGTGACCGACCCGAACAGCTGATCGTGTTCGCCCGACTTGCGGGTGAACGACACCGACACGCCCTCGAATTGCTTGGCCAGTTCCTCGGCCTGTGCTTTTTCTTTGGCCGAACGCCTGACAGCCGCGGCCTTCATCTGCGCAATGACGGCCTTGTTGCCTGCGTTCGCTTCAATGGCCAGCTTGCGCGGCAGGAGAAAATTCCGTCCGTACCCTTCGGCGACCTTCACCACGTCGCCGCGCGATCCTAGTTTTGCTACGTCTTCTTTGAGAATGACTTCCATGATGGCTCTGGCTCCAATCTTATTGAACTCTTGTCATTCCGAACGAAGTGAGGAATCTGTTGTTCTTCACGAGAAGCAGATTCCTCGCTACGCTCGGAATGACAGCACGGGAGGACTTACGACGCTCTTCCCGCAAACGGCAGCAGGGCGATGTTGCGCGCCTGCTTGATGGCTGACGACAGCCGGTGCTGGTGCGGTGCGCACACGCCGGTCAGCCGCCGCGGCACGATCTTGCCGCTCTCGGCAACGAACTGGCCGAGCAGGCGATAGTCCTTGTAGTTGATGTCCTCGATGCGCTCGACGCAGAACTTGCACACTTTCTTGCGCCGGAAAAACTTGCGCCCGCCTTCGCGCGGAGGCCCGCCAGGCCCACGTCCGCCGCCGAAGCGCGGACGATCGCCGCCGGGACGCCCTTCTGGCCGTCCTTCACTGCGCGGCCTCTCGCTCGGCGCCGCGGCCGCTTGCTCTGGTGCTCTCGTTTCTTCTGCCATATATCTCCTCTAAATCCTCGCCAGCGACTATTGCAACTGGCTTGTCATTCCGAGCCGTCCGCAACCGCGCAAGCGGCGAGGACGTGTCGAGGAACCTGCTTTTGTCCGGCCTCGCTTCTACGCCGTTGCCGGTGCTTCTGCCGCGGGCGTGGCTGTGCCCTCGGCCGCAGCAGCGGGCTGTGCGCTCACTTTCTTGCGCGCGTCGCGGAGCGCCTTGATCTTGCCCAGCCGCTTCTGCTCTTCGTCAATCCGCACGGTGAGGAACTTGATCACCGGCTCAGTCACGCGCAACCGGCGCTCCAGTTCGTGAATCATCGGGCCGCCGCCCTCGACCACCATGAGGACATAGATGCCGTCATGAAAGCGGCGCACGGTGTACGCCAGGCGGCGCTTGCCCATCTTCTCGACCTTCACCACGGTCCCGCCCGTGGCGGGCACAGCCGATTGCAGCGTCGAAATCAGTTTGTCCAGATCCTCGTCCGTCATATCCGGACGAACGATAAACATCAGCTCATAAGTACGATTCATGCGTTTCTCCAAGCTCAGTGGCTAGTGGCCAGTGGTTAGTGGCTAGAAAATCCCTCCGTTGCGAGCCACTAACCACTAATCACTGACCACTGTCTTCCTTCCGGTTAAACCTATTCATCGCCGCCGCCGGCCCATCTTTCAGAATCACGTTCACCGCTTCTTCGGCGATATCGAGCATGCCGTCCACCACTTCCAGGTCTTTCTTCTTCATCGGCGCCAGCAGATAACTCTGGCCGTCGGTAATTTTGCGCTCCGGCGCAACCCCGATCCGAATGCGCAGAAAATCCTCCGTGCCCAGTGCCCCGATGATCGACTCGATGCCGTTGTGCCCCGCCGAACTGCGCTTCGTATGAATGCGCAGCGTGCCCAGCGGAAAGTCCAGCTCGTCCTGAATCACAATCAGGTCCGCTTCCGGCTGCGCTTCGTACTCCCGCAACAACTCCCGCACCGAGACGCCGCTCAGATTCATGTACGTCTCGGGCTTGGCCAGCAGCACCGGCTGATCGGCGATCACTGCCCGCGCCGTCAGCGCCCGGCACTGCCGGTTTCTCACTTCCACGCCCAAGCCGCCGGCGATGCGATCAATCACCAGAAAGCCCAGGTTGTGCGGCGTGAACTGGTACTCGATACCGGGATTGCCGAGACCGACGATCAGTTTCACGCTCTGTGCAGCTTCCTCAACTTATGTGGGGACAGCCGCCCTCGGCTGTCCGGCCGAGCGAAGCTCGGCATTTCTGGCCAATGCAAGAGATCCTTCACTCCGCTCAGAGCCTGTCCCGAAAGTGCGAAGCACTCTGAGGGAATGACAGCGGCGGGCTCCCTTCTTAGCTTGCCCTGAACTGAGCGCAAGCGAAGTAGCCGAAGGGCCCGCCAAACGCTGTCACTTCTTTTCTTTCTTCTCGGCCTTCTCCGGCTTGGCCGCCGCTGCCGGAGCCTCGGCGCCTTCTTCTTCCTCAGTCTCCTGCTTGCCCTTTTTGATGACTTCGGGCTCCGCCGGAGCCGCTGCGGCTTCTGCCGCCGCCGCTTCGGGCGTGGGCGCCACTTCTTCCTTCACCGAAGTGACGTGGGCCACGGGCTGATTCGCGTCAGTCAGGAACTTCAGCTTCTCCGAATGCGGCAGATCCGAGACGCGCAGCACCTTCCCGAAAACCAGGTGGCTGATGTCTACGTCGATGTGGCTCGGAATGTCGCCGGGCAGACACTCGATCTCGACTTCGCGCAGCATCTGTTCCAGGATGCCTCCCTGCGTCTTCACGCCTTCGGCTTCGCCCTTCAGGAAGATGGGCACGCTGACCTTCAACGCCTTGTCCATGGCGATGCGCTTCAGGTCAATGTGCAGCAGCTTGCCCTTGATCGGCTCGTACTGCCAGTCCACGATCATGGCTTTGGTGCGCTCGCCGTTGTAGGCAAGATCAAAGATGGTGTTGTGGCCGGTTTCCGAGTGAAGAATCCGTGCAACCACGCGCGGATCGACCGTGACGGAGAGAGATTCCTTCCCCGCTCCATAGACTACGGCCGGAATTTTTCCGTCCCGACGAACGCGGCGGGCCTCGTTCTTATTGCCCGACTCGCGCGCTTGCGCTTCCAGTAAGTTGGTTTCGAGTGCAGTCGCCATAAAATTAATTCCTGTCTCTTCGAAAATGATGCGAGCCATACGCGCCAAGATTGCGTCGCACGAAACGCGACGCTTCGCGCGGCTCGCCTGGATCCCTCGCTGCGCAAACAACGCTGGCTCGGGATGACAAAGCGTCTCTTACATGAACAACTTGCTGACCGACGTTTCCTCGTGATTGGCCTGAATCGCGCGGCCAATCAATCCCGCAATCGAGAGGACACTGATCTTGCCTCCCTTTTCCGTGCGCGCCGCATCGGCCTCCGGCGTCAGCGGGATCGTATTCGTGACCACCACTTGCTTGATCACCGAGCCCATAATGTTGTCGACGGCCGGGCCCGACAGCACGGCATGCGACGCGCAGGCGTAAACCTCGGTCGCGCCGTTTTCGATCAGAGCCATGGCGGTCTTCACCAGCGTGCCGGCCGTGTCGATCAAATCGTCGATAATCAGGCAGGTCCGCCCGTTCACGTCGCCGATCACGTGCATCACCTCGGCCACGTTCATCTCCACGCGACGCTTGTCGACGATGGCAAGGGCCGCATCCACTTTCTTGGCGAAGAATCGCGCACGCTCCACGCCGCCGGCGTCCGGTGAAACCACCGTCAAATTCGGCAACGCCAGCTTGCGGAAGTGATCCACCAGCACCGGCGAAG
>CAYOUY010000016.1:0-3186 GCA_964407245.1 uncultured Acidobacteriaceae bacterium
GTAAACGGCGTCATCAAAGTCGCGCGCGGTCTCGCCATCGATGGTCACGATGGGCAGTTCGCGGTAGTCCCGGCGCCGGAGCAGTTCGGCGTGAGGAATGATGACCTCGATATTCTGCGCTTCCTCCAGCACCTCCGGCGGGAAGCGATGCGGGAGCTTGCATTTGCGGATGATGATTTCCACGTCCACGCAAGAATCTTCTTCATAGCCGAGAATCTCGATGACCCGTCCGCGCGGGTTCTGCGTGGGTGAAGGCCAGTCGGTGATTTCGACGTCGACCACGACGTTCTCCAGATCGTCGAACTCGAAGCGCCGCCGAGCTTCTTCGCCCAGGACACGATGGACGGCGCGGCCCTTCTTCAATTTCCGCTGCTCCGCATCCTCTGCGTTTGTCTTGGGCAGTTCCAAGCCACGCGGTATCACGATCTCCTGCGTAATCTTTTCGTCGATGGGTGTTACGTAATTAAAGCGCGTCCCATAGTGGAACGTCCCAACCACGGTTGAGTGTGCGCGGCCGGCGACGCGGACGATGCGTCCTTCAGCGCGGCCGTCGCGAGCAGCACCCATTTCGACGAGCACGCGGTCACCGTGCATGGCTGCACCGATGGCGACCGCGGGAACGAAAATATCTCCGCTTAGCCGCTGCCTTACGTCGGCCGATTCGGGAATCACGAAGCCGTAGCCGTCGCGATGCATACTCAGCCGTCCCAGCACCAGATTGCGGCCGGCCGCCTGCGGAATCGCGTAGCGGTCACCAGGCGTTGCGATCAGTTCGCCGCGCTTGACCAGCCGCTCCAGGTGCTGGCTGAGAGTGCGGCGTTCATCGCCATGGACTCCCAGCTCGCGCACCAGTTGTTTGAAGCCGGCGGTCTGCTTCGGCTGGCACCCGATTTTCTCCAGGATAAAGCGGTCGGAAAGCATGGTTCCGGCAGTCTAAGAACGGGAGCGGCCTGCGTTCTATGCCTTACGTAACTGTATCCTAAGCAGGAATGGATTTCCTGATCGGGCCAATGCCTGATATAACAAATTCAATCCGGGCGGGAAGAATTACATTTCCGCGGTTGGCGGATGTGGAAAGCTCGGAGACGGCGGGCGCTCTCGCTCCGCAAGTGCCGTGATTGCAGCAACTCTGTTTCGCCGGACGGATGGGGCCGCAGGGCATGGTTTGGCGACGGAAGTGCGAGTATCATTGTTTCTCATCCGGTACGTGGAGAGCGATTTTTCTTGCTCCAAGGCAAGCGCAAGGGTAAACAGCAAGAGAACGGCAAGCCGCCTTTAGCGCACCCGAGAGGGGTGGGTTAAGGGCAATGGTGCGCGTCGTGACCCAACGGTGAATTTCAGGAAAGGATTTTTAGGAACATGTGGAAGCCCACGAATCAGCCTGTCAACCCTTCGCAACCGGAGAAACCCATGAGCGCGAACACGCCCAGCATGACCCCGTCCGAGCCTACACCGGCGGGCGCCCCACGCAATGCCGTTATCAACTCCGCCGAGCAAGCGACCATCGGCAAATCCCTGGTGATCAAGGGTGAGGTGACGGGTTCGGAGTCGCTCTACATCGATGGCCGGGTGGAGGGCTCGATCAACCTCTCCGGCAATCGCGTCACCGTCGGCCGCAATGGCGTGGTCGCCGCCAACATCAATGCCCGCGAGATCGTGGTGCTGGGCAAGGTGCGGGGCAACCTGGTGGCCAGCGACCGCGTGGATATCCGCAGCGAAGGCTCGCTGACCGGCGATGTCGTTGCCCAGCGCATCTCGATTGAAGATGGCGCGTTCTTCAAGGGCGGCATCGATATCCGCAAGCCCGGCCAGAAGACCAACGGCGACGCCAAGGAAGTTCCGGCGGCGGAAGACAAAACGCCGGTCGGCGCCCGCGTCTAGTTCTCTGCGTGACGCACCTTCGGCCGGCGAGGCCGTGGTGCGGCGAACCACAGAATTTTCTCGCTCCCGCGCCGCCGAGCGCGGGAGCGGGGAACTCAATTTCTACGAGTGCCCGCTCGTTCGGCTACTGTGATGTTGGAAAAGGTCCTGCAGCTTCTCTCGATCGCTTGTTCCCACCGCAAGCTCTCCAAGCCGTTTATGGCTGAGTCGGATGATGGCTACAAGAACGCCGACTGGATGCCCGTCGGCACCGGCGGTCCCAGCCACTACGTGGTCTGTCTGGACTGCGGCAAGAAGTTTGATTACGACTGGCGCGAGATGAGAGTCATCCGCTAGCGGTCGTTGGTCGATAGTCGTTTGACCGACCGCTCTTTAATTCTCGTTGTAGCTGCCGTTGGCATTCAATAGAGGGGTCTCGGCTCGCCATGCGGGCCAACGACCAACGACTAACGGCCAACGACTGTTAATTTACTTCCGCCCAAGAATCCCCAGCGCCCTTGCGAATAGCGCACCGGCCTCATCCACGCCCAGAACATGCGCGGCGCCAAAGTAGATCAATCCATACGGTCCCAGAACCAGCACTGCAAGTATGACCGGTGCGTGGTGTCCTCCGAAGTGCTTGATCCCCCAGGCCAGCAGCGCCGCGACGAATGCCGCGATCCAGAGCTTCGCCAGATGCTGCACGGGCAACCCGGTTTTCCCGATCCGCTGGTTCAGCCGGCGCCTAAGGAGTACGAATTCGATCCACGACGCGACGCCCGCCGAGATGGTCAGCCCGGCCACGCCCCAGCGCGCTTCGATGCCGAGCATCGGCGGCAGAGGAATGGCACACAGATATCCGAGGCCCGTGGTCAGAACCACCCTGATGATCGCAAACCGCAGCGGCGTGCGCGTATCGCGCAGCGCATAGTAGGTTGACGAGTAAAGGCGGCTGAGCGTCGAAGAGAGCAGCCCGACGGTCGATCCAGCGAGAATGCCCCAGACGTAGACAACATCGGAGCGGGTGAAGCGGCCAGTCTGGTAGATGGCGGCGACAATCACGTCGCCGAGCACAAGGAACGCGACCGCCGAGGGCAACACGAAGAACGCAATCTGGCGCAGGCCGGAATCGAGCCGGCGGCGCAGAATGGTGGCGACTTCCTGCTCATTGCCCAGCGCGCCGGCCATTTGCGGCAGCTCGGCGGCCGAGACCGACATCCCGAACAAGCTCACGGGAAGGGTGTAGAGCGTCTGCGCGTAAGCCAGCGCCGCGACCGCGCCCGTAGGCAGAAGGCTGGCCAGCAGGGCGTCCACGTAAGCGCTGAT
>CAYOUY010000017.1:0-2640 GCA_964407245.1 uncultured Acidobacteriaceae bacterium
ACACGCGCCTGCACCGTTTTGTAGCCCTTAAGTTTCTGCCCGACGACGTGGCCCGAGATCCTCAGGCCCTGGCCCGCTTTCAGCGCGAGGCTCAGGCCGCTTCCGCCCTGAATCATCCCAACATCTGCACCATCCACGACATTGGCGAGCAGGACGGGCATGCCTTCATCGCCATGGAGTTTCTGGAGGGCATGACGCTGAAGCACCGCATCGGCGGGCGGGCAATGGAGACCGGGGAGATCCTCTCGCTGGCCATTGAAATTGCCGATGCGCTCGACGCCGCCCATGCCAAAGGCATCGTGCACCGCGACATCAAGCCGGCCAATATTTTCGTCACCTCGCGCGGGCATGCGAAGATTCTCGACTTTGGTCTGGCCAAAGTGACGCTGCCCGGCAGTTCTGCCAGCCAGATCGCGGCCGCCACCCGCACCATTGACGAAGAGCCGCTGACTGACCCCGGCTCGGCCGTAGGAACAATTTCCTACATGTCGCCCGAGCAGGCACGGGGAAAAGAACTGGATGCGCGCACCGATCTGTTTTCTTTCGGCGCGGTGTTGTATGAAATGGCGACGGGCACGTTGCCGTTCCGAGGTGAGAGTTCAGCGACCATCTTCGACGCGATTCTGAATCGCACGCCGGCACCGGCCATTCGGCTGAATCCTGATCTGCCGGCCCGACTGGAAGACATCATCAACAAGGCTCTGGAGAAGGATCGTGATCTGCGCTATCAGCATGCTTCCGAGATGCGCACCGACCTGCAGCGGCTCCGCCGCGACACAGATTCCAGCCGGCAGGTTCCAGCGGTGAGTGCGGAGCCGGCTGCCGCGGCTGCGATTTCGGCGCCTTCGCATCCCGCGCACACGAGCAGCAGTTCAGCAGTCGTCGCGGTCGCGAAGCAGCACAAGGTTTCGCTGGGCGTGATCAGCGTGGTTGGAATTCTGCTGATTGCGGCCGCAGGCTACGGCATCTATGCGTTGCTATCTCGTGAACGTCCTGCTCCGTTTCAGAATGTCACCGCCAGCAAGGTGACCCAAACCGGCAAGGCCACGCTCGTCGCTATCTCGCCCGACGGCAAATACATCCTCAATGTGATGGATGACAATGGCCAACAGAGCCTGTGGCTGCGCAATGTTCCCACCAACAGCAATACCCAGGTGATGCCTCCCGCGCCCGTTAACTACATCGGCGTGCTTTTTTCCCCGGATGGCAATTACCTGTACTTCGTACGCTCGGAAATCGGCAGCCACTCGCTGAAGTACCTCTATCGCGCGCCAGTTCTGGGAGGTACACCGCAGAAGCTGGTCACAGACATTGACGCCAGGCCAGCGTTTGCTCCGGACGGCAAGAGATTCGTATACATGGTCGCCAACAATCCGAAGCCGGGGGTGTACCGGGTTGCCATCCGCTCAGTGGAAGGCGGCGACGAGAAGGAACTGACCAGCGGACCCGAGAACGAGCAGATCACCGATCTTGCCTGGTCTCCCGACGGCAAGATCATCGTCTGCACGATTCAGCAGCCCGGGGATTCCCTCTCGGGGCTGGCCGCGATTGATCCTGAGAGCGGCAAGCGCAACTTGTTCCTCACATCGAAGCGCCTTTATTTCTCGCGGCCAGCCTGGCTTCCTGATGGCAGCGGGCTGACGGTGCTAGGCGACAACCCGTACGGCGCTCAAAGCGAAATCGATTACGTTTCGTATCCGGCGGGGAAGCTGACTCCGGTGACGCGGGATACAAACTATTACGCCGACCTCAGCCTGGCCGCCGACGGCCGCACGCTGGCGACCGTGCTGAGGCAAACTCGTCTGACGCCTTATGTGATGCCCACCGGCGGCAACGATTCCCAGGCTAAGCCGCTCACAGTGGGATCACCGGTGGATATGGTCTCCTGGACCAAAGATAGCCAGTTGTTGATGTCTGCCGCCGCTGGAGGGGTGAGCCTGGTGAATCCCCAGGCAGGTACAGAGACGCCTTTCCTTTCGCAGCCTCCGCGGTCAAATTTTGCCCGCGCTTGCCCGGATGGCCGCGTTGTTTTCTCGGCCTTTAATGAGAGCTCGCTGATGCAAGTGTGGAGAGCCGACGGCGATGGGGCAAATCCCAAACAACTCACCACAGGGAAACTCGACTTCTACGCCACCTGTACCCCGGACAGCAAATTCGCGCTCTACAGTGATGCCGATACCAAGTTGGAGAAGGTTTCCATTGAGGGCGGAGCCTCTCAAGTGGTGGCCGACGTTTCAGTATTCAGCCGCATCGCTGTTTCTCCGGACGGAAAACTTGCCGCCTTTGTGACGTTCCGCCCGCACGACCCGAAAGAGAAGCTGGCGCTGGTCTCGGTCGATTCCAGCCAGCCGCCGCGGTTCCTGGAATTCGAGCGGCCGCGCTCGGAGTTCGTTGACAGCTTTACCGCGCAAGCAATTACATTTGCGCCCGACGGCAACGGCATTATTTATCAGACTCGTAACGGCGATACGGACAATCTCTGGGTCCAGCACCTCGACGGCTCGCCGGGAAAACAGCTCACCGACTTCAAGTTGGAACGCATTCGCGATTTCGACTACTCGCCTGACGGTAAGCAACTCGCCATCATTCGCGGCCACAGCGAGTCTGACGTGGTGCTCATCCGTGATGCAGGGAAGTAAA
>CAYOUY010000018.1:0-12647 GCA_964407245.1 uncultured Acidobacteriaceae bacterium
GCGCGCATTCGCTTCTGAATTCTGCGGTTTTCGAAAGGCACGCAGGCATTCGCCGTGAAATGCCTGCGCAGCCTTTTGGATAGCTAAGCACTCGAACACGATCGCTGCCGCTCACGGCTCTGAATTACGAGCCGTCGCGCTATTGTCGTTCGCAATTTCGTGTTCGACTTGTGCCTTTCGAGCCTGCGTGCGCCGCGTCTGCCAATCGGCGGACGCAGGCTGATTTTTGCCCCTCGCGCGGGCCAATCCCTTGTATATTTCCCTGTTGGCCTCGGCCGATCCGTGTGCTCTCTCCGCCAATGGCTGACAGGAATGTCATGCCCAAAGTAGCCCTCTTCGTCCCTTGCTACATCGATCAGTTTTATCCGCAGGTCGGAGTGGCGACCTGGCGGTTGCTGCGGCGGCTTGGCATCGACGTTGAATTTCCCGCGGAGCAGACCTGCTGCGGCCAGCCGATGGCCAACTCGGGCTGCGCGGAATACACGCGCCCGCTGGCGGAAAAATTTCTTCGTATCTTCGGCCGCTATGATCACGTGGTCGCGCCCTCCGGCAGTTGCGTATCGATGGTGCGCAACCATTACGCGCAGTGGCTGAGCGGTCGCGAAGGCTTCGACCACCTGCGCGCGAACACGTTCGAACTCTGCGAGTATCTGATCGATGTCGCGCGGGTCAGCAAAATTGAGGGCGACTTTCCCCGCAGGATCGGTCTGCACATGAGCTGCCACGGCCTGCGCGAGTTGCGGCTGGCGCGCTCGTCTGAGCTGATGGTGAAGCCCTTCAACAAGGTGCGATTCCTGCTTAGCCAGCTGCGGGGCATTCAAATCGTCGAACTGACGCGCCCCGACGAATGTTGCGGATTCGGCGGCACATTTGCCGTGAATGAAGAAGCAGTCTCTTGCCTTATGGGCCGGGATCGCCTCGCCGACCACGAGCGCGCGGGAGCGGAAATTATCACGGGCTTCGACACGTCGTGCCTCATGCACCTGGAGGGACTGATCCGCCGCGAGAAAAAAGCGCTGCGCGTGATGCATGTGGCCGAAATTTTGGAGCAGGCCAGACTTTCGTAGGTCATGATCGGACACGCGGAAAAAGCCGCGCCGTTTGCCGCCAATGAAGAGCGGGCGCACTGGCACGACCAGGCGCTGTGGTTCGTGCGGCTCAAGCGCGACCGCCAAGCCGAAAGCATTCCCGAGTGGGAGGAGTTGCGGCAGACGGCCTCGGCCATAAAAGCGCACACGCTGTCCCGCATCGCAGATTACCTGGAAGAGTTCGAACGCAATGCGACGAAAAACGGCATCCACGTGCATTGGGCGCGCGATGCGGCGGAGCACAACGCGATTGTGCACAAGATTCTCGCTGATCGCGGCATCACGCGGCTGGTGAAGTCGAAGTCCATGCTGACTGAGGAATGCCACCTCAATCCCTATCTCGAAGAGCGCGGCATTGAGGTGACGGATACTGATCTGGGCGAGCGCATCGTGCAGCTTCGTCACGAGCCGCCGAGCCACATCGTGCTGCCGGCGATTCATTTAAAGAAGGAAGATATCGGCGAGCTGTTTCACAAAGAGCTAGGCACTCAGCGAGGCGCTTCCGACCCGAAGTATCTGACCGAGGCCGCGCGCGGGCACTTGCGGCAGAAATTCATGGCCGCGCAGGCGGGCCTGACTGGCGTGAATTTCGCCGTCGCCGAAACCGGGGGCTTTGTAGTGTGCACGAACGAAGGCAACGCCGACATGGGCACGAGCCTTCCGCCAGTGCACATCGCCTGCATGGGCTTCGAGAAGCTCGTGCCCAGGAGCAAGGATCTGGCTGTCTTCCTTCGTCTGCTTGCTCGCAGCGCGACCGGCCAGCCCGTGACCAGCTACACCACGCATTTCCACGGCCCGATGCGCGGTGGCGAACTGCACGTGGCCATCGTGGACAACGGGCGAAGCACGATCCTCGGCCAGGAAACATTCCGGCGGTCGCTTTCCTGCATCCGCTGCGGCGCCTGCATGAACACCTGCCCGGTGTTCCGGCGGTCCGGCGGCTACAGCTACGGCTACACGGTTCCAGGTCCGATTGGCTCTCTTCTGGCGCCGCTGCGCGATCCGAAGAATTTTGCCAGTCTGCCATTTGCCTCGAGTCTATGCGGGTCTTGCTCGGACGTGTGCCCAGTCAAGATCGATCTGCATCACGAACTGTACGCGTTTCGCCAGGAAATGGTCCGAAGCCACAGAGTGCCGCTTGGGAAACGGGCGGCGATGCGTGGCCTGAGCTACATTCTCGCGAGAACGTGGGCGTACCGGCTCGCGGGTGGACTGATGCGCTGGATCCTGCCGCGAATGCCGCGGGCGCTGGTGTACGGGCCGTGGAATCCGTGGGGGCGCCAGCGGGAACTGCCTCCGATGCCGCGCCAGAGTGCGCGGGCGCTTATTCAGCGCGAACTGATTGAGAAGGAGTCGAAGTGAGCAGCCGCGACTTGATGCTCGCCGCTTTGCGCCGTAACGCACCGGCCGCGTCGCCTTTGCCTGAACCGTCAGCGGCTATCGTGTACCCTGATCCTCAAAAGCAGTTTGCGGAAGTACTCACTTCGGTCGGCGGAAAATTTGCTCGTGTCGCGGGCCGCGAGGAGATTAACTCGGAACTGGAGAAGATCGAGGCATACACACAAGCGCGCAAGATCGCTTCGCTGGTTGCGGGTGTCGGGAAGTCCAATCTTGATGTCAATGCGCTGAAAGACCCGCACGAGCTTGAGGGGCTGGACGTTGCGATTATTGCCGGCGAGTTCGGTGTCGCCGAAAATGGTGCGGTGTGGGTTCCGGCAAGCGCCCTCGGTCCCCAGCGGGCGATCTTTGTAGTGACGCAGCACCTTGTGCTGGTTGTTCCGGCGCGCGAGATCGTCCACACCATGCATCAGGCATACGATCGAATCCGCTTTGCTGGCCTTGGATTCGGCGTATTTATTTCCGGACCGTCCAAGACGGCGGACATTGAACAAGCGCTCGTGATCGGAGCGCACGGCGCACGCAGCTGCACACTCTTCCTGGTGGGATAAGACAGCCCAGAAGCTACTGAACGCCAAATTATTGAACCACCAGGTGCGTGAAGGGCGGCACGTACGCTTGCAGGAAGACCAGAATGCCCACCAGGCACGCGAGCGCAATGCTGTGCCAGAACACGTAGCGTAGAATGTCGCCCTCGTGCCCGTACCACTCCGTGGCCGTGCTGGCGACCACAATGCTCTGCGCATCGATCATTTTGCCCATCACGCCGCCGGAGCTGTTCGCCGCTGCCATCAGCTGCGGAGAGATTCCAATTTGCTGCGCCGAAATCTTCTGCAGGCTGCCGAACAGCACATTCGACGACGTGTCTGAGCCGGTGAGAGCCACGCCCAACCATCCGAGAAGCGTGCCGAAGAAGGGATAGAAATGCCCGGTTCGGGCGAAGGCCAGGCCCATTGTGGCGTCCAGACCCGAGTAGCGCGTAAGGATGCCCAGCGAGAGCATGGCGGCGATCGTCATCAGCGAAAATCTCACGTGCCACAAGGTCTGCCACCACATCACCACCATCTTCGGCAGCGACAGGCCCATGATGAAGCCGGAAATAATGGCTGCGAACAGAATGCCCGAACCCGTGGCGGAGACCCAGTTCAGGCCGAACACAGCCGCTTCCGCGGACGGCTTCGCAACCACGGGAGGAACGCGCTGCACCATCTTGTTCAGACCGTTCACCGGGATCTGAGGATTCGTGATTTTGCTCGGTGGCGGCGACCACGAACTCATGGACGGAAAGACATTCTGAAATGCCTTTTCCGGCGTGTTCATGATCTTCTTGCCGGTCATCGTCCCCCAGCAGAAAACCGTCACACTAAGGACCAGCCAGGGTAGCCACGCGCGGACCACCTCGCTGCGGCTATATCCGGGCGAGCCGCGCGCCGCGCGCTCATCCTGTTGTCCTTCGTGCCCCCAAACCTGTTTGGGCTGCCAGATCTTGAGAAAGAGGATGAGGCAAGCCATCGAAGTGAGGGCAGCGATGATGTCGGTCAACCACGGGCCGTGATAGTTCGAAACCAGAAACTGCGGGATCGCAAACGTAACACCAGCGACCGCAATCGGCGGCCAGATCTCCTTCATTCCCTTGAAGCCGCAATAGGCCCACACCAGCCAGAAAGGCACCAGCACCGAGAAAAACGGCAGGATGCGGCCAACTTGTGCACCGAGCGTTATTTCGCTGTAGCCCGTGACTGCCGCGAGTGCAATGATCGGCGTAGCCAGCGCGCCATACGCCACAGGCGCGGTGTTGGCAATCAAAGACAGTCCTGAGGCCTGCAGGGGTTTGAAGCCGAGGCCAATCAACAGAGCCGCCGTCACGGCTACGGGCGTCCCGAATCCTGAAGCGCCCTCAAAGAACGCGCCAAAGGAGAAGGCGATGAGCAGCAGTTGCAGCCGCGTGTCCTGCGTGATGCCGGTCATGCTCTCCTGCAGCACTTTGAACCGGCCGGTCGCACATGTCATGCGATACAGGAAGATGACGTTCAGAATGATCCAGCCGATCGGGAACAATCCGTAACACGCGCCGTAGATGGCCGTGATGCTGGCCATCTTGACCGGCATGTGAAATAGGCCGCAGGCCACTACGAGCGCCGTGACCAGTCCTAGAAATGCGGAATAATGCGCCTTCATGCGAAACAGGGCGAGCGTGCCCAGCAGCACGACAACAGGCAGGGCGGCGCAAAGGGTCGAAAGCAGCCAATGCCCAAGGGGGTCGTAACCCTGTGCCCACGGTGCGGTGGGCGGAGTGCCGGTCCAGGCAAAGACCACAATGGCGATGACCACCAACGCCATCAGGATGGTGGGAATCAGTCCCCCGCGAGGGGATTCGGCTGGTTTTGCCGGAGAAGCGGTAGGGCTGGCAGTCACGGCCATGCATCACCTCGAGAAGCGAGCCGGCTAGAATCGGAAAGACACCTCACACCTTGGCGCAAAAAGGACGACCACGAGCGTGAGCCGCTTCGGGACGCGGCTCCGCCGACCTTGGAACCGGGCAAGGCTAGCACACGGTGCCGAGCCAAAACAAGGACAAGATGTTGAGGACGGGACTCTTGTAAGAACCTGGCTGGATCACAGATTTCTCTCGGATATGTGCTAACCGCCCAGCCTTCCAGCAGTCGAATAACGTGGCGGCCCAGGGCCGGTCGTTTCTTGAACATCGTTGCACCTCTGCGGCCCGAGGTGAGCATGCGCATGCTGGTGGACATTTTTGCCCAGACTCTGCGAACGCTTTGGGCTCATAAACTGCGTTCCTTCCTCACCATGTTCGGAATCGCCTGGGGCGTGGGTTCGCTGCTTCTGCTGGCCGGCGTGGGCGAAGGCTTCCGCAATGGAAACCGCAAAGAACTCGAATCGTACGGCAAGAACATCATTTTCTTCTTCGGCGGACGGGCCCCGCAGGTGGAGGGCAGCTTCAATTCCATGAAGTGGTTCAACCTTACCTATGACGACTATCTGGCGATCAAGAATGAGTCCACTCTCGCGATGAACATTTCGCCTCTGATTGCGCGTGACGACATTCGCGCCGTCAGCGATTACACCAGCACAAACGGACAGGTCTCAGGCGTGCCCGCAATTTACAGCCACGTGCGAACCATCCCACTTCAGGTGGGCCGCTGGATCAATGATGACGATGACAATCAGCGCCGGCGCGTGTGCGTGCTCGGACGCGAGATGACGCGCAACATGTTCCCCGGCCGCCCGGCCGTCGGTGAAACCGTCCTTCTCAACGGCATCCGTTTCGAAGTGATCGGCGTGCTCTCCATGATCGGCCGCGAAGAGCAGAACGCGACCAACGTTCGCATTTTCGTGCCGTTCAATACCATGCGAGAGTTGTTTCCGCTGACCGGCGACAACTCGAAAGACGGCAACGCAGTTTCGTTCATCAACTACACGCCGCGCAGCTTTGAAGAAAACGAACTCGCCAAAGCCGAACTGCATCGCATCGTGGCGCGTAATCATGGCGGATTTGATCCGACCGGCACGGACATTTGGGAAGAATGGGACACCGTGAAGAACCAGAAGACCATGGGCAAGATTTTTACCGCCATGGACTGGTTCCTGGGTGGAGTTGGGCTGGTGACGCTGGCCTTGGGCGCGATCGGCATCGTCAACATCATGCTGGTCGCGGTTTCGGAACGCACCAACGAGATAGGCCTGCGCAAGGCTTTGGGCGCGACTCACCGCAACATCCTGTTCCAGTTTTTTCTGGAAGGCGCATTTCTCACGCTCATCAGCGGCGCCCTGGGAGTGAGCGGCGCAATGCTGGTGATTCACCTGCTGAAGGGAGTGCAACTGCCGCAGGGGTTCGACACGCCGCGAATCGTGCCAATATCGGCCATCAGCGCCGTGCTCGCACTGGCGCTCGCCGGTATTACTGCCGGTCTTTACCCGGCACGCAAAGCCGCCATGCTGGAGCCAGTCGAAGCTTTGCGCCAGGAATAAGTCATGACACGAGATCTGCTGACAGAAGCGTACAGCGCGATGCGGCACAACCGCCGCCGCACGGCTCTCACCATGCTGGGCATGGCCTGGGGAATTGCCACGGTTGTAATTCTGCTCGCGTTCGGCTCGGGGTTTGAGCGCGCGATCACCATTCTCTTCAGCTCGTGGGGAACCGAAGTGATCGGAGCTTTTCCCGGCCGCACCTCGCTGCAGGTGGGCGGCTCGAAGGCCGGGACTCAAATCCGCCTCAAAATCGCCGATGTGGATTACGTGCGCAACGAAGTTCCCATGATCAAGGGCGTGACTCCGATCTTCGACAAACAAGGTGCGACAATTCAGCATGACACGCGGACCTTCACCAATTTGTTCCTGACCGGCGTGTATCCGGTCTACCAACGCATTCGAGCCTTCGATGTGGCCAGCGGCCGCGGACTGAGCGAAGAGGATCAGCTACAGCATGCCCGCGTGGCCGTAATCGGTGATGAAACCAGGCGGCGGCTATTTTCGGGCGAGCCGGCTCTGGGGCAGAACATCCGCATTAACGGCGTGACGTTTCAGGTGATCGGCGTTTACCAGCACAAAGTACAGAGCGGCGACGACAACGACAACACCATGGTGGTGATCCCTTTCAGCAGCATGGGCGATCTTTACGACACGCAGTACATTTCCGGAATGTTCATGGACTATGAGGGAGAAGATCATCAGCAGATCGCTCGCGTGGTGCGCAGCGTTCTCGCCGGGCACCACAACTTTCGGCCGGATGATCGCCGGGCGGTGTTTATCGCGGACTTCAAGCAGGACTTCGATGAATTTGCCGCCGTGACCACGGCGTTGAAGGTATTGCTTGCCTTCATCGGTGCGCTTACGTTGGGCATCGGCGGAATTGGGCTCATGAACATCATGCTGGTCTCGGTGCAGCAGCGCACGCGCGAAATCGGTGTGGAGAAGGCTCTGGGCGCGCAGAAGCGCTACATCCTTTTTCAGTTTCTTGCCGAAGCGCTGGCCATTACCTTCCTGGGAGGCGCGGCCGGTGTTGGCATTGCCTACCTGATTTCGTGGGGCGTGGGGGCCTTGCCACTGATGAGTGCTTTTGGCGACAACCTGCAGGCGGGCGACATCCACCTGCACATTAACGTCAGCAGTCTGGCTGTGGCGTCGATCATTCTCAGCGTCGTGGGCATCCTGAGCGGCATGCTGCCCGCGATCCGCGCGGCACAACTCGATCCCATCGAAAGCCTGCGCTACGAATAACGGCGTGCACTTGGCCGGGTGAAATGAAGATCAGCAAAAATCAGTGCGCATCGCGCCAGTCGAGAATCACTTTTCCGCAATTTGCGGAGCGCATGGCTTCGAGACCGGCTTCGAAATCGCGATAACACAGCCGGTGCGTGATTACCGGCGAGATGTCGAGGCCGCACTCCAGCATGATCGTCATCTTGTACCAGGTTTCGTACATTTCGCGGCCGTAGATGCCCTTGATTGTCAGCATGCTGAAGATCACCTGATGCCAGTCAATCGCCATTTCTCCCGCGGGAATGCCGAGCATGGCGATCTTGCCGCCGTGGCACATGTTTTCGAGCATTTCGCGGAACGCCGGCGCGTGGCCTGACATCTCGAGGCCAACGTCGAACCCTTCTTGCATGCCCAGTTTCTTTTGCACGTCTTTGAGCCGGGTGGTCTTGGAATTCACCGCCATGGTTACGCCCATTTTTTCTGCGAGCGCCAGGCGGTACGGGTTTACGTCCGTGATCACGACGTAACGCGCGCCAGCATGCCGCACCACGGCCGCTGCCATAATTCCGATGGGGCCGGCGCCGGTAACGAGCACGTCTTCGCCGAGCACTGGAAAAGAAAGCGCGGTGTGCACAGCATTGCCGAAAGGATCGAAGATCGCCGCGACCTCTTTATTGACTTTCGGATCGTGACGCCAGATGTTCGACATGGGGAGCACAATGTACTCGGCGAACGCGCCGGGGCGATTCACGCCGACTCCCTTCGTATGGGCGCAGAGATGCCGCCGGCCCGCGAGGCAATTGCGGCAGCGGCCACAGATCACGTGGCCTTCGCCGCTCACCAATTCGCCCGGGCGGAAGTCGGACACATTCGCTCCCACCGCCACGATCTCGCCTACGAACTCGTGGCCGATTACCATGGGCACGGGAATCGTGGACTTGGCCCATTCGTCCCACTCATAAATGTGAAGATCGGTGCCGCAGATACCGGTGCAGAGCACGCGAACTTTTACATCGTTAATTCCAAACTCCGGCTCCGGAACGTCTTCGAGCCACAGGCCGCGGGCGTCCCGGCTCTTAACTAGTGCTTTCATGAAAGAACCTCGGTAGAGTCTTAATAAGAAATTTCGCAACTGAGCAGTGTAGTTCATGTCCTGCGGAGATTGAAAATCTGTGGATGGAGCATCCGCCGGTGTGAAGTTCCGCGGGGATTGAAATTGACGAATCGGTCGGGTAGTGTCTGAGTTTGCGAGCCCAAAGAGGAGAGGAGAAAAGGAAGGCGAAATGGCCGATGAGCAGCGGAGGGTTCGAGTGATCGATTCGCATACCGGCGGCGAGCCAACGCGGGTCGTAGTGAGCGGCGGTCCTGATCTCGGCAAAGATTCGCTGGCGGAGCGGTTGCAGCGCTTTCGCAGTCAGCACGACAGTTTCCGCTCGGCGGTCGTGAATGAACCGCGTGGCTCCGATGTCATGGTCGGTGCTCTGCTCTGTGAGGCTTCCGATCCATCCTGCGCCGCCGGCGTCATCTTCTTTAATAATGTCGGTTACCTCGGCATGTGCGGTCACGGGACCATCGGTCTGGTCGCAACTCTGCGATACATGAAACGCATCGAGCCTGGAATGCTCCGCATCGAGACTCCGGTGGGAACTGTCGGTGCGGTTTTGCACGAGAGCGGCGAAGTCACGGTGAACAACGTTGCCAGCTATCGTCTTGCCACTAACGTGGAAGTGGACGTCAGCGGCTACGGCAAAATCCGGGGAGACGTCGCTTGGGGCGGTAACTGGTTTTTTCTGGTGCGCGATCACGGCATGGACTTGTCGCTCGCCAACATCGAGTCGCTGACGAATTTCAGCTGGGCAATTCGTCAAGCGCTCGGCGAGCACGGAATTACCGGCGCGGGGAAGCAGGAGATTGACCACATTGAGCTGTTCGGGCGGCCGTCGAATTCCGCGGCCGACAGCAAGAATTTTGTGCTTTGTCCGGGCAAGGCCTATGACCGTTCTCCGTGCGGGACCGGAACCAGCGCAAAACTGGCCTGCCTCTATGCCGACGGAAAAATTGGCGAAGGGCAGGTTTGGCGGCAGGAGAGTATCGTCGGCAGCGTTTTCGAGGGCAGTGTCGCTGTGCGCGACGGCAAGGTGTATCCCAGCATCACAGGCTCTGCATTTGTCAACGGCGAGGGCGAGCTGGTGCTCGATCCGCGCGATCCGTTCTGCATGGGCATTCGATCGTGAACATGACGCACGACGTCATTATTGTGGGCGCCGGAATTGTCGGTGCAGCGTGCGCCAACGAACTCTCGCGCCGCGGCGTGTCGGTCGCGGTCGTCGATCGCGAGTGGATCGGCGGCGGTGCGACGGCCGCGGGCATGGGCCACATCGTTGTCATGGATGATAGCGAGGCCCAGTTTGCGCTGACGCGCTATTCGCAGCAGCTCTGGCAGAAACTGCGCGCGGAATTGCCGGACGATGTGGAGTACGAACAGACGGGCACGATCTGGGTTGCCGCCGATGAAGAAGAAATGGTGGAAGTGCGTCGCAAGAGGGATTACTACCGCCAGCGCGGCGTTCCGGTCGAAGAACTCGATGCGGACAGTTTGAAACGCTTCGAACCGAATCTGCGCGACGGCCTCGCGGGTGGCCTGCGAGTGCCGGAGGATGCCGTGTTGTATCCGCCATGCGCAGCGCGCTTCTTAATGGAGCGGGCGCAACAATCCGGTGCGAAGCTCTATCTAGATAGCGGCGTAACCCAGATTGGTGGCGGCTACGTCCGATTCGCGGACGGCGTTCAGATGCAAGCCCAGTTCATCGTAAACGCGGCGGGGGCTTCCGCAGGTGATCTCACGCCAGGCGTTGAAATCAGGAAGCGGAAGGGGCATCTCGTCATCACCGATCGCTATGCTGGATTCTTGCGGCATCAACTGGTCGAACTCGGATATCTGAAGAGCGCCCACTCCGTGACGAGCGACTCGGTTGCGTTTAATGTTCAGCCGCGCCGCACCGGGCAGATTCTGATCGGGTCATCGAGACAGTACGGGGCAGAGCACAAGGAAGTCGACCACGACATTCTCGCCCGCATGGTGCGTCGTGCTGAAGAATACATGCCCGGCCTGCGCGCGATGTCTGCGATTCGATGCTGGACCGGGTTTCGCGCCGCGACGCCCGACAAGCTGCCGCTGATTGGCCCCTGGCCTTCCGATCCGTCGCTGTGGCTCGCAACTGGACATGAGGGATTGGGAATCACCACGTCGCTAGGCACGGCGCGGATTCTTGCCGATCAGATCACGGGAGCAGCTCCGGAAATACCGGTCGAGCCGTACTTGCCGTCTCGGATGACATTGTGGCAAACGTTGAAGGAACCAGCTAATGCGTGACGAAGTTGCCTTGCGTGACGAAGTTGCGTTGACGGTTAACGGGACACGCGTCGTCGTGCCTTCGGGCGCGACAGTGGCCGTGGCAGTTGCGCTCGCGGGTCACGCATGCCGGCAATCAGTCAGCGGAGCGCCGCGCGGCCCCTTGTGTGGAATGGGCATCTGCTTCGAGTGCCGGGTTGCGATCAATGGACAGCCGCATTGCCGCAGTTGCCAGGTGATCTGCCAAGATGGCATGGACGTGAGGATGAATGACTAGCGGCACGACAGACCCATTCGACGTTCTCGTCGTTGGCGCCGGACCCGCAGGGATGGCTGCAGCCGTTCGCGCCGCCGAGTGCGGCGCTCGCGTGGGGATTGTGGACGACAATGCTGCTCCAGGCGGGCAGATCTGGAGGAAGGCTGCTGGAGAAGAAATTGCCGAGGACGCAAGAAGCTGGGCCGGCCGGCTTCAAGCCGGGCAAGTCAAGTTGCTCAGTGGAATGCACGTATTCGATCAGCCAGAGCCCGGCACACTGCTGGCCGAGAGTATCGACACTCTGGTCGCTCTGCGCTACGAAAAACTGGTGTTGGCAACCGGTGCTCGCGAGAGATTTCTGCCTTTTCCCGGATGGACACTGCCCAATGTGATGGGAGCCGGTGGGCTGCAGGCCATGGTGAAGAGCGGACTTCCCATTCGCGGCAAACGGGTTGTCGTGGCGGGGACGGGGCCGCTCCTGCTGGCAGTCGCTGCGTATCTGAAGGGGCATGGCGCTGAAATTCTCAAGATCTGCGAACAGGCATCGTGGCTCAGTCTCCTCCGTTTCGGCGCTTCACTCCTGATGCAGCCGGCAAAAATCTGGCAGGCATTGCAGCTCGAGCAGGAAGTCAGTGGCATTCCATTCCTCGCCAGCAGCTGGGTCGTTGCGGCTCACGGCGATAAAGCGCTCGACGCAGTAACTATCGAGAAGGGCGGAAAGACCGAAATCGTGGAGTGCGATTATCTGGCGTGCGGTTTTCATCTTGTCCCCAACATTGAGTTGCCGATGTTGCTGGGCTGCCAAATCAACAACGGTTTCGTCCAGGTCAACGATCTTCAGGAGACGAGCGTGTCCTGTATTTTCTGCGCCGGAGAACCGACCGCGATCGCTGGCGTCGAATTGTCACTGGTCGAGGGGCAGATCGCCGGCTTGGCGGCGGCAGGCCGCGTTGCTGAAGCGAGGCATCTATTCGGGAAGCGGGAAAGATTCCGCCCCTGTGCGCGCTCGTTGGAGAGAGGTTTTCGCTTGCGGTCGGACTTGCGAACACTGGCAGAACCCGAAACTATCGTGTGCCGCTGTGAGGACGTTACCTACGCGCGATTATGTCCGCATACCTCGTGGAGATCGGCAAAGCTGCAGACGCGATGCGGAATGGGTCCTTGTCAGGGTCGCGTATGCGGAGCCGCGACGGAGTTTCTTTTCAACTGGAGCTTGGATTCTGCACGCCCGCCGATGTTTCCGGCGCGAGTTGGAAGCTTGATTGCACCTGGCCAGTACGAACAAAAGAATTCACAGAAAGTTTCCTGACGATTGCACTTACGACGCAGA
>CAYOUY010000019.1:0-12102 GCA_964407245.1 uncultured Acidobacteriaceae bacterium
TCGAGCAGGGCCAGGCGCGCAGGGCCATCGAAGGAAAGAATGGATTCGTTCTGTGCGTGAATAGTCGCCAGATGAGGCGCGAGTTGCCGCAGCACTGCGACCGTCGCCGGCTGATTGTTCACGAACACACGCCCACGGCCGCCGGTGGACACTTCGCGGCGCAGGATGAACGAGCCGTTGTCGAACTCGTCGTTGTCTGCTTTACCCAGCCCGTTGGCTTCGAGGATCTTCGTCAGCGACTGTTCCGCCGCGCCTTGGGCTTCGAACACGGCCGACACGACAGCGCGTTCCGCCCCGGCACGAATCACCTCGCTCGACGCTTTTTCGCCCAGCAGCAGGGCGAGCGCATCAATCAGGATCGACTTCCCCGCCCCGGTCTCGCCCGTCAGCAGGTTCAACCCTGGGCCAAACTCGACCACGAGGTTGTCAATCACCGCATAGTTCTCCAGCCGCAGCTCAGTGAGCACGGGTCATCCTTTGCCGGCCATGTCCGAAATGAAGTTGTGCGCAGCATAGCATGAAGGAACGGCCAAGAGTTGGGGATCAAGGTTCGGCCACGAATGGGGCGGACGGTCTGCATGCCGGAGAACCCGAAATGAGCAATGCTTTCCTTTTCCCTTATCCAAAACCCGCAATTCCTTGCACAAGGGAAGCCGTCGGAGCGGGCACCATGCAAGGTAAGCGATTGAGTTCAAAAGGCTGAAATGTCGGCGGAGAACGCGGGCGCTGGAATTCCGCTTGCAGGGATTATGTCGATGAATCCTATCGGATACATGGATTTTGTAGGATAATTAGAAACGATGAGGAGTGCTTGCCGCGGAGAAAGGCTGATCCGACTGTGCCTCGCGGGGCTGGTCTGGGCGACATTCGTTTCGAGTTCGGCCCAAACCGCCAACACGATCCGCGTGGGCGCCTTCCCCAACATTACTCACGCCCAAGCCATGGTGGGCAAGGCGAACGGGTGGTTCGACAAGGCCATGGGAACGCAGGTCAAAGTTCAGTGGACGAGTTTTAACGCCGGCCCCGCGGCGATTGAGGCCTTATTCGCCGGCGCGATTGACATGACTTACGTTGGACCGAATCCGGCCATCAACGGCTACGTGCGTTCCAATGGTGAAGCTCTGCGCGTGGTGGCCGGGGCGGCCAGCGGCGGCGCATCTTTGATTGTTCGCAATGATTCCGGAATCAACAAACCGGAGGACTTCCACGGCAAGCGCGTGGGCACTCCGCAGTTCGGGAATACACAGGATGTCGCTTTGCGCAATTGGCTGAAGAACCATGGGATGAAGAGCAACGACCGGGGCGGCGATGTGCAAATCGTTCCCATGGCGAACCCCGATCAATTGACGCTATTCCTGAAGAAAGACCTGGATGCGGCATGGGCACCCGAACCGTGGGCCACGCGGCTGATCCACGAAGGCAATGGCCGCCTGTTCGTCGACGAGCGAACGCTGTGGCCGGACGGACAATTTGTCATCGGGTTGCTGGTGGTGAACACGAAATTCCTGAAAGCGCACGCAGACCTGGTCAAGAACTGGATTCGCGCCGAGGTGGAGTTGACCGATTGGATCAACTCTTATCCGTCCGAGGCCAAGAAGCTTCTGAATCGGCAAATCCAGTCCGAGACCGGCAAAGCGCTCCCGGCCATCGTTCTGGACGAAGCTTTCTCGCGCATGCAGGTTACGTATGACCCGCTTCGCGACGCGCTGATGGTGGCGGCGCGTCAGGCCTTCGACGGCGGTTTTCTTGGCCGCGAGATGCCGGATCTTTCCGGATTGTACGATCTGTCGCTTCTCAATCAGGTTTTAGTGGAAAAGGGACGAAAGGCTATTCGATGAGCACGAATATTCGGAAGGTGACCTCGATCCGGCCGGATGCTCCCTTCCCTGTCGTGGTGGGCAGCCCGCAAGGCGATTTGCCCACGGTCACGATCCGCCGTCCAGTGCATCCGATTTCCCCGCAAATTTCCAAGGTGGGACTCAGCGAAATCAGTCTGAGTTATCGCACTCAGAGCGGGGAACGGCTGCTGGCGCTCGATCACATCAACCTGCAGGTGCAGGCCGGGGAGTTTGTCTGCATTGTCGGCCCGAGCGGTTGCGGCAAGTCAACGCTGCTGCATCTGATCGCGGGCCTGCATCCGCAGACCTCGGGGCAGGTGCTGGTGGACGGCAAGCCCGTAGCGGGCCCTGGAACCGACCGCATCATGATTTTCCAGGAACACGGGCTGTTTCCGTGGCTCACTGTCGGCGAGAACGTGGAATTCGGAATGAAGATGAAAGGCGTGCCGAAGGCAGAGCGGCGGGAGAAAACCCGTTACTACCTGCGCCTGGTACACCTGGCGAAATTCGAAGCCAGCTACATCCATCAACTTTCGGGAGGCATGCGTCAGCGCGTCGCCATCGCGCGCGCGCTGGCAACCGAACCCGACGTGCTGCTCATGGACGAGCCGTTTGCCGCCCTTGACGCTCAGACCCGCGATCTGCTGCATGACGAGTTGGAGCGCATCTGGAGCGAAACCGGGCGCACGATTATTTTCGTCACGCATAACGTTCGAGAGGCGGTCCGACTCGGCGACCGCGTGATTCTGCTGACGTTTCGTCCGGGCCGGGTGAAGAGGATTTTCCCTGTGGCTCTGCGGCGCCCGCGGCACCTGGAAGATCCGGCGGTGGCCCTTACTGCGCGGCAGATACTGGACGATCTGCGGGAAGAAATCAACCGCTCGCTGGAAGAGGAGTACAAGGCGGGAGTGAGGCCTCGCATCGTCCCAGGAGAACAACCATGAAACGCGCTGCGCGTTACATTGTTTTCTATGCGGCACTCTTCGGCCTGTGGACGGTGATGGCGAAGCTGAAGATCTGGCCGCCGTACTTGTTCCCCACTCCATGGGGCGTTGCGGACGCGCTGTATTCCGGATTCAAGGACCAGACCTATTGGATCGCGATCCGGGTCAGCATGGAACGCGTGCTGGTGGGCTACGGCATTTCAGTCGTGCTTGGCATGATTCTCGGACTCGGCGTCGCCAGCAACAAATTCCTCGAAGAAACCATGGGCGGACTGCTGGTGAGTTTGCAAAGCCTGCCCAGCATTTGCTGGTGGCCGCTGGCCCTGCTGTGGTTCGGACTGAATCAGAATGCCATTCTGTTCGTGGTGGTCATGGGCTCGCTGCTTTCTGTGACTCTCGCGATGGAAGACGGCCGCAAGCAAATGCCCAAAATCTTCAGCCAGGCCGGCCGCAATCTCGGAGCCAGAGGATTCAAACTGTTCTGGTATGTATTGCTGCCTGCGAGTTTGCCCTTCATTGTGTCCGGACTCAAGCAGGGATGGGCGTTTGCCTGGCGATCGCTGATCACGGCGGAGATGCTCTATCTGAGCCTGGGACTCGGTCAGGTGCTGATGATGGGGCGCGACCTGAACGATATGAGCGCCGTGATCGCGGTGATGATTTTGATCATCGCGATCGGCTACGTCGTGGATGGGGTGGTGTTCAAAGGGATGGAACGCCGTTTGCAAAACAAGTGGGGCTTGACTCCCGCCTAGAGCCCTGCATGTTTGGGCAAGGGGGAGAGGATAAGTCCATGGTTAGGTTCTTCGAAGAAACATGGTTCGTCTGGTGGGTGTTCGCGCTGGTGGTTATTGTACGGTGGTTTTACATCGTTTCCGCAGACCGTGCCTGGGAGGATTCCCTGCGGGCCACGGCGAGCCCCAAAACCAGCTCGGTTCCCCGCGGGCTGAAGTCTTCTGTGTCATGATCTCGGGCTCTACTGTGAGAAGGTCGATCACCGCATAGTTTCTCGCTGCAGCTCAGTGAGCACTGGTCGTCCTGATGATGAAGTCTTGCGCGGCGTACAGTAAGTGGCGATTTATCGTCGGCTGATCCTCCGGACGCATCTAACTTCGCCTTCATTGACTTGCTCTGCCTCCCGCCCCTAACATTTCAGCCCAACGATCGGCCAGAGAACGATTGGCCAGACCATGATTGGCCAGATCATGATTGGCCAGACCATGATCGGTTAGACAATGATCGAGCAGACCATTTCCCATTACCGCGTTCTCGAAAAACTCGGCGGAGGCGGGATGGGTGTCGTCTACAAGGCCGAGGACGTCAAACTGGGACGCTTCGTCGCGCTTAAATTCCTTCCCGACGACGTCGCGAAAGACCCGCAGGCACTGGCTCGCTTCCAGCGCGAAGCCAAAGCAGCGTCGGCGTTGAATCATCCGAATATCTGCACGATTTATGAGATCGACGACCAACACGGCCGCACTTTCATCGCCATGGAATTGCTGGAAGGCCGGTCGCTGCGTGAACTCATCCTGGGCCGGCCCGCACCCATGGAGCAATTACTGAACCTGGCCATCGATATTGCGAGCGCGCTGGAGGCCGCGCACAGCAAGGGCATCATTCATCGCGACATCAAGCCGGCAAACATCTACGTGACAACTCTTGGCCACGCCAAAGTTCTCGATTTTGGCTTGGCCAAACTGGCTCCAGAACATTCGCGGCCCAGTGAACCGCAAGGGCCGACTGTAATGAGCGAGGCCGATCTGACCAGTCCGGGAGCGGCGGTCGGCACCGTGGCCTATATGTCGCCCGAGCAGGCTGCGGGTGAAGAGCTCGATACGCGGACCGACCTGTTCTCCTTCGGGGCCGTGCTCTATGAGATGTGCACGTCGCGGCCAGCTTTTTCCGGAAATACGTCGGCAATGGTGTTTGACGCGATCCTGCACAGGGTTCCGACCTCTCCTGTGCGCTTGAATCCGGAAGTGCCTGCAGAGCTGGAAAGAATCATGGGCAAGGCGCTGGAGAAGGACCGCAAGCTGCGTTATCAAACGGCCTCCGAAATGGGAGTTGACTTGAAGAGGCTGCGACGCGAAATCGATTCCGGACGCCTCAGCTCGGTTTCGGGTTTCAGTCCTGCCGCGCCTGCTGCGGCACCGGTTACCGGAGACCCAGTTTCACAGGCTTCTGCACTTCGGAGCAAGAAAATTTCGGGGGGAAGGATCTACGGCGCGAGTGCGGCCGCAATCGTTTCTGTGGCGCTGCTCGGCTACATCTTTCGGCCGACCCTGCCTCCGCCGCGCATCACCGGATATACCCAGATCACTCACGACGGGCAGCAGAAAGCCTTTGGGGGACAAGCCACCGCCACGGTGCTCACGGATGGCCCGCGCCTCTACATTCAGGAGAACGTCAGCGGAAAGTTTGTAATAGCGCAGGTCTCCGCCTCCGGAGGAGAGACGGTGCTGGTGCTCACTCCCTTCCCTAATGTTGCACCGCTGACCATTTCCCCCGACAAGTCCGAACTCCTGATCAGCAGCTTCACGGGTTCCGAGCTGCAACAGCAGATTTGGGCGCTGCCTCTTCTGGGAGGCTCTCCGCGGCGCGTGAGTGAGGTTTTGGGTTCGGATGGAGCCTGGCTTCCGAACGGTGACGTTCTGATCGCTCATGACAATGACTTGGTGGAAGTTTCGCCTAGCGGCACACGAAAGTTCGCATCCCTTCCCGATTTCTCCTATTGGTTTCGTTGGTCGCCCGACGGCCATGCCTTGCGGTTTACCGTCAGTGGGACAGTGGCTCGCGACACGTGGGAACTGTCGTCGCAAGGCGGAGAAGCGCACCGCTGGCTTCCCGAGTTCAAAGGAAACAATTCCAACGGAATCTGGAGTCCCGATGGTACGTACTTCCTGTTTCAGAATTTTAGCCAGAATCGGATCGACCTCTGGGCGGTCCGGGAGAAAGGAGATCTGTTCCACAAAGTGGATCGTCGGCCGGTGCGCCTGACCTCTGGACCCATGAGTTTTGAGGCTGCGCAGCCCAGCGCCGATGGGAAGAAAATTTACGCGGTCGGAGACCAACTCAGGGCCGAGCTGGTTCGGTATGATGCCCGATCCAAGCAGTTCCTCCCCTATCTTGGAGGCGCATCGATTACGGATCTCAGTTTTTCTCCCGACAAACAGTGGATTGCCTACGTGACCTATCCGGACGGAATTCTATGGCGGAGCCGGGCGGACGGGAGCCAGAAGTTGCAATTGACATCGACAGTGCCCCAGAGCGCCTTTCTTCCGCAATGGTCTCCGGATGGCAGGCAGATCGCATTCTCGGGATCCAACAACAACCAGACATCAAGTCTGTATGTGATTGCGGCCGATGGAGGGACACCACGGTCGCTGCCGGTCGCCAAGAATAATGCGTTTGGCGAAACCTGGATGCCCGACGGAAGCACGCTCGCTTTCTACGACACGGAAGACGTTGGCGGAGGCGAAGGTTTCGTGAAGACTGTCGATCTCAAGACTCTTAATGTCAGCACCGTCGCCAAGGCGACGGGGATGGTGTATGCGGTCACCTCTCCGGATGGCCGCTACATTGCGGCTTCAACGATCGACGGACAACGGCTGATGCTTTTCGATTTCAGCAAAGGACAATGGTCGGGGCTGCTAAAGACCGAGGTAGGTCGGACAACCTGGTCCGACGACAGCAAATACATCTATTTCGATACTGGTTTGAGCGACGATCCCGCTTTCTATCGGGTGCGGGTCGCTGATCGCAAGCTGGAGCGATTGGCGGATCTCAAGGGGTTCAGACGGACCGTCCTATTTGGACTTCCATGGAGTGGCATCACGCCCGACGGCTCGCCTCTCCTGCTGCGCGATATCAGCTCGCAGGAAGTGTACGCTCTCGATTTCGAAGCGCCGTAGGGTGTGGGTGGGCCAAGGGCTTTTGATGACTTGTGCGGCTCCCGCCCGATTCCTGCTTTACAATAGCCTCGATCCGATGCGGTGAAGCGAATTGTCGGAAAGTCTCATCTAAACTAATTTCATGGCCATAGCCGGACCGTACGCGGTCGAAGCTGTCCCACAATCTATCCCGACAACGATGCTGGCCGCGGTTTACCGTGCCGTGGACGAGGTGCGGCTGGAGACCGTCCCCGTCCCCACAATCGGGCCAGAAGAGATGCTGGTCCGGGTACATTCCTGCGGAGTCTGCGGCACCGATCTCAAGAAGATTTCGACCGGCTCGCACTCTGCCCCGCGTATTTTCGGCCACGAAACCTCGGGCGTGGTTGCGGCGGTTGGCGAAGGCGTGAGCACCTGGCGGCCTGGCGAACGGGTTGTGGTCTTTCATCACATTCCCTGCCGCGAGTGCTTTTACTGCCAAAACAAGACCTTTGCCCAGTGCGCGACCTACAAAAGAGTTGGTTGTACCGCAGGCTTTGAGCCCTCTGGCGGAGGATTCGCCGAGTACGTCCGGGTGATGGATTGGATCGTGGAGCATGGGACCGTTCGCATCCCGGAGGGCGTTTCGTTCGAACAGGCGGCGTTCGTGGAACCGGTCAACACCTGCATGAAGGGAATCGAAGCTCTGCGGCTCCGGCAAGGCGAAACCGTGCTGGCCATCGGCCAGGGACCCATCGGCATCTTACTGAGCGTACTGGCCCGGCGGGCGGGGGCCAGCATAATTACTTCCGATTTGCATGCCGAACGGCTTAGAATAGGGTCAAGTTTCGGGCTAGCGCTTACAATTGACGCTTCGCGGGCCAATGTGGTGGAACGAGTCCGCGAACTGACCGAGGGGCGTGGCGTCGACGCGGCGATTCTGGCCGTCGGCGGCAATACCCTGATTCGCACTGCGATGGATGCAGCCCGTCCGGGAGGACGGGTGTTGCTTTTTGCGCAAACCCAGCACGGCGAGGCCGTGATTGATCCGGCGGCAATTTGCGTGGACGAGAAGACGCTGGTAGGGTCTTACAGCGCCTCGGTGGACTTACAGGAAGAGTCGGTGCGCTTTGTGATGAGCCGCGAGATGGACCTGGAGCGGCTGGTGAGCCACCGCTTTCCGCTGGCCGAGAGCGTCGCGGCGCTGAAACTGGCGGCTCACCCGCAGCCGTCGTCGATGAAGGTCATGATTCAACCGGGAACTACGTGGATGGGGAGTAGAGGGGAAGGAAACCCGAAGTGAATGGCAAAATGACCGCTGCCGTCCTGTACGGCAAAGAAGACCTCAAGATCGAAAAAGTGCCCATCCCTCGCGTGGGCGAGGGCGAAATTCTGGTCAAGGTCCAGGTAGCGCTGACTTGCGGCACGGACCTGAAGGTCTACCAGCGCGGCTATCATGCACGCATGATTGTGCCTCCGGCACTGTTTGGACATGAGTTGGCCGGAGTGATTGAGGAGGTGGGTGCGAACGTTAACGGCTTCAAGAAGGGCATGCGGGTCGTCGCCCTCAACTCCGCCCCCTGCCAGATGTGCTTCTACTGCTCCAAGCATCAGGAAAATCTTTGCGAAGATCTGCTGTTCAACAACGGCGCCTATGCCGAGTACATTCGCGTGCCGCGCCGCATTGTTGAAGCGAACATGCTGGTGATTCCGCCGAATATCAGTTTCGAAGAAGCCGCGATGACCGAGCCGCTCGCGTGCGTCCTGCGCGGCCTGCACGAAACTGGAGTCGAGATCGGCGATACGGTTGCGATCCTGGGCGGGGGGCCGATCGGGTTGATGTTTGTGCAAGTGGCTCGGGCAATCGGGTGCAATGTCATTTCAGTGGTGAAGCGCGACGCGCAGGTCACGGCGGCTAAACAAATGGGTGCGCACGAGATTGTGCAAACCACGAAAACGGCCGCCGTGGTCGAAGCCGTGCGCTCGCTGACGCCACAAAAGCGCGGTTGTGACGTTGTCATCGAAGCCGTCGGCAAGCCGGAAGCGTGGGAGTGGGCTGTGGACATGGTTCGCAAAGGCGGCACAGTGAATTTCTTCGGCGGCTGCGCCAGCGGAACCAAAGTGCAACTCGACACCAGTCGCCTGCACTATTCGGAAATCACGCTGAAGGCCACATTCCACCACACGCCGGAAACCGTGCGCCGAGCTTTCGGACTGATCGCCGCGAAAAAGATTCGCCCGACCGATTACATCACCGGGGAAGCGCCCCTTTCACGCCTGCAGCAGGTGCTGCGGCACATGCTGAACCGGGGAGGGGATATTAAGACCGCGATCATTCCGGGACACTGATGGATGCCACAACTCGCCACGCAGAATTCGGCGCTTCCCGCAGCCGCTGCCAGCGGCTGGAGCCGTCTGCCTGCCGAGTATGCAATTCCCGCAACGGCAGCGGCGCTCCCTGAAGCTCAGGCCTATTGCGCCTCGCTCGCCCGCACACACTACGAAAATTTCTCCGTCGCGACCTGGTTTCTTCCCAAGCGTCTGCGTCAGCATTTCTGCAATGTTTACGCCTATTGCCGCATTTCCGATGATCTCGGCGATGAAGTCGGTGATGCTGCGGTATCGCTCGCGCTTCTCGACCAGTGGCAAGCTGAGCTGGACGCATGTTATGCAGGCACGCCCAAGCATCCCGTGTTCGTAGCGCTGGCGGAGACGGTGCGCCAGTTCGATATTCCCAAGCAGGAATTCTCGGATTTATTGATCGCCTTCCGCCAGGACCAGACGGTCACGCGCTTTGAAACATTTGACGACGTGCGTGCCTATTGCCGCTACTCGGCAAATCCGGTCGGGCATCTTGTGCTCTATGTCTGCGGATACCGCGACGCTGAGCGGCAACGGCTTTCCGACTACACCTGCACCGCACTGCAGCTGGCGAATTTCTGGCAGGACGTGACGCGCGATTACGCCAAGGGCCGCATCTATCTGCCGCTCGAAGACCTGCGCGCGTTCAATGTGAGCGAAGACGACATCCTGTGCAGCCGGAACACTCCGGCTTTCCGCGCCATGATGCAATTCGAAGTCGACCGCGCCCGCGAATGGTTCCGCAAAGGCTTGCCGTTGGTCGAGAAAGTCGATCGCGAACTGGCCGTCGATATCGAACTGTTCAGCCGCGGCGGCCTGGAGATTTTGCGCGCGATTGAGCGGCAGAATTATGCAGTGCTGGGACATCGGCCCGTCATTTCGAAGGCGCGCAAGCTTGTGCTGGCGGTGCGCGCCGCGGTGGGCAAATTGTTCGCGGGTGGCGTGGAGAATAAACCACCTGTTGCAGGAGATCGAGTTGCAGGAGATCGAGGCGCTCACCAGGACACTGCCAAGCCAAGCGGGGTTAACAAACCATGAGCGCCGGCGCACAACAAGTCCCGCTTCCCTGGACGCCGGCTCCTCCGCAGCTGGTCATGGCGTACTCGGTGTGCAAGGGCATCACGCGGAGGGCAGCCAAGAATTTTTACTACGCCTTTCACGTTCTGCCGCGTCGCAAGCGCGAGGCGCTGTGCGCAGTCTACGCTTTTATGCGCACCTGCGACGACATCACCGACGACGCCACTCTGAGCCTTCCCGCGCGGCGTCAGAAGCTCGATATCTGGCTTGATGCCCTGCACCGCGCGCAGCAGGGCCAGCCGACGGATGATCCCATTCTGCTGGCTCTAACTGACGCGCAGCGGCGCTACGCGATTCCCGCCGGATTACTCGACGAACTCGCCCACGGCACGGCGATGGATGTTGCGGAGGCAGAGCCAGCGGCGCAAACCGCCGTTCCCGGCCTCACGGTGCAGTACAAGACTTTTGAAGATCTGCAGCTCTACTGCTACCGCGTGGCGTCAGTGGTGGGGCTGGTTTGCATTCACGTGTTCGGCTATCGCGATCCGGCGGCGGAAATCCTGGCCGAGCGCTGCGGCCTCGCCTTCCAGCTGACCAACATCATTCGCGACGTCAAGGAAGACGCCGCGATGGGCAGAGTCTATCTTCCGGAGGAAGATCTCGCACGCTTCGGCCTGACGACTTCGGAACTGTTGGCAACTCCAGGCCCCGCGCGCTTCCAGTCGCTGCTGGCACTCGAGGCCGATCGTGCCCGTGAGTACTACTCCGCTGGAGACGCGCTGATTCCTTATGTCTCGGAAGATAGTCAGCCTGCACTCTGGGTGCTTTTGAATATTTACCGCCGGCTTCTAGAGAAAATCGCCGAGAAGCGATACGACGTCTTCACGGCCAAAGTCGCTTTGAGCCGGTGGGAAAAACTGCGCATTCTGGGGAAGGGACTCTGGATGCGACTGACGTAATTCCCCACCCCTCGCGCCCAGAACGCGCGAGAAATGGAGCACCCTCTTAAGATTCTTCGTGCGGATGCCTTCAACCTCAAACCAACCTTCCGTGGCCGTGGCCGGAGGCGGCCTGGCCGGGCTGGCTGCGGCGTGCGCCTTGGCCAACACGGGATTTCGCGTCACGCTCTTTGAGAAGCGTCCGTTTCTTGGCGGCAGGGCGTCCTCCTATGAGCATCCGGGAACGGGCGAGGTCGTGGACAACTGCCAGCATGTGCTGCTGGGCTGCTGCACGAATCTCATCGAGTTTTACCGGCGCACCGGCGTCGAAAACAAGATTCGCTGGTACGACACTCTGACCTTCCTCGAGCCCGGCGGGCGCGCGTCTTCGATCGGCCCTTCATTTCTTCCGGCGCCTCTGCATACTGCTCCTGCATTTCTGCGCGCGACCTGCCTGGGATGGCGCGACAAGTGGAGCATTGCGCAGGCGATGATGATTCTGGCGCAGTCCCCACTTCTGCCAAAACCGGGCAGAAATGGGGCACCCGGAACGGGCGAAGATTTCCTTGCCTGGCTGCGGCGTCACCATCAGACGGAGCAGGGGATTGAACGCTTCTGGAAAACGATCCTGGTCAGCGCGCTCAATGAGGATCTGGACCGCATCTCGGTGCCCTACGCGGCGCAGGTGATCCGGGAGTCATTCCTCAAGTCCCCTGCGGCTGGCCGCATGGGCGTGCCGACGGTTCCGCTCACCGATCTCTACAACGCCGCCGGCGAATATGTGCGGGCACGCGGAGGAGAGCTACAGTTCCGGCGCCCGGTTGACGGATTCGCGGTCAACGCCGCAGGAGTAGATGTAAAACTGACCGGTCAACGTGAGACATTCGATTATCTCGTTGTCGCATTGCCGTTCGACGCGCTCGATCGCGTTTTGCCTGATGCGGCGGAAAGCTCTCCGATCCTCGAGCAGCTTTCGCATTTCGAAGCCTCGCCCATCACCGGAATTCATTTGTGGTTCGACCGGCAGATTTCTGATCTCGACCACGCCGTCCTGCTCGACCGAACGGTGCAGTGGATGTTTCACAAGTCGCGGCTGCAGCCCATGCGCACAAACGATGCGGCTCCGGCCGGCAGT
>CAYOUY010000020.1:0-4528 GCA_964407245.1 uncultured Acidobacteriaceae bacterium
AATTCGCCGGGATGCAGGGTTTCGCTCTGCGAGACATAAGCGATCATCTGCTCGAAGGTCCAATACATGCCTTTGGTGTGTCCATACGAGACTTCCTCACCGTTGATGCGGGCGCGCATCACCAGATCGTAAGGATCGGGAATTTCGTCCGGGGTGACCAGCGCGGGACCGATGGCGTTGCCACCATCGAAGTCCTTGCCCTTGGCCGGTCCCAGCCTCCCTCCCATTTCTCGGCCTTGGATGTCGCGCGCGGAGAAATCATTGAAAACCGTGTAACCGGCGATGTAATCGCGAGCCTGCTCCTCGGAGATGTCGCGTCCCTGTTTGCAGAGAAAAATGCCGAACTCGAGTTCCCAGTCAAACATGCCGTGGCAGTAGCGGGGAATCGCCACGCGGGCGCCGTCTCCGACGACGCCAAAGCGGTTGCCCTTGTAATAGATGGGACGCTCATACCAGCGGCGGTTCAGGCGATACGCTGCCGTGGCCTTTTGCCCAAAGGCGCCATCCAGCCATTCGTCCAGCGCGCCCAGCCAGCGGGGCATGCCAAATTTTCGCAACGCGTTGATGATGTGCTGCTCGAACACCATGAATTCGCGGATCGATTCAGGCCGCGGCACCGGGGACAGCAGTTCGACTTCGGTACGCTCGACCTGAACCTTGTCCGGGCGGCGAGAGAGGGCAAATTCCAGAGCGCCTCGGGCCGTGTCCCGCGCCGCCAAACCGCCCTGCAGAAAAGCCAGCATGCTGGCCAAGTGCGGGCTGGCGCGCCCGGACTGCAGCTGATGGGCAGCCTGCAGCCTTACGATCCTTCGGTCCTCATCGGCAAAGGCCCCGATCTCCTCCAAGCCCTGACGACGAAAAGTAACGAGTCGCATGGCGTCTTCCGGTTCTGCGCGGTTGCTTACTGCGGATATTTTCCTGAAAGGCAATCGGCCGATAGAACTGCGAGCCGCTTGAAAACGGCTTCCGCCCCGGCTTCCTTTTGATCAGCCGGCAGATTCAACAGTCGCTGGATTTCGGATTCCATCTCCCGCAATTCCTCGGCGGGCGCGATTTCCGAGAACTGCGCGAAGAGCGTTTTGTGCGCCTGCTTGCGTTCCATTACCTCAAGCCCATCGAGGATCTGGCGATGCGAAGTCCCCTCCCAGATGGCGAGAATCATGGCTTCCCGCAGCCAGCGTTCGGCTCCGTACTCGGCCAGCGTGCCCAGGCCGCCGTGGACTTCCATCGACCACTTCGCCGTGTCCACCGCGAACTCGGCCGTCCAGTACTTGGCCAAGTGAGCTACGAGGCGAAAGAGGTGATAACGCTCGGAGTAAGGCGGGCGCTCCATCCACACCTGGTCGAGCAGCCGAACCGATTCCCACGCGAGGGCAAATGCGGAGCGCAGCGACTTGAGCCGTTCATCAAACTGACGGCGAAGCAGCGGATGGTCGAGAATGCGCTTGCCGAATGCGGTGCGGCACTCGGCATAGGAGAGCGCGTCGGCCATGGCCCGTTGCGCCAGGGCAACACTTACAACGCTGTTGGCCACGCGAGAAAGATTCAGGACTTCCAGAATCAGATAAATTCCCGCGTCGGCTTGGCCGAGCAGGTAGGCTTCGCTGTCGCGTAGCTCGATTTCTCCGGTGGGCACGGAGCGCGTGGCAATCTTGTCTTTGAGACGGCGAATGAAGCGGTTGAGGGTGCCGTCTTCACGGTAGCGAGGCACCAGGAAAAGTGCCAGCCCGCGCACCCCCGCCGGAGCTCCTTCGGGACGCGCTGCCACAACCGCCAATTCCGCCGCGGCGTTGCTGGCGAAATACTTGTCGCCGGTCAACAGCCAGCGGTCGCCGGCGGGCCGGGCAATGGTCTTGACGCTAGCGCCCAGGTCGGAGCCGCCGCCGGTCTCCGTCATCCACGTGGCGCCCTGCCAGACAAAATCGTCTTTTCGTAAAAGCTCAGGCAGGAAGCGCGCCTGCAGATCCGCGCTGCTGTGTTTCGCGAGCGGCACGGCCGTGCCGAGCGACACGGTGTAGGGGCAGCAGACGCCGGGATCGTAAAACGAAATCGTGTACATCAGGAGAAAGGTTGGGATAAGCGATTGCTCTTCGAATGCGCGCCGGACTACGCCGGAGCGGTAGCCCTTGCGCAACATGGTCTGGTATTCGCGAGGGTAGAGAATTTCATCGACGCGCCGGCCGGACTTGTCGAACATGCGAACCCATGGTGTGCCGGCACGATCGATTGCATCGGAAATTGCGACGCCATTCGTCTTCCACCACTCCTGCTCCGCGGCGAGAACATCGCCATGCGGAATGGTGGGAAGCCTGTCTTGCAGAAAGCCCAGCGGAGAACGGAGAACGTCAGGCAGCGACATGGGAGCGGATGTTAGGCGGCGATTGTCAAGGCGTCAAGGCAAACCAAGCGGGCAGCGGTAGGCTGCTCGTCGCTAACCGGGACGATCAGGCAGCTTTGTCCGCAAGCTCCGTGACAAGGAATTCGTCCGTCTTGAGCAAGTCAAGTTCAGGCCAATCTGCCTCAGCGCTCGTTCCCGCGCCGCTAGCCACCATGGCTCGAACCCACGAGGCGACGGGGCAGCGCAGGCAGATTTCGTCCCCGGACTGGGCGTACAGGGTTTGCCGTTCCGAGCACTCTAACGGGTCCGGCTGACGGCAATCTGATTTAATCCCGAGTGTGTCAAATCCATCTTTCGTCATAGTACCGCCTCACAAGTCGCTTAGCGTGAGGAAAGCATGGGCGGGAGTGCCAACCGATGGCAGTGATCGAAGTCACAAGCATCGGTGATGTTGTTGCCGACGGGTCACGGCCTAGTGAAGTAAAATTCGACACCGGTTGAGAAGCTCTGGTCGGAGAAATCGATTTCCAGATGCAGAGCGGAGGTGGCGAATGCCTACACTTACAACGTCACAGTCAACCCTGCCCGCGACGGGAGCGGAGGCGCGGCTTGAAGTTCGGCGTGGCCATTGGCGCAAGCCCACCTGCGGTTGGGCGCCTGATTACGTTCAGGGCAACGTTGCCATTCTGCCTGCCGATGTGGCCGCCGACTTTCACCGTTTCTGTTTCAACAACCCCAAACCCTGTCCCTTGCTGGGGGTTTCCGATATAGGCGATCCTCATCTGCGCAAGCTTGGCCGAGACCTGGACATCCGCACTGATGTCCCACGCTATCGTGTATTTCGTAACGGCGAGGTAGTCGACGAGCCGGACGACATCCGCAAATATTGGCGAGACGATCTTGTCGCCTTCGTAATTGGCTGCTCCTTTTCGTTCGAGGAAGCGCTGCTGCAGAACGGCATCAGCTTGCGCCACATCGAGCAGAACTCGAACGTGCCCATGTACCGGACTTCGATCGCAACGGTGCCCGCTGGGGTTTTTCACGGTCCTATGGTCGTCTCCATGCGGCCGATGAAGGCTGCTGACGCCATCCGGGCTATTCAGATCACCTCCCGCTATCCCGCCGTGCACGGCGCTCCGATTCACATCGGCGATCCCAGCCTGATCGGCATTCGCGACATTGCCAAGCCTGACTACGGCGACCCGGTCGAAATCAGGGAGGACGAGCTGCCCGTTTTCTGGGGTTGCGGCGTAACACCGCAGTCGGTGGTCATCGAAGCCAAGCCCAGCTTCTGCATCACGCATTTTCCAGGCCACATGTTGATCACCGATCTGAAGAACGTCGATTTCTCGGTGCTCTAAGAACTGCCATCCAGGGCCTGCGAACGGCGAATTAAAAGGGTGAAGTCCAATGAACTGGATACGTCAATTGCAGAGCGGCGAGAAGCTGACTTTGGCGGCCTGCTTCGCTGGCTACGCGATGGATTCATTTGACTACATGATCTACACCTTCCTGATTCCCACCCTGGTGCTGGTGTGGCACATGAGCAAAAGCCAGGCCGGGTTGATTGCAACCGCGTCGTTGCTCTCGTCTGCCGTGGGCGGATGGTTTGCGGGCGTGCTGGCGGACAAATACGGCCGCGTCCGCATGCTGCAGGTCACGATTGGGTGGTTCTGCGTCTTTACCTTTTTGAGTGGCATGACGCATCACCCCGGGCAACTGCTGGTCACGCGGACGCTGCAAGGTCTGGGCATGGGCGGGGAATGGTCGGTGGGATCGGTGCTGATTGCTGAGATTATCCGCGCCGAGCACCGCGGCAAGGCTGTCGGCGTGGTGCAGAGCAGTTGGGCTGTCGGGTGGGGACTGGCGGCCGTCATGTACGCGGTGGTTTACTCTCTGCTTCCGGAAGCCATGGCCTGGCGCGCGCTGTTTCTTCTGGGAGTGGTTCCGGCGGTGCTGATTGTGGTGGTTCGGCGAAGCGTGAAGGAGTCAGGCGTGTATCTGGAGACCCGGCGCAAGCTGGATTCCGGCCAGCTCCACTCCAACTTCCTGCGCATCTTTTCTCCATCGGTGCTCAGAATTACCATTCTAGCCAGCCTGGTTGCCACCGGCCTGCAGGGCGGCTACTACGGTGTGACCACGTGGCTGCCCACTTACCTGAAGACCGTACGCAAGCTTTCCGTGTTCAAC
>CAYOUY010000021.1:0-3841 GCA_964407245.1 uncultured Acidobacteriaceae bacterium
GAGAACTCGCCGCGTTGTCAGACGCGGCGTCTCTTCGGCGGCCTACAGCCGTTGTGCGGAATCGGAGTGGCATCGCGAATGGAGCGCACTTCGATTCCGGCAGCAGCCAGCGCGCGCACCGCAGACTCGCGACCGGAGCCAGGCCCGCTGACGCGAACGTCCACGCTGCGGACGCCGTGATCCCGGGCCATGTTGGCGGCGTTCATGGCCGCCTGCTGCGCGGCGAAAGGCGTGCCTTTGCGCGATCCGCGGAAGCCCAGTGATCCCGAACTCTTCCACGACAGAACGTTGCCGTTCATGTCGCAGATGGTCACGATCGTGTTATTGAAGGAGGCCTGCACGTAGGCGATGCCATGCGGAACGTGCTTGCGTTCCTTCTTCTTGAAGGTTTTCTTCTTGCCTTTTTTCTCTGGCGCGGCCGGTGTGCCGGTCGCCGCCGCTGCTGCTGGTTTTGCCATAGTAGCTACTAGCTCCTAGCTACTAGCTCCTAGCTAGAGGCTAGAAGCTAGAAGCTGTTTTATGTTTTCGCCGTCGCTTTCTTCTTCTGCGCGACCGTTCCTTTGCGCGGCCCTTTGCGCGTGCGGGCATTGGTGTGCGTGCGCTGGCCGCGGACCGGCAGGTTGCGGCGATGGCGGAATCCGCGATAGGAGCCGATTTCGATGAGACGCTTGATGTTCATCGAAACTTCTTTGCGCAGGTCGCCCTCGACCATGCCTTCCGACTCGATGACCGTACGAATGCGGTTGACCTCTTCCTCACTGAGGTCCTGGACCTTCTTCATGGGGTCGACCTTGGCCTCGTCGAGAATTCGGCCGGCACGCGGATTCCCGATGCCATAGATGTAGGTCAGCGCAATGTTAATGTGTTTCTGGCGAGGAAGATCCACGCCTGCAATACGTGCCATTCCTTAACTCCCGCGTCGGGCCTTAGCCCTGGCGCTGCTTGTGTTTCGAGTTGACGCAGATCACCCGCACCACACCTTTGCGATGGATGATCTTGCACTTGTCACAAATTTTCTTTACCGACGCCCGTACCTTCATAACCCAGCCTTCAGCTGTCAGCCCTTAGCTTTCAGCAAACTATTTGTAGCGATACACAATTCTGCCGCGATTGAGATCGTACGGCGAAAGCTCCACTGCCACCTTATCGCCAGGCAGGATGCGGATAAAGTTCTTGCGCATCTTTCCCGAAACGTGGGCCAGCACCTGATGCTTGTTTTCCAGTTCCACCCGGAACATGGCGTTGGGCAGCGGCTCCAGAACTACTGCCATCACTTCAATCGCGTCTTCTTTGCTCATCGACTCCTTACAGGCTCTTAGCCCTTAGCTCTTGGCGTTTAGCGAAAAGCCACGAGCTGAAAGCTAATAGCTGCTTCACTGCGTTAATATCACCGGCCCATCCTTCGTTACCGCGACGCAGTGTTCAAAGTGAGCGCTGCAGCTGCCGTCGGCGGTCACGGCCGTCCATTTGTCGCCCAGCACGCGCGTTTCCGCCTTACCGTAGTTCACCATGGGTTCAATCGCCAGCACCATGCCCTCTCGCAACTTCGCGCCGTGCCCGCGGCTGCCAAAGTTCGGGACTTGCGGCTCCTCATGCAATCTTGTGCCGATGCCGTGTCCTACGAATTCGCGCACCACGCTGAAACCAGCCGCTTCCACGTGCTCCTGCACGGCAGCCCCTACATCGCCAATGCAGTTGCCGATTCGCGCCTGCTCGATGCCGCGGTATAGCGATGCCTCGGTCACATCCAGCAACTTCTTGATCTCCGGCTTTACACCGTTACCCACGGGAACCGTGATTGCCGCGTCGCCGTAGTAGCCGTCAAGCACCACACCGCAATCAATCGAAACGATATCGCCCTCTTTCAGCACCCGTTTCTCCGAGGGGATCCCGTGCACAATCTCCTCATTCACCGACGTGCACAACACGCACGGATAATCGTAGTAACCCTTGAACGCCGGCTTGGCCCCAAGTTCCCGGATCATCTTGTCGGCGGCGCGCTCCAAATCCATCGTGGTCGCGCCGGGCGCCACCAGCGTGCGAACGTGATCGAGCACCTCGCGAACGATGTGGCCGCTACGCCGCATCTTCTCGATCTCGCTCGCCGATTTACAAACAATTGCCATGATCTGATCTGATGATCGTCCGATCAAACCCGATTCACTCGTGGTGCTCTTCGATGATCCGGTAAATCTGCTCCGTAACGTCGTCCATGGGCAAGTCGCCGTTCACCGAAACCAGCCGCCCCGTGCGCTGATAATAGTCCACTACAGGACGAGTTTGCTCCTGATAGGCCGCGAGCCGCGGCTGAATCACTTCCAACCGGTCGTCATTGCGGGTCACCAGCTTCGTCCCCTCAACGTCACAAAGCTCATCTTCGCGAGGCGGCTGGAAGTGGACGTTGTAGATCCGTCCACAGGTGGGACAAGAACGGCGTCCAGTGATTCGGAGCAGTAATTCATTATAGTCGACGTCCAGGCAGACCACAACCGGCCAGGCCCGCGTCGGACGCGAATTGTCAAAGAGCTTGTCGTCGAGCAGCGCATCGAGCCACCCGGCCTGGGCCGCGGTCCGCGGGAAGCCATCCAGAATGTACCCGCGCTTGCAGTCGGGCTGCGACAGCCGGCATCGCACCATGCTGCAAACCACGTCGTCCGAAACCAGTTCGCCCCGGGCCATCACCGCCTTGGCGGTAAGTCCCAGCTCCGTTCCCCGGGCCACGTTGTCCCGGAGCAAATCTCCGGTCGACACCTGGGGAATACCGTAACGCTGCATGATGCGCTTTGCCTGGGTGCCCTTTCCGGCCCCCGGAGGTCCAAGCAACACCACAGGCCCAACATCGCGCAAATCAGCATCCCGCGAGGTTTTCTGCTCCATCGGCTGGCAAACGCCTCCCGATCTCAATTTCCCCGGCGCCCCAGACGGCTGAATTCACTCAATCAAATCTCCCAACCAAATTCAGTCCACCAGCCGAGGTGCAGCAACCCCACAACTTCCAAATCTTCTGCCGCGCTCCGCCCTACCAGGTGCGGCGGCCGCGAATGCGTCCGCTGCGCGGCGTGAATCCGTCATAGTGGCGCATGATCAACTGCGCCTCGATCTGCTGCACTGTATCCATGGCCACGCCCACGACGATCAGCAGCGACGTTCCACCAAAGTAAAAGTTCACTCCCAAACCGTTCGTCACCGCGTTCGGCAGAGATTCAAAAAGCCTGCCCAGTGCGCCCGGCAAGTGGTTCAGGTGAATACCTGTAATCATCCACTCCGGGATGAACGAAATAATGATCAGATAAAGCGCGCCCACCAGCGTGATGCGCGTCAGCACTTCGTTGATGAAGTCCGCGGTGCGTCTGCCCGGTCGAATGCCGGGAATGAAGCCACCGTATTTGCGCATGTTGTCGGCGACTTCGGTGGGATTGAACACGATCGAGACATAAAAATACGCAAAGAAAATAATGCCCACGGCGTAGAGCAGCGTGTAGAGCGGCTCGCCCCAGGCCAACGCGCGCATCATGTCGCCAATGTAGCGGCTGTTGCGGAGACCGTAGCCGACCGTCTGCGGCAAGGTCAGAATCGAAGAGGCGAAAATCACCGGCATCACGCCGCCTGCGTTCACGCGCAACGGCAGGTGAGTGGATTGGCCGCCCATTACTTTGCGTCCGACCACGCGCTTGGCATACTGCACGGGAATTCGCCGTTCGCTGCGTTCTACATACACGATGAATGCCACCACTGCGAACATGAAAACGACCAGCAAAGCCATTAGCACCGGAGTCAGCGCGCCCCAGGCACCGTTCTTTGCCTTGTCAACGAGATCGACGATGCCGCGCGGCAGCCCCAC
>CAYOUY010000022.1:0-3248 GCA_964407245.1 uncultured Acidobacteriaceae bacterium
GGGCTGGGCGGGCTTTTTCGTTTCCGCAGAGGCAAGCGCGAGGCAGGACAGAACGGCGATTATGGTCAGGAGTTTCCCGGACTGAAGCGTTTTTGTCATGTATGAATTCCCCGTGGCGAAAGCGCCATGTATAGCAGCGGGTGCGGGCAGGGGTCAAGGCGATCATGATCAAGCTGCGTCATTCCGAAGCCCCGCGCTTTCACCGGCGGGGCGAGGAATCTCGCGAGTAGCGGCATTGTTTTCGATCCACGCGAGATCCCTCGCTCCGCTTTGCTTCGCTCGCCCCCGGCTAAAGCCGAGGGTCTACCAAAAGCGGCTGCGCTCGAGATGGCGCCGTCCAAGTGACGGAGGCGGCCCGCGCGTTTGGCTCGCTTCCCTGCGAAACCTGCGCGGCGTTTGCCCGCCGTACACCGCGTCCGCTATGATTTTGAATTATGTTTGAGAACTTCGCCGCCACCGACCGCTGGACGAAAAAGCAGGTGCACTGCGTCTACCAGGCGCAGATCGTCGCCATCGCCACGCGGCATGCCGATGCCGTGGACTACAAATTTCTTGTCGACGGACGAAAGGTTTGGGTGGCCCTGCCGCATCCGGCGTGGGTGGAATACAAAAAGCGCACCGGCCGCAGTATTACCGACTCACTGGGCGTGGAGATCGCCGGGCACTATCTGAAGAGCGCGCTCGAATCGGGCGAAGGCCTCGGCAGCGAGATGTATTCCCTGACCGTGGAAGAGACGCTGGCGCATCTTGACGCGGCGGTCGCGGAGATGCAGGCGCAACCAGCGTAATCCCAACCAAAGTCACGGTTCGCGATTCACCCTCATCAGCTTATAGACGCAGCAGCCAATTGCTGAAATAACAGCGATTGCAACACTGGGCCAAAATGCGCCCAAGACAGCCTGGCCATCTCCTGGCCACTCGTGTCTAGCCCATGTAACCGTGACCGGAAGGGACAACAAAAAAGCGGGGAAGAAGAATGAGGCCCCGATTGCGACAGCACGAATCTGTCGCGATAGTAGCGGCTTGTCTTTCTGCAAAGCGGGAGTCGAATGGCGCGCCCTGAATATTGATTCCTTGCGAAGTGTGTACACGCAAAATGAGCACAGGGCCGCGAATACTAGCACAGCGATGCTGGTTGCCAAGAGACCCATGCCAACATTTGATACCGGCGTGTCCCGGTTTGACATCATTACGGCGGTAATCCACGAAAACTGTGATGGCACTCGAAATTTCACGCGCCGAGAGTCGACCTAAATCACCACAGCTTCCTTGTACTCCCCGAACACGCGCCTCATGGCATCAGCGATTTCGCCGACCGTCGCATAGGCCTCAACCGCAGCGAGGATGCGCGGCATGACATTCGCGCCGGAGCGCGCCGCGTCTTCTACGCCAGTTAGAGCTGCTTTCCACGGGCCCGCGTCGCGCTTGGCCCGCAACGCGCGCACGCGCTCAACCTGTTTCGGTTCGAGCGCGGGGTCGATGCGCTGGATCGGGATCGCTTTTTCTTCTTCCACTTCAAACCGGTTCACGCCGACGACAATCGCTTCCTCGTGATCCACCTGCCGCTGATATTCGTAGGCCGCGTTCTGAATTTCCTGCTGCACAAAGCCGCGCTCGATCGCTTTGAGCATCCCGCCGAGGACTTCAATCTTGCCAAGATACTCGGCAGCTCGCTTTTCGATCTCGTTGGTCAACGATTCTACGTAATACGAACCCGCCAGCGGATCGATGGTCTGCGGCGCGCCCGATTCGTAAGCAATGACCTGCTGCGTGCGCAGGGCGATGCGCGCGGCCTGCTCGGTGGGAAGGGCGAGAGCTTCGTCGTAAGAATTCGTATGCAGCGACTGCGTTCCGCCCATCACCGCGGCCAGCGCCTGAATCGCCGTGCGCACGATGTTGTTTTCCGGTTGTTGCGCAGTAAGGGTCGAGCCGGCGGTTTGGGTGTGGAAGCGGAGCATCCACGATCGCGGATTTTTTGCCTTGAAATGCTCGCGCATAATCCGTGCCCACATGCGGCGGGCGGCACGGAACTTTGCGACCTCCTCTAGAAAATTGCTGTGGGCGTTAAAGAAAAACGAGAGTCGCGGCGCGAACTTGTCGACATCGAGCCCGGCCTTGATCGCCGCTTCCACATACGCCATGCCGTTGCCCAGCGTAAATGCGACTTCCTGCACCGCGGTCGATCCCGCTTCGCGCATGTGGTAGCCGGAGATCGAAATCGTGTTCCAGTCAGGCACATTCTCGTTGGCCCAGGCAAACATGTCAGTGATGACGCGCACGGCGCGCTGCGGGGGATAAATATACGTCCCGCGTGCGATGTACTCCTTGAGCACATCGTTCTGCACTGTGCCCGAGAGTTTGCGCAGGTCTGCGCCCTGCCGTCGCGCAACAGCCACGTACAGCGCGAGCAGGATGGATGCCGTGGCGTTGATGGTCATCGAGGTAGAGATTTTTGTTAGTTCGATGTCATCGAACAGTCGCTGCATGTCTTCGATCGAGTCGATGGCAACGCCGACTTTGCCCACTTCGCCCGCCGCCAGCGGATGATCGGAATCCAGCCCAATCTGGGTGGGCAAATCAAAGGCGACTGACAGCCCGGTAGTCCCGTTCACCAAGAGATATTTGTAGCGCCTGTTGGATTCTTCGGCGTCACCCATGCCCGCATACTGACGCATGGTCCACAGACGCCCGCGGTACATCGTGGCTTGCACGCCGCGCGTAAACGGATACTCGCCCGGATAGCCGACATCGTTGTCGTAGTCTGAACCCCTGAGGTCGGCTAATGTGTAGAGCGGATTCACTGGAATGTGGAAGGAGGTGGCGACTTCAGCGGCAGAAGTATCTGGCCGGAACTTCGACTTTCTTGTCATCAAGATCCCCAGGATAGCGACTGCCGATTTTCAGATTTCAGATTGCGGATCTCAGATTGCAGATCTGAAATCTATAATCTGAAATCCACCGGGCTTCGGACGCGAGACAAGACGTCATGACCGCTGGCTCTTCCGCCGTACTCGCCAAAAGGAGGTAAGCCCAAACCAGGCAAACGCGAGAGTGAAGCACATCGCGACGGCAAGCCGGCTTGCGGTTGTTTGGCCAGCTTCATACTTCACGTACTCACGGACCACGGCGAAAGCGCCGAAGGCAGCAATCGTCAGAAACAAAGTACCGGTAACCTCCAGCCACAGTTGGTGCAAAATCTGTGTAAGAGAACGGACCGTGGTGCGGACCGAGCCGTGGATTGCCCTGAT
>CAYOUY010000023.1:0-11390 GCA_964407245.1 uncultured Acidobacteriaceae bacterium
CTGCCGCCGAGCACGAGGACAAGACCGACAAGAATAACGTCACCCCAGGAGTTATCCTGCCCGCTCGCGAACTGCTTGGGGAGATGTTGCTGGAACTGAACCAGCCTGCTGCAGCGATGGTCGAGTTTGAAGCTACGTTGCACACGGCCCCGAATCGTTTCAACGCCCTCGCAGGGGCGGCGCGTGCGGCTAAGCTTTCCGGGAACAGCGAGAAAGCAAGAGATTACTACGGCAAACACCTCTCCATGTGCGCTCACGCTGACGGAGACAGGCCCGAGCTGCAACAGGCTCGATCGCTCTTAGCAGAGAAATGAGTCGGCGTTCGCCTTGAATCGGAGCGAAATATTCCCGTCGGCTCGGGTAGTCGGCCAACCGGAAACTGCCGTGCCAGATAGTCTTCGGGCGCTGGCCATGGGAAGAATCAACTCGCCAGCGCGCTGGGAAAACGCGTTTGGAAGTCGAGCAGGCCGACCCATTCCGGCGTGATGGTAATGCGCACCTGGGAAGAAATCAGCGTGCGCAGCTGGCTGAGCCAGGTTTGCGCGAGTTGCGGATCGAAATAGCGCTCGGCCGCCGCCGCATATTCGGGAACGATTCCGGCCACCGGCTCGAGCCGCGCCGTCCCGCGAATGAGCAGCACTTTGTGAGGAAAGGTGTTGTCGTCAATGGTCAACGCCACTCTAGGATTCTTCGCCAGGGCTTTCAATTTCGGAGCTTTGGGCGGAGTGGCCATGACGATGTCGCGCCCATTCCAGTGAAACCAGATGGGAATCACGCGAGGCGTCCCGTCGGTCGACACATAGGCGAGACGCGCGGGAATCTTCGAGTGCAGAAGGTGTTGCGAGGCTGGGTGCTGGAGAAGGCTGAGGTCTCCCTGCTGGACGCGCTGCATGGTTTCGCTCCTCATTATGTTGCGCGCGGAGCGACGCGAGAGGAATCGCCGGCGCAGACAGGTGCACATCTTCGCCGGCATTGTACGCCTGTCGGCTCTTACAGCACGACGATCGTGATGCCTTGATTGCGCCGTCCCAAGTGGGGATCATTCTTCAGCTCGCTGTGATCCTGTAGCAGGCGCCAGGTCGTCTCGTCCGACCGCGACCAGTTTTCTCCGAAGATGCAGGCGCGAATCTGACCGGCTTCTACTAATTCCTGCAAGCGACGCTGCACGGCGATGCGGATGTCGCCGCCGGCCCCGGTTGAACCGTATCCGTGAATGATTTTGAGCAGTGAGAGACTCTGCTGGCGTGCCGCGTAGAGTTCCCTTTCCAGCCGCTGCAACGCTTCGTGAACCGCGGGCTTGTCTGATTTGAGATTTACGGTCTTGATGGCGACCTCACAGCAGGTTGCTTGGCCGTCGAGCGTCGCTCGACCGGCCCCATTCGGCTCGCTACGCTCGCTCAGGGCAGGCTCTCGAGGGCGGCTGTCCCTACATGTCTTTAGTCTACTTCTCTTTAGTCTACTTCCTGTTTCTTCCCCGCACGATTGCCTCTCTGGCCTCCTTGTCCGCCGTACGCCGACGCTCGGTCTCGCGTTTGTCCCACAGCTGCTTGCCTTTGGCCAGCGCCAATTCGACTTTGACCCGGCCGTTCTTGAAATACATGCGTGTCGGGATCAGCGTCAGTCCCTTCTGCTGCGTCTTGCCCGTGAGCTTGCGGATTTCGTCGCGATGCATGAGCAGCTTGCGGGTTCGCAGGGCGGCATGGTTTGAATAGCTGCCGTGCTCGTAGGGACTGATGTGGCAGTTGAGCAGCCAGAGTTCGCCGTCCTTGACCAGGCCGTAGGAGTCTTTCAGGTTGGCGCGGCCGCCGCGAATGGACTTTACTTCGGTACCGGTAAGTGCCACACCAGCTTCAAATTTTTCCAGCAAGAAATAGTTATGGGAAGCGATCCTATTAACGGCAGCATCTCTCTGGCCGGAGGCCGTAGGCTCGCGCCGAGGGGATTTCTCCGGGTTGGGCTTGGTCTGGTGGGTGGATTGGCGGGCCATGTGTACGGATCATAAATGAGAAAGCGAGAGGTAGAGGTTTCAAGGTTTCAAGGTCAAGGAACCTGCCCGAACTTACGTTGAAGCCTCCGGAGTTCGGAGCCTGCCCCGTAGGTCCTACGACCAAAGAGTGTAAATGGCTTGGACACAAGCACTTCGGGGGCAGGAAATAGCGATGCTATAATCGCCGTATCCGAGTTTTTTCGCGCGCAAAGTCCGGGTTTCTTGCAGAGAAAGCCGCCCGGCAACGCCGGGGGCGTGACTGCGAACGACGCTTGCCCGCCGAAATCAATATCGAAGGACCATCTCTCGTGAGGATCATCGAATGAGACGCCTGATGCGCCCGGCACTGCTGCTGTGGCTGGTCGCGGTTGCTGCCCTCCCTGCTCTCGCGGACAAGGCTAAGGACATGTACCTGAAGGGTCAGGATGCCGAAGCCCGCCAGAACTACGAAGCCGCCTACGGGTTCTTCAAGCAGGCTTACGACCTGAAACCGAAGGATCTGCGCTATCGCACGTCGTTCGAACGCATTCGCTTCAAGGCTGCGGCCTCGATCGTGCATCGCGGGCAAAGACTGCGCGAAGACGGCAAGCTGGAAGACGCGGCAACGGAATTCCAGAAGGCCCTGGTGATGGATCCGTCTCTGTTCATCGCGAAACAGGAACTGGAACGCACCCTGAAGATGATCAACGACCAGAAGAATCCGCCCCCGCAGGCGGCCGGGCCTCCGGCCGGGCTGGAGCGCAAGGTGCACGAGGCGGCGGGACCGGTGGAACTGGCTCCGATTTCCAACATTCCCATCACGGTCAAGCTGACGGACAAGGCGGAAACGGTCTACCGCACCATCGGCCAGCTCGCCGGCATCAACGTTTTGTTTGATCCCGACTCGGCTCAGGTTACGGGACGGGTGGTAAAGGTCGAGTTGAACGGAGTCACGCTCGAAGAAGCGCTGGAAATCACTGCGCTGGAATCGAAAACCTTCTGGCGGCCGGTCACTCCCAACACAATTTTCGTAGCGCAGGACAATCCCTCCAAGCGCAAGGAGCTGGAACAGAGCGTTCTGAAGACCTTTTATCTGACCAATCTCTCCCAGCCGACTGAGCTGCAGGATGTGGTCAACGCCATCCGCGCCGTGCTTGACGTACAACGCGTGCAGCAGCTGCTTTCGCAAAACGCGTTGGTGGTGCGCGGGACTCCCGATCAGATCGCGCTGGCGGAAAAACTGGTCGAAGATCTGGACAAGGCTCGGCCGGAAGTCATTGTCGACATCGACGTAATGCAGATCAGCAAAGACAAATCGCGCACCCTGGGACTGAGCCCGCCCACCAGCGCGACCGTGGCCCTGCAGGAAAACATCAACACGACGTCGAGTTCTTCGTCGAGTTCGTCTTCCTCATCAAGCTCCAGCAGCAGCGGGACCAGCGGCATCAACCTGAACAGCCTGGCGAACCTCAACGCCACCAACTTTCAGGTCACCATTCCGTCGGCCAACCTGTCCGCGGTGATGGGTGACACCGACACCAAGCTGATCCAGAGTCCGCAGGTTCGCGCGCTCGACAATCAGAAAGCATCGCTCAAGATCGGCGAGCGCCTGCCCGTGGCTACTGGATCGTTTCAGCCCGGCATCGGCGGCGTTGGTATTAACCCACTGGTAAACACCCAGTTTCAATACATCGACGTCGGCGTGAACATCGATGTCACGCCGCACATTCATGCCGACCGCGACGTCACCCTGAAGATCACGATGGAAATCTCGTCCGAAATCGGGCAAACCAGCATTGGCGGCATCACCCAGCCCATCATCGGACAGAAGAAAGTCGAGCTGGGCGAAATCCGCCTGCGCGATGGTGAAACCAGCCTGATCGGCGGCATCCTGGACGACTCGCAGACCAAGTCACTGAGCGGAATCCCTGGGCTGGCGCAGATTCCGATCTTGAGATATCTGTTCGGGCAGGTTCAACAGGACCATGAGCAGGATGAGACAGTTTTCGCCATTACGCCGCACATCATTCGTACGGCAGATGTAAATGAGTTCAACCAGCGGGCGATTGATATTGGCACTTCGACCACGATTGCATTGCGTCGTGTGAGTCATCCGGCCACGCCTCCGCCGGCAGCGCCAGTGCAGCCGGCTGCGCCGCCCGCGAATCCGCCGCAGGGGAATGCGGCTCCTGCTGCAGCGCCGGCACCGAGTCCAGCGGCGGCTAACGGAAATCCCAGCTTCCTGTTCGATCCGCCCACAGTCCAGGCGGAGAAGGGCAGCACGTTTATGGTCAATCTGGTCATCTCCGGCGCACAGAACGTCTATTCCGTGCCGGTGCAGTTGTATTACGACCCCAAGCTGCTGCAACTGGTGAATGTGTCGAACGGCGGCTTTCTCTCGCAGGACGGCCAGACGGTAGCGTTGGTCCATCGCGAGGACGAAACCGCAGGGCAGTTGACGATTACGGCCAGCCGGCCGCAAGGAGCCGGCGGCGTCTCTGGGCAAGGGACGGTGGTCACCATGACGTTCCAGGCGAAAGCTAGCGGTCAGACCCCGCTGACGATTACCCGAGGCGGAGCCCGCGATCCTGGAATGCAGGCGATTACAGTGAACGGCGCGCAGGCATCGGTGACTGTCCAGTAAGCCGTCCAGAAACGGTTTGCCGGCGGCGTGCCCGCTGAGAACGGCGGAAGCAGCAGAAAGCGAGCAATGAAGGTACGCGCATTTCATTACCGGCGGGGGACCAAGGCCCAGCGCGGCTTTACTCTGCTCGAATTGGTTGTCGCTGCGACCATCATGGCGATTCTGGCGCTCGCTGCATTCCCGCTGGCGAACTTTGAGATCAAGCGCGCGAAGGAGAAAGAACTGCGCGAAGCGCTGTGGCAGATGCGCGATGCGATTGACCGCTACAAAGACGCTGCCGACCGCAATATGTTCCAGACCAAGGTGGACAGCATGAACTATCCCCCGGATCTGGAGACGCTGGTCAAGGGCATAGAAGCGCAAGGCGGCAAGAAAATACGCTTTCTCCGCCAGATTCCCATGGACCCCATGACGCACAGCAAAGAATGGGGCATGCGTTCGATGCAGGACGACCCGGATTCCGATTCCTGGGGCGGACAGAATGTCTTCGACGTTTTTACGAAGTCGGATGGGACCGCCCTGGACGGCACGAAATATAAGGACTGGTAATGCCGGCGGTGAACAAATTCGGCTTGCAGGTTGCCCAGAAGAATAGAGCTTTCCCCGCAAGACGCCGGTATCTCGAGTGTCGACAATCCAGCCGAAAGAACGCGCGGCGTATGCGCGGCTTCACCCTGATCGAAATGGTCGTGGTCGTCAGCATCATCACCATCCTGTTGGCCATAGCCATCCCGATTTACAGCCAGTCCGTCAGGCGGGCGCGGGAGAGAGCGCTGCGATCCGAGCTGAGTATTCTGAACAGGGCGATTGTGCAATACACGCTCGACAAGCAAAAAGCCCCGCAGGGGATCGAAGACCTGGTAAGCGCAGGTTACTTTCACGAACTTCCTAAAGACCCCATGACCGGTGCGGCGGACTGGGAGGTCGAGCAGGATGAGTACATCATCAGTTTCAATCAGCAGGAACCGGGCATCACCGGGGTGCATTCTGGTTCGTCTGCGATCGGAAGCGATGGGCGACCTTACAACACCTGGTGAGCTGAGATGATCGCAGTTCCCTCTTGCGGATCAAATCGGAGAGCCGACTAAGAGTTGTTTATGAACAAAACGAGCAGAATGCAGGCACGCTGCTTACTTCGCCGCAACGCCGCTATTCTACGGCGGCCGCTGGAGTGCCGCGGTTTTACGCTGCTCGAATTGATGATCGTCATTACCGTGATGATGATTCTGATAGCCGTGGCAGTGCCCGCCTACAACCAACACATCATCCGGTCCAAAGAGTCGGTTTTGCACTCGAATGTGCAGAACCTGAACAAGGCGATTTCGCAGTACACGCTCGACAAAGGCCAAGCCCCGCAGTCGCTCGACGACCTGGTAACCGCCGGCTATTATCACGAACTTCCGAAGGACCCCATGACCGGTGCTTCGGACTGGCAATGCGATCCGGAAGACGTGGACAAGGCGGCCGATCCGCAGCAACCTGGCATTGCCAGATGCCAGTCGAGTTCGACCGGAACTGGTACGGATGGGACGGCCTACAGTAGCTGGCACTGAAGCCCCGGCGCTGAGGCGCCGTTGCGTCCGAACTGCTCTCGGCCAGTGTCGGCCAGCCAGGTCCTCCAATTGCGTCTCCCACGCTTCACGCACTAACATCTATATATGCCCGTTGAAACCGAACTCACCCAGGCCCCTGTTTCCATCCGCGCGCCGCGCGGCAATCAGATCACATGCAAAAGCTGGCAGCAGGAAGCTGCCATGCGCATGCTGATGAACAATCTCGACGAAGAGGTCGCCGAACGGCCCAAAGATCTCGTCGTCTACGGCGGAACGGGGCGCGCCGCGCGGAGTTGGGAAGCTTACCGTGCCATCGTCGAAACGCTGAAGAATCTTGAGAATGATGAGACGATGCTGGTGCAATCGGGCAAACCCGTAGGTGTGTTCAAAACTCACGATCACGCGCCGCGTGTGCTGATCGCTAATTCGAACCTTGTCGGGCACTGGTCAAACTGGGAGAAATTCAACGAACTCGAACGCGCCGGCCTGATGATGTACGGTCAGATGACTGCCGGAAGCTGGATTTACATCGGCTCACAAGGAATCATCCAAGGCACATTCGAGACGTTTTCTGCCGCGGGTGAGAAGCATTTCGCCGGCGATCTCGCGGGCAAGCTGATCGTGTCGGGTGGCATGGGCGGAATGGGTGGAGCGCAGCCTCTAGCGGCGACCATGACTGGCGCGGCGTTTCTTGGCATTGACGTCGACCCTGAGCGCATCAAGAAGCGCCTGAAGACCGGATATTGCGACTTCCTGGTCACGACGTTGGACGAGGCGCTACGCATTTTGAAAAACGCGGTGCGCAAGAAAGAGAATATCTCGGTCGGGCTGGTCGGCAACTGCGCCGACATCATTCCGGAGCTGGCCGAACGCGGCGTCGTGCCTGACATTCTCACCGATCAGACTTCTGCGCACGATCCGCTCAACGGATATGTGCCCAACGGGATGACGTTGTCAGAGGCTTTCGAGTTGCGGAAAAACGATCCGCAGGGGTATCAGGAAAAATCGCTGGATGCCATGGCGCGTCACGTGGAAGGCATGTTGCGCCTGCAGAAAATGGGCTCGGTCACGTTTGACTACGGAAACAATATCCGCACGTTTGCGTTTCAGCGCGGCGTGAAAAATGCCTACGACTTCCCCGGATTTGTGCCCGCCTATATTCGCCCGCTGTTTTGCGAAGGCCGCGGACCATTCCGCTGGGTGGCGCTGTCGGGCGAACCGTCGGACATCCACGTGACCGACGATCTCGTGCTCGAACTTTTCCCCGACAATCGGATTTTGCGCCGCTGGATCGAACTGGCGCGCAAGCGCATCAAGTTCCAGGGACTGCCAGCGCGCATCTGCTGGCTGGGATACGGCGAACGCGCGCAATTCGGCCTGGCGATGAACGACTTGGTGAAGAAAGGCAAGATCAAGGCACCGATCGTGATCGGCCGCGACCATCTCGACTGCGGTTCGGTCGCGTCTCCGTTCCGCGAAACCGAGGGCATGAAAGACGGCACGGACGCCGTGGCCGACTGGCCGCTGCTCAACGCGCTCGTGAATACGGCCGCGGGCGCCTCGTGGGTTTCGATTCACAACGGCGGCGGAGTGGGCATCGGCTACTCGCTGCACGCGGGCCAAGTCACGGTCGCGGATGGCACGGAGATGATGGCCCAACGCATCGAGCGCGTGCTGACCACGGATCCAGGCATGGGAATCATCCGCCATGCCGACGCGGGGTACGAAGAGGCGAAGGACTTCGCGAAGAAAGCAGGCGTGAGAGTGCCGATGGACATCCGGTGAACACCCACCACGGAGACACGGAGGCACAGAGATCTGAAGGTCTCGTATCTTCCTCCATGCGCGGAGGGACCATTGCCTAGGCAAGCGGCCCTTTTGCTGGCCAACATCGGCCAGTTGCTGACGCTTCAGCCCCCTTCGACCAGGTCTGGTCCTCGGCGCGCCGCTGACCTCAAAGAGCTTGGCATTCTCAAGGATGGCGCCATTCTCTGCGCGGGCGGAAAGATCGTTTCTGTCGGCACCACCAAAGACGCCCTGCGCGACCCGTGGCTGAAGAGGAACCGAAAAAGAGTCACAGAGATCGACTGCACTGGCAAAGTCGTCACGCCCGGATTCGTCGATTCGCATACTCATCCTGTGTTTGTCGGCCCGCGGCTGGTCGATTTCGAAAAGCGGATTGAAGGCGCGTCGTATGAAGAGATTGCCGCGGCGGGGGGAGGAATCCGGTCGAGCGTCGAAGGCGTGCGCAAAGCCGCGAGGAGCGAGTTATCGGCGAGAGTTCTAGCTGCGCTCCAAGACATGGCTGCGCACGGAACCACCACCGTTGAGGCGAAATCTGGTTACGGGTTGACGATTGAGTCTGAACTGAAATCGCTGGAGGCGATCCGCGATGCGGCCGCGCGCTGGCCGGGAACGGTCGTTGCTACCCTCCTGGGCGCGCACGTGGTCCCGCCGGAATTCCGTGATCGCCGACGCGAGTACGTCGAGACTGTGACAAAGAAAATGATTCCGCAGGCGGCGCGGCGGAAGCTGGCTCAGTTCGTGGACGTCTTCTGCGACAAGGGCGCATTCAGCGCTGGCGAGACCGAGCAAATCTTCGGCGCTGCTGGGAAATATGGGCTCGGCGTGCGGGCTCATATGGGCCAGCTCTCGGAGACGCTGCTGTGGCCGCTGTTGCGTTTCAACCCAGCGTCGTTCGATCACATGGATCACGTGAACGAGGACGACATTCCGCAACTGGCCAAGCGCGACACGATCGCGACGCTGGTGCCGGGAGCGAATTATTTTCTGGGACTGAAGGAATATCCCAACGCGCGCCGCCTGATCGATGCCGGCGTGCCGGTCGCATTGGCGACAGATTACAACCCGGGGACATCCCCGACCGTCAGCGTGCCGATGTCGATGTCGCTCGCGTGCACGCACATGAAGATGTCGCCAGCGGAGGCGATCGCGGCAGCAACGATTAACGGAGCGTGGGCTCTACGCGTCGCCGACACGAAAGGTAGCATCGAACCGGGCAAGAATGCGGATCTGGCGGTGTTTGCGGTCGATGACCACCGCGAGATTCCGTATTGGTTTGGCACGAATCGGTGTGAACTGACGGTGCTCGGCGGTGTGATCGCACCGCGCGAAAGAATCTCTTGATCGCCCGAAGCTTTTTATTCCTGGAGCGATCCCCAAGGCGGGGCGCGAGGCCATCAGGGGCTAAAGCCCAATTTCCTTCGAGAGTCATAGCGGCACGGCTGAAGCCGTGCCCTTCCCAGTCACCCACGCATCCAAATTGTGATGGCCGCACATCAGCAACACCGGGCCGGCCTACGGCATCACCGGCAGCACCAAGCGCGACGGCAGATCTGCAGAGCAGTAAATGCGCTGCGTGGCGGGCACGAAATCTGCAGCAACCGCCTTATAGATGCTGGACACAAACTTCTGCGGGTTGCGGTCAATCAGGGGGAACCAGGTCGATTGAATCTGCACCATGATGCGGTGGCCCTTGAGAAAAACGTGGTCGTGATCGCGCAGGGGGACGTTCCACTCGATCGGCTGGTTGGCCGTGAGCGGATGCGGCTTCTCATAGCTCTCGAGATAGCGGCCGCGGCGCACCTCCATGGCAATCGGCAACTCGTAGCCGTTCAATGACTGAGCGTACTGCCCGGGCTTTGGGCCTTCCTCAGGATTCCATTCGTTTTTCTGCGCGTCCTGCGGATACACGTCAATCAGCTTCACTACAAAATCGCTGTCCGTGCCGGAAGTCGAAGCGAAAAGAGTTGCCGCAAGCTGGCCAGTCACGGTCAGATCATGATCGAGGGACTCGCTGACAAAGGTGAGAACGTCGGGCCGATTCTCGACGAAGCGCTGATCCGCGACCTCCCACGTGCGCCAGTCGCCGGCAGGATATGTCGGCGAAATCGGACGCTGGCGATACGGAACAGGATTGGCCGGATCAGAAACGTACTCGCGATAGGCCTTCCCTGTCGCATCCGGCGCCGTGAACGAGAGTGTGCCATCACTGTGCAAGTAAAGCTTGGTTGGCTTCGCTTCTTTCGGCGGCCACACGGCGTAAGTGTGCCAGGTGTTCGATCCCGTCTGAAATGTGTTGGCCTGCCACGTGGGTTTCTGGCCCACGCCGTGGAGGTAGTAGCGGAAAAACGGCGCTTCGATAGTCTCGCGGTATTCGCGCGCGGTCTCGTGTCCGCCGAATGGAATCAGGCCGATGCTGTCGGCTTTCGGCGTTCGCCATTGGCCGTGAAACCATGGGCCGGCCACCATGAAATTCGTATGCTCCGGATCGTTCTCTTCAGCGTGGCGAAAAATCTCCCAGGGCCCCCAGGGGTCTTCCTGATCCCAGAATCCGGCAACGTTCAGGTTGGGCACGGTTGAGGCGTGAAGCTGGTTCACCCACGCCTCCTTCTTCCAGAAGTCGTCGTAATCGGGATGGTCGATCGTCGAATTCCAGTAAGGGATCGAGCCGTGAAGATATTTCGCGTTGATGTTCGACAGCGGGCCCAGGTCGAGATACCACTCATACGTGTCGTAGGTTTCGAAATCGAAATGCGTGTTCTTGTTCTTGTCCGACTGTTCCATCACGGCGTACTCGAAGTCATAGCTTTCTCGTAGCGCTCCGTAGCGGTGGTCGTCGTCGTTCATCCACTGATCGACAGGTGACGCCTGTTCGCTGATTGCCTTCAGAGCCGGGTGTGGATGCAGCAGGGTAAGAGCCGTGGTGAGTCCGTCGTACGAAACGCCCATCATCCCAACCTTGCCGTTATTGTCGGGAACGTGTTTCACGAGCCAGTCGATCGAGTCGTAGGCATCGGTGGTTTCGTTGGTGGCTTTGGGGTCCTTCAAATCGACCTGCGAGGACAGATTGAACACGCCTTCGGACTTGAAGCGGCCGCGCAGATTCTGAATTACGAAGATGTAGCCGTCCTCCACGTAGGGCTTCATGTTGACCGGAACGGATGCCGGCGGCTTGTCGGGAACGCCGTAGGGGGTACGGCGAAAGAGGATGGGCAGCGGTCCTTGTTGCTTAACGGGAGCGAGAATGACGGTTTGGAGATGGACGCCGTCGCGCATGGGAATCATCACTTCGGTGAGGGTGAAGGGCGGAGCAGGCGCCGGCTCCTGGGGAGTAAAGGCGGCAAGGGTCAGAATCGACAAAAGGACTAAAGCCATGCGGCGCATAGCGGCTCCCCAGTGAAGTACAGCACGGCGGGTGGGGCCG
>CAYOUY010000024.1:0-2943 GCA_964407245.1 uncultured Acidobacteriaceae bacterium
GTAGCCTTCCTCGCGGATGCGCGTCTTTTTGCGCCACAGATCGCTGTAGATCGCGTAGCGCTGCGCCATTTCGTTGTAGCGATAGCGCTGGGAGAAGTTCATGCGCCCGCCGTCGGAGAACTTGCGCAGCAGGGCGAGCACTTTCCACTCGATGTCGGTTGGCGGCCGCTTCGTCGGGTTGCTGAAATAGATCTCGTATTCGATCTTCAGCCGGCGCAGCTGAGTATCGAGTACTGTCAGTTCCTCGTCGGTGGTCACGAACTGTCTCCACCAACAGTTTAGGGAGGAATGCGCGGGGCTGGCAGGTACCTGACGGTCACGGAGGGGAGTGGTACGAAAGTAAGGGGATGACAGCTTCTAACTACTAGCTGCGAGCCTCTAGCCCGGTCCGGGCCGAACGACGGTTCGCACGGAAACCAGAGGATCTCCTGTGAAGAAACCGCGATTTGCGGTCGCTTTTGATTGGCTAGAAGCTAGGAGGTAGTAGCTCTTAGCTATTTCGCGTTCGCAGCCATTTTCTTGACCATGGCGAGAACCAGTTTGCGGTCGCTGTCATTGAGATTGGCGGCGTAGCGGCGGATCTGGCTGAGGAAGCGGACTTCATCGTCGGAGAGCTGGGGCAGACCCTTGGAGCCGTTGTTGTGGCCGGGTTCGGCGAAGAACTGCGACAGCGGGAGTTCCATGGCGCCGGCGATTTTCGACAGAGTGTCGAGCGAGGGAATGGTATGGCCGTTTTCCACCCGCGACAAATAGCAGCGGAGCAGGCCGGTGCGCTTCTCGATGTCGCCCTGAGACATTCCTTTCTGCAGCCGGTAGTTGCGAATGGTCTCGCCGATATTCATGGTAGGGAGCATTTCAGGATGGGCAATGGTAACCAGATCGGCACCTTCTGGCAAGTGGGAAATTTGTGCCATGCGCGGGACGTTCGTGCCATGCAGAAAAACGCGGGTTTGACGCGTGATCGGGAGCGCAAGCGCACAGACTTATACGCTGTATAAGTAACGAATCAGGCGGAATGGGCTGCCCAGAGCCGTGTTTCGGATGATGCCGAAAGCGGCGATGTCTACTTTTTCAGCGTTGCCGCCAAAAAATCAACCGTGCGCTGCCAGGCGTCGGCGGCGTCAGCCGGGCGATATCCATCTTTGTTGTTGGAATTTTCGAAAGCGTGGCCGGCGTCGTCGTAAATCTTGACGTCGATTTTCTTCCCGAGCTGTTTCATCGCTGCTTCGAACTTGTGCACGTCGTCGGGAGTGATGCCGCGATCCTGGCCTCCGAACAATCCGAGGATGGGCGCGTTGATCTTCTTCAGATCGTTGGTATCGGTGGCCAGATGGCCGTAGTTGATGACATCGGCAGCGAGCGCGGGCTGCTGCAGTGCGACGTCGAGTGAATAGCCGCCGCCCATGCACCATCCGATGGCGCCAATGCGGTTTTTCTTCACATTGGGCTGCGAAGCAAGAAAGTCGAAGGCCGCACTGAGATCGCGCTTGGCGCGGTCTTGCGGCACTCCGCGCATGATCTCGTGGGCCATGTCGGGCGTGGTGGCCACCTTGCCGCGATAGAGATCAACCGCGAGCGCCACGTAGCCCTGGTCGGCGAGCTTCGAAGCCTGATCTTTCACCCAGTCGTTCAGCCCCCACCATTCGTGAACGACGATCAGCGCCGGGAACGGTCCACTGCCCGACGGAGTGTACAAAACTCCCTGCACGGTTTCGTCGCCGGATTTGTAGGAGACGGTTTTGCCGTCGGCGGCGATGGCAGAAATGGCCGCCAGTAGAAGCATTGATAGGGGCAGAGCCAACAGGAGAGTTTTCTTCATGGCCGATTCCTCACTGGGGATGTGCCCGGCGAATCACGCCCACCCACCTCTCGCAAAGGCGGCCAGAAGTGGGGCACCCATTGTGTATGAAATCCGTGCGGAATTACAACTGCAGTTCCATGTATAGCGCGCCGGCGATCGGATTCGCGCAGTAGGGCGCGATTTCTCGAAAGCCGAGGCGGCGGTACATGGCGACCGCGTCTTTCATCACCGGCTCGACGGTATCGAGGCGCATGTGTTTGTATCCGATGGCGCGGGCTTCCGCGATGATGCGATCGGCGAGAGCGCGGCCCAGTCCTTTGCCGCGAAATTGCGGGCGCACATAAAGCCGCTTCATCTCACAAACGTCATAATCTACAACCTCGGAAACGGCATCGGAGTCATCCTTCTTGCTCAGTTTGTGCAATGCAACGCAGCCGGCGAGTTGGCCGTTATACTCGGCAAGAAGCAGACGCCCCGCTGGAGGAGCATAGTCGCCGGGAAGACCGGCGAGTTCCTTATCGAAATTCTGAAAACACAGGCTGAAGCCCAACGACTGCGCATATTCGAGAAAGAGTTCTCGGGCCTGGGCAATCTGGGCCGGAGATTCGGCTTGAACCAAGGCAAGACCCTTAACCACAGAGGGCACAGAGAGAACTTGCGGATTCGCATTCATGATTCCTCTGTGTCTCCGTGCCCCTGTGGTGAAGAACTTATCCCATCAGCATGCCGCCGTTCACGTTCAGCACGTGTCCCGTGATGTACGACGCTTCATCGGAAGCCAGGAACGCAACCGCGGCCGCGACATCTTCCGGCGACCCCACGCGGCCCAGAGGAATCTGCTTGACGGCGGCCTGCTTGAAATCGTCGCCGAGCCCCGCCGTCATGGCGGTTTCGATGAAGCCCGGTGCGACCGCGTTGCAAGTAATGTTGCGCGAGCCGACCTCGCGGGCAATGGCCATCGTCAGGCCGATCAGCCCGGCCTTCGAAGCCGCATAATTGGCCTGTCCGGCCTGACCCATCTGACCAAACACGCTGGTGACGGTGATGATGCGTCCCCAGCGCTGCTGGAGCATGGAATTGATGACCTGTTAGATGCAGAGATAACCGGAAGTGAGATTAGTCTGGAGAACCGCAGCTCAATC
>CAYOUY010000025.1:0-3895 GCA_964407245.1 uncultured Acidobacteriaceae bacterium
GAAGTCAACCGTCACCAGCGACTTTCACTGCGTCACCCGCTGGAGCCGCTTCGATAATCACTGGCAGGGCGTGCTCTTTCGCGACGTGCTGAAGCTGGTGAAGCTCAAGCCGGGCGCCGCGTACGTGCTGGTGCACGCCGAGCAGGGCTACACCGCCAACGTGCCGCTCGCCGACCTCAACCGCGACAACGTGCTCTTCGCCACGCACCACGACGGCCAGCCGCTCGAGCCCGACCACGGCTATCCGCTGCGGCTGATCGTGCCGCACCTGTATGCGTGGAAGTCGGTGAAGTGGGTGCGCGGCCTGGAATTCCTCGACCACGATGCGCCCGGCTTCTGGGAGCAGAACGGATATCACATGTACGGCGATCCATTTAAAGAGCAGCGGTTTGATACGGACTGAAGGTTTTTGAGGGATTTAACAAAATTCTCCCGTCGGAGGCACCAGCAATAGTTGGGGTTCCACCCGAACTGAAAACCGTTTCGGGGAACAGGTGCCAACGCGAGCGAACTTCGACTCTCAAATGAAGAGTGTCCATTGCGCCGAAATCGAGTTCTTTGATTTGCGCCCTGTACTTGCCATCCGGTGAAAAGGTAGGCGACGACCGATACTCCAAGACCATTCCGCACCCATACAAAAGAAGCAGACAACCGGTTATAAGTAGAATGCCAATGCTGGAGACAGAGCCAGCAACCTTAATGACAGTAGACCGGAGGCGAACGAAGCGGAGCAGCTTCCATCCGCAGAACGCAGCGGCGAGCAATACCAAAACTGGAATGAATTCGTTCGGCTGCATCGCAATATCTGAGGAAACTATAGGGCCGAAAGCAGGGCAATTTCCAGACAGTTGGCGAGAACAGGGCGGGTGGCCCGGGCGAGCTACGCCCCAGAAGAACTGTGGGTGCCCCGGCGACGATGACCGCATCTGCGGCCAATCCGCCCCACATGATTGCGGCACCACCCGCGAACCCTCCTTCGTGGTACAGCGGAAAAGGCAAACCTCGGCGAAGGAAACAATCGGCGCAAGTTGCTGGACGCAGAAAATGCACGACGTTCACGGCCACAAAAACTGTGGTCGCGACGATAGAAGGGAATGCACCCCGAATGCCTTGATGAGACCGTCCCACCCTGCGGTTTCCAATGCGGGATTTTGGATGTTGTGCATTGCGGCATCCCGCGCGATAAGAGGTGCAAGTGATCCGAGGTATGCAGCGAGGCCGCCAGTCACTGGATTCCCGGAAAGATCAAACCTTTTCGCCGCGTCATGTGCGTCTGAATATTATCGGCAGCAAGTCAAATTTCTTCCAACAGGGCTTATCGCTTGCTTTTCGTTCGCCACTCTCGGCAAATCTACCGATTCGCCAATATGCGTGGCTTCTCCGAGGATGGCTTCGCCGCCATTTCCATATACGCCGAGACCAGTCCCCAAAGGTACAGCCCGGCGAGGGCCACAAGGCACACCTCGCCCAGCCGGACATAGCGATCGACCATTTGTATAACCGACCAGCCGTACATTTCGGTGAGCAGGCTGGGATCGGAGAGGTTCACTCCCTCGATCTCTCCGAAGGGGAGATCTTCATACGGTCCTGACCATAGCAGAAAACGTGCACGAAGCTCAGCGCCCCGATCGCCAGCAATCCCCAGCGAAGGCCCCAGTTCTTTTACGCTCCCCGCGAAAGCGCACTGTATAAACGTCGCCATCAGGATTGTGGCCAGCACCATGGCGCCGCCATCCCCGAAGAAAACGATCAGGGCCCCCGCCGGCAAACATAGGGCGATCACTTGCAGGATGAGCACTGCGCCGGCGGCAACAACCCATCCCCAGCGCTGCGCCTTCCACGCCTTGAATCCTCCGAAGACGATGGCGGCGGCGAGAGCCAGAACGATATACCACGACCGCTCTTGTCCGTGCGGGGTGACCCAGAGCAGGGGGACGGCCCAGCGGCCCGTAAGCCAGGCCGTGATGGCGTGCCCGCTCTCGTGCAGCACCATTGCGAGCATGCCTGCCGCCATGCGCAAGCCCGTGCCCGCGACCAGGCGCGCCACGAGCAAGGCCAAGGGAAGCACGAGTATCCGATACTTCAACTCCCTGACGGGCGTCGTCTCGGACAGAATCAGGCGCAGACGATGAGGGAGTCACAAATCTGAAATCGCAATTACTTCTTCACGATCGGTGTGTAGCCGTCCCCGGCAAGCTTGCCGCGCATGGCTTCGGCATCCTTGATGTCGCTGAACGGTCCCACCTGCACGTGAAACAGGGAGTCGCCGGGAGCGTTGCTGACGAGGAATACGGGGTAATTTTTCTTGCGCAGAATCCCGGCGAGTGCATCGGCGTCTTCCCTCTTGCTCACAGCCGCTACCTGGACCACGTACGCGGAGGCATGCAGCGTATCTGACGGCGGTGGCGCCACGGTCGGGGCTGGAGTAGCCGGAGGCGCGGGAGGCGCGAGTTGCGGGTTGGCGTCCTTCTGCTCGACGGTCTTGTAGAAGGTCAGGTCGTTAGCTGGCGGGGTCGCGTTGTCCGGTGCCGAGCCACCGGCCGGCTTGGACTTGGCCGCATCGGCATTGGCCGTCGGCGACGCAGCCGCCACGCCCGCCGGGGCCACGCTGTGTCCCAAGGTATAGCCCAGCCCAAAGAAGATCCCGCACACCGCGACAAACCCGAAGAATAGCCCTAACAGCCTTCCCGTTCCCAAGCTGATCTCGACATCCCGAGCTGCGGCCATAAACCTCCCTTTGGCCGCATCATATGCCAGCAGCCGGAAAAAGGCTTGTTGGCGCAGTTGGTTCGCCTCCGTCCGGCTTTGGCAGTTCGCTGCAAAGAAGTGACACTACGCTGGCAAGTGACGCATTCTAATGCTTTTTTGCTGTACCACCCGGGGCTCCCATATTTACTCTAACCAGCTTGGGGGAGGATGGTGCCTGCCCGGACGCCGTCTAGGCGGAGGTGTTCAATCGCAACCAAGGAGGCTGGATGCCGGAGTTAGAAACCCGCAGCTATCACGCGAATAATTTTGTGCGCGCTTTTCGCCGTTGGTTCGTGCCCTACGTACAGTCGCGCGTGATGGCGGACCAGTTCCGCCCGCTGCTTTCGTACCTGTTTACCGAGTGGAAGTGCAACGTCGATTGCCACTACTGCTGGGCCTTCAACAACAAGGTGAAGGGAATGACGGAAGAGACCGCCGTCCGTTCGATCGACTGGCTCAAGTCGGTCGGCTGCCGCGTGATCGCCATCATGGGCGGTGAGCCCCTGCTGCGCCGCGACTTCATCCTGAAGGTGGTCGATTACGGCACTAAGAACGGCTTTTTCGTCTATCTGCCGACGAACGGCATTCTGATGAACGAGGACTTCATCGACCGCGTCGGCGACCTGGGCGTGGCCGCCATCAATCTGGCCGTCGATTCGCTCGAGGAGAAGCCGGGCCTGGCCAAGAACTTCAAGCGCATCGAGAAGCAGTTCAAGTATCTGGTGAAGGCGCAGCGGCAGTACGGCTACATGATCGTGTTCAACACCAATATCTGCCGCAACAACATCGAGGACGTTTACGCGCTCACCGAGATCGCCCACGACAACGGCATCTCGACTGACGTGCACATCAATGAGCCGCCCTATATCGAGCAGCCGCACTTCCAGCACCTGGATAACAACGTCACCTACATTTTGCAGGAAGACTGGCCAAAGGTGGATGCCATCCTGGACTGGCTGATCGAGAAGAACGCGCAGGGCTACATCATGGTCAACTCGAAAGACCACCTGCGCAAGATGAAGGACTTCATGCGCGGCAAGACGTATCCCTGGAACTGCCGCGCCGGACACAACTCGTGCGTGATCCGCACCGACGGCACGCTGGCGCCATGCTTCCCCATGTATTCGGCGCAAACCGACTGGGGCAA
>CAYOUY010000026.1:0-13346 GCA_964407245.1 uncultured Acidobacteriaceae bacterium
AAGGTCGCGCCGGAACGGTTCATCCCGATTGCGCCGCAGCCACTCCCGGCGAACAAGAAGGTCGCGAAGGGCCTGCGCACGACTCCGGCACACACAGCGATTCCTTATCCCGCGGGTTTAGCGGTAATTGGTGAGGATGGAAACGACAAACTGCTCGTCGCCAACAATCTTTCGGACAACATCGTTCTGCTCGATGCGGCCACGGGCAAGATTCTGCAGACGTTTGATTTGAGCACAAACGATGTGATTCCGGCGTCGTTCCCGTACACCTGCGTGGCGACGAAGGACGGCCGCCGGGCGTGGTGCAGCTTGTGGAATGCGTCGCAGGTGGCAGAACTGGATCTGACCGGTGGAAAGGTGGAGCGCTGGATTGATGTGGATAGACCTCAAGATTCGGTCGCGCCGGGATCACATCCGACTGCCTTGCTGCTGAGTCCGAGCGAGAAGACGCTATACATCGCGCTGTCTAACAGCGATGAAGTTTCGTTGGTTGGAACTGCCGAAGGCAAGGTGTTTGGCGGCCTCGGAGCGTCCTACACACATATCACTCTCAATGGTGGTGTGAACTGGCACAAGGGAGTCACAGGTAGCTATCCTACTGCCCTCGCGCAAAGTGTAAATGGCGAGTCTCTGTTTGTAGCGGACGCATCGCTTAATGCAGTAGCGGTCTTTGACCATGTCGGAGCATTCTCCGTCGGGCCGCCGGGTGGTGACTCGGATTTCATTCCTCGTTTCATCCCCACCGACTGGTATCCCTCTGCGCTGGCCGTGCGTGGCGACGACCTGCTCATTGCAACAGCTAAAGGCGAAGGCACGCGCGCCAACAAGGACATGGGCAAGACCGTTTACGAGACGAAGCACAAAGAGCACCCGTACATTCCGACGCTGATGCGCGGATCGATCGCGCGGCTGAACATCCCCGCGACTTTGAGCAAGCTCGACGAATACACGCGCATGGTCGAGAACGCGAACCTTTTTCACTCCGATCCGGGCACGATGCAATACGTGGGCGGACAGAATCCCATCAAGCACGTGATCTACGTCCTGAAGGAAAACCGCACCTTCGACCAGATTCTGGGCGACCTGGGCGTTGGAGATGGCGATCCTTCGCTTACCATGTATGGCGCGGACATCACACCCAACGAGCATGCGCTGGCGCTGCAGTTCGGAGTGCTCGACAATTTCTACGATAGCGGGGAAGTTTCAGGCGATGGCCACGTGTGGTCGTTGGCGGCCATCACTTCCGATTACAACGAGAAGACGTGGCAGATCGCCTACCGCAGCAAGGAGCGCACCTACGATTTTCAGGGGCAGGTGGGCGAAGAATTTCCGCTCGATCAGAACATTCCTGATGTGGACGATCCGGGCACCGGCTTTCTGTGGGACAACCTGGCGCGCAATCATGTGAGCTATCGCTTTTACGGCGAATTTGTTTACGCGAAGTGGTGCAACAATTACCACGCCGACTCGATCGCGACCGCGCCGCCGGAGGAGAAAGAACTGTGCCCGCGAAAAGAAGTGCACCAGGGCGAGATGCTGGCGCCGAACGTGGGCAATCCGCATGCCGCGCCGAGTCCGTGGCCGTGGGCGGTGCCGATGTTCAATGGCGTGAAACCGTCGAAGGCGAATCTGCGCGATCACTTCGATCCGCTGTATCCCGACTTCAACACTGACTATCCCGACCAGCTGCGGGCGGATGAGTTCCTAAATGAGTTCAACGCGTTCGTGCGTGCGCGGCAGGAAAACGCCAAGCCTGACTTGCAGATGCCCTCGTTCATTCTGCTGTACCTGCCGGATGACCACACGGGAGGAACACGGCCGGGACGCGCGCGTCCGGCGGCCAATGTGGCCGACAACGACCTGGCGCTCGGCCGCGTGGTGGAGGCGGTTTCGCACAGTCCGTACTGGGACGACACGGCGATCTTCGTCCTCGAAGACGACGCGCAGGATGGGGCCGATCACGTGGACGCGCACCGCTCCATCGGATTCGTCATTAGCAAGTATTCGCCGGGGGCGTCTTCAGCAAGCTCGGCCACAAGAGGTTCGGCGGCGCAGCCTTATGTGGAGCACCGCTTCTACACGACGGTGAACATGGTGCACACCATTGAGACCATGCTCGGGCTTCCGCCCATGAACCAGAATGACGCCTACGCTCCTCTGATGACGCAGATGTTCTCGGGCGCCGGCAATCAGGCGCCGTATCAGGCGGATTATCGCAACCAGAAAAACGGTCTGATCTACGAAATGAATAAGCCGCAGGCGCCGGGAGCGAAAGTTTCGTCGCTGATGGACTTCTCGCGTCCCGATGCGGCGGGGGCGGCGCAGTTGAATGAAGTTCTGTGGCGCGATCGGAAAGGCGATGCGCCCATGCCGGCGGCCAAGCATACGGTGTTTCCCGGGGGACTAGCCACGCAGGGGCTAAAGCCCGATCCCTCTTTCAGCCCTTACGGCACGCCTGAAGGCGTGCCCTGATACGAATCTGGCAACTTGGCCGCGGCCGCCCCTGCCCCGTACACTAATTGTGTGAAGATTGCCCTGGGGCAAATCGATCCCACGGTCGGGGACTTCTCCGGGAACGCGGCCAAGATCATCGAATTCTCGCGGCGGGCGCACAGCGCGGGCGCGGGATTGATTTTATTCCCCGAACTATCGGTATGCGGCTATCCTCCGCGTGATCTGGTGGAGCGGCCGTGGTTTGTGGCACGGAATCAGGCGACGGTGGAAACAATTGCCGCCGAGACGCGCGGCATTGCGGTGATCTGCGGGCTGGTTACGCCCGCCGAGTCGGACACGGGCAAGCGCGTGATGAATTCCGCGGCACTGCTGATGGATGGCAAGATCGCGCTCATCCAATCGAAGATGCTTCTCCCCACCTACGACGTGTTTGACGAGATGCGCAACTTCGCTCCCGCGAAGAGCCAGCAGCTTTTCTCGTTTTGTGGCAAGCGTATGGCGCTCGGCATCTGCGAGGACGCGTGGAACGACAAGCAGTTCTGGCCGCGCCGCTTGTACACGGTGGATCCCGTGGAAGCGCTCATCCGGCAGGGCGGGAACTTCGTGCTCAACATTTCCGGGTCGCCGTTCTGGATCGGCAAGCGTGAGCTGCGCCGCGACATGCTGGCCTCGATTGCGCGGCAGCACAAGGTTCCCGTGGTGATGGTGAATCAGGTCGGCGGCGATGACAGTCTGGTCTTCGACGGATCGAGCATTGTGCTGAACCGCGAAGGCGAAATTATCGCGCAAGCACGCTCGTTCGAAGAAGACCTGGTCCTGTTCGATCCTGACACGCTGACGGGCGAAATGCACGAGCAGATTGCCGGCGACGACGCCAGCGTCTACGCCGCGCTGGTATTGGGCACGCGCGACTACATGCGCAAATGCGGATTCAAGAAAGCAATCGTCGGCCTGAGCGGCGGAATCGATTCTGCCCTGACCGCGGTGATCGCCGCCGATGCCGTAGGGCCGGAGAACGTGATCGGCGTGGGCATGCCGGGGCCCTACTCCTCGCAGGGTTCGATTGACGACGCGCGCAAGCTGGCCAAAAATCTGGGCATTCGCTTCGAGCTTCTGTCGATCAATCCCGCGTACGCAGCGTATCGCGAGATCCTGAAGCCGGTCTTTACAGTGCAAAATCAGGCCGGGCAAAAAGAAGACGTCACGGAAGAAAACATTCAGTCACGCGCCCGTGGCATGCTGCTGATGGCGCTCTCGAACAAGTTCGGCGCGATCGTACTTTCGACCGGCAACAAGAGCGAGTTGGGGGTGGGCTACTGCACTCTCTATGGCGACATGGTGGGCGGGCTGGCGGTGATTTCCGACGTTCCCAAAACGCTGGTGTACCGGCTGAGCGCTTACGTGAATTCGCGCCGCGCCGTGATTCCGCGGGCCACAATCGAGAAGCCGCCGTCGGCCGAGTTGCGGCCGAATCAGAAAGACAGCGACTCGCTGCCGCCCTACGAGATCCTCGATGCGGTGCTCGAAGACTACGTGGAAGACTCGCATCCGGCGGAGCGGATTGCAGCGGAGCGCGGAATCGACATCGAGACCGTGAAGCAGGTGATCCGCATGGTGGACCGCGCGGAATACAAGCGCCAGCAGGCCGCGCCCGGAATCAAGATCTCTCCCAAGGCGTTCGGCTACGGGCGGCGCATTCCGATTGCCGCCAAGAGCGAGGTTTGAAGTATCCTGCTAAAGGCAGTTTCCAGCGGCTAAGGCTGCCATCAAGGATCTTGCACCTAGCGGCGCGGCTGAAAAGCCGCGCCCTTTCAGAACTTCGAAAGGAATTCATGCGCAACGCAATCAACGCAGTTTTCGTGCTCCTGCTGGCGGCGAGTTTGGCCGCGCAGACCAACACGGCGAAGACGGCCTCCGCCAAAACAGAGAAATCCGGTGGCACGGCTTCCGAGAAAACCGGCGATGTGAAGCTGCCCTCCGAGGCCACGGTGGACTCTTTTTTGCAGCAGACGTTTGGCTACGAATCCGATCTTTCCTGGAAGATTTCCAGCATCAAGCCGGCGCCGTACGGGGGTATCGCGGAGGTGATCGTTACGCTGGCGAGCCCGCAGGGCCAGCAAGCGATGAAATTTTACGTCACGCCTGATGGCGAGCACGCTCTCGTCGGCGACGTGATTCCATTCGGCGCGCGGCCGTTTGATCCGGTGAGAAATACCCTCGACAAGGGAATCACCGGCCCCGCCCGCGGGCCGAAAGACGCGCCGGTCACGATTGTGGAATTCGGCGACCTGCAGTGCCCGGCGTGTAAGGCGGCCCAACCGACGATTGAAAAACTGGTTGCCGAAGAGCCGAATGCGCGCTTCGTCTTCCAGAACTTTCCGCTGGAGATGCACAACTGGGCGGCTAAAGGCGCGGCCTATGCCGACTGCGTAGCGCGCGCGTCGAACGACGCGTTCTGGAAATTTGTGTCGAAGACGTATGAAACGCAGTCGGACATTACGGCAGCGACCGCGGATGAAAAACTGACTGCACTCGCCGAAGGAGCGGGCGTCAAAGGCGCCGACATCGCCGCCTGCGCCGCCAAACCCGAGACCAAGGCGCGCGTGGACGCGTCCGTCGCGCTGGGCAAACAGGTGGATATCACGGGTACTCCTACGCTATTCATCAATGGCCGAAGGGTAGGAAACTTCGACGCGCGCATGGTCGACACCTACAAGGAGCTGGTGGAGTTCGCGGCAAAAGACGCCAGGTAGCAATATCGGCGTTGCTCTAGTGGCGTCCCTGTGAGACTCGTTCTTCTTCCCAAAATCGACCACGGCACTTCCGTGCCGGGCTTTCATCTGGCGCCGCTGCGCGGCTGAGACCCAGAATGAATCGAGATAGCTTCCTCGCACTATCGAATCAGTCAGATTCCAGGATTGCCGATGCTGCTAGCCGCAGTTTCTGCCCGTAGCCGTTTTTTGTCATCGCTCGCTGAGCCAGATTTCCGGCGTGTTGTGGATTGTGTTGGCGGCGATGTGCGGTGTCACGATGATCATGAGCTCGTCGTCCTCTTCCTGCTTGGTGTTATTGGCCATAATCTGATTCAGGCCGGGGATGCCGCCGAAGCCAGGAATGCCGGTCATGGCCAGCGTGTCGGAGGCCGAGACCTGGCCGGCGACGACGGCCGGCTCGCCATCCGCCAGGTTGATGCTGCCTTGAAATTCACGATTAGCGATGACGGGCACGCCGTTGGCGGAATTGCCCGTCAGTGAGCGCACCTGCAGTTCAAGATGTAGGCTGACGGTTCCATTGCCTTGCACCACCGGCTTGGCCTTCATATTCAATCCCAGATCTTCGTAGCTGATGGAGGGGAAGGGCGCAGTATACGAATTATTGCCGAGCACGTGCGCGATCTGCGCGGAGTTGTAAATCGGCGCGTAACTTGCGTTCTGAATGGGGTAGCGCTCGCCGACGTGGAGCGTGGCGTCGACACCGGTGCCAGTGCGCAGAGTGACATTTTCCAGGCTGCGCGCCCAGGATTCGTTCACGGAAAGATTGGCACTGAGCTGATCGAGGCTGAGTCCCATGAAGGTGAGGCCGCCTCCGAACGTGGCCAAAGGCTGGCTGAAGATGCCGCTGGACTGGCCCTGAAGTTGAGCCAGCAGTCCAGAGAGCGCCGAGCTGCCGGCCTGATTGATGCCGCCGGAGGAAATCAGCTGGTTGATGAGCGATGACAGGTTCTGCCCGCTCAGCGACGCCAACAGCGCAGCCACAGCCGATGCCGGAATGTTGTACAAGTTGAAGGTGTCGGGAATGTGCATGCCGATGTTGCGCATGAGCTGGTGATCGATCTGGTAAACGCGAACATCGAGCAGCACCTGGGGGCGCTCATTGCTCCACTGGGCGAGCAGTTGCGAGCAGGCGGCAAGCACGGGAGCACTGGCGCGGACTTCAATGGTTTCGAAGGTCTGTCCCTGCGTGATGGTCTTCAGGTCAAACAGAGTTCGCAGCGCGTTGACGATGTCGGTCGCTTCCTGTGGCGAGGAATGAGGAGGCAGCGGGAACGTCTGGAGCAGCACGCGGTCCAGCCGCTTGTGGTTCTCGGGATTGTCGGCGGCCACAAGAAACTGTTTTGGACCAAGCGTCGTCCACATGGTCTTGCCAACCTCGCCGGCCAGGCGCATGGCGGTGACGAAGTCGAGATCGTCGACGAAGAAGCGCACTTGGCGCGCCGGCATAGTGTCGTCGAATTGGGCGTTCAGACCGTAGACCTGGGCGATTTCGTTGTATAGGCCGCGGAGATCGCCGCGGTAGTGAAAGCTGGTGCGGTCGCTCTTGGGATCGATCTGGACTTCGCCCGCCAGCTCCGGCTGCGGAGGCAGGACGGCGTGCCGAGGAGCGGGTGTCGAATCGCGGCCGGCTTCGGCTAACCGCTCGCGGGCATAGGCATTGTCCGGATCCAGTTCGAGCGCTGCACGAAATTCCGCGGCTGCCTGCACATTCAGGTATTCCAGCAGGAACTGATTGCCGCGCTCGACATGATTGAAGACAAGGCGCGCCTTCACCAGGTCGCGGGCGGTCAGGAACTGGCTGTTCTGCGGCGCCAGGTGTGCGGCTTGGTCGAACTGGCGGAAGGCGTCTTCCAGGCGCTGCTCATTCTCGAGTTTTACTCCGCGTGTAAATGCAGTGTGCGCTTCTTTCAGGTCTTTCTTGGTTGGGACACAGTTGACGGCGCCGGGAGTGCCGCAGGTCGGTGGAGGAGTGGACGCGGTCGGGAGATCGCTGGCGGAAGCGGGCAGCGACAGTACCGCCGCAAGAAGTCCGGCAGCAAGATTTCCGATGAGAAACAGGCGGCGCATCGCTTTTGATTCTAACGTGATTTCGGGCTGCGGGCTCGCGCCGATAGGACCTCGTACCTTCGGTGCAACGTCAGGGGAAGAACGCAATGCCTGCTGATTCTTGCATGCTTTTGACGAGAGGGGCCCTTGGCGGCTTTCCCACCCTCTCGCAACGAACGCGAAAAGGGTGGGGCAACCTTAGCTCAACATTACTCAGCTCAGCATCAGGCGCTCGATCGACCGAGCCTTGCCGGTCTCCTCGTCGCAGTCGATGACCACGGCGCACAGGCGCGCGTCGCCGGTGGCGGGTTCGAAACGAACCGGCATGCCGTTAAGAAACTTTCCCACAACCAGTTCCTTCTTCACGCCGATGACGCCGTCGTAAGGTCCAGTCATGCCGACATCGGTTACGTAGGCGGTGCCATTCGGCAGGACACGCTCGTCGGCGGTGGGAACGTGCGTGTGCGTGCCGATGACGGCGGTAACGCGGCCGTCGAGGTACCAGCCGAGCGAGATTTTCTCCGATGTTGCTTCGGCGTGCATATCGACCACAATGACTTTTACGTCGACCTTCTGAAGAATTTGGTCGGCAATGCGGAAGGGATCGTCGTTCGAGGCCATGAAGACACGCCCCTGCAGATTGATCACGGCATAGGGAATCTTTCCCTTGAAGCCCTGGTAAACGCCCCATCCCGGCATGTCAGCGGGGAAGTTGGCCGGACGCAGGATGCGGCGCGCGGGGCCGCGGCCGTCGCCGTCAGCCATCTGGAAATAGTCAACGATCTCGCGTTTGTCCCAGACATGGTTTCCGGTGGTGATGACGTCGATGTTGAGTTCGAATAATTCCTCGGCCAGCGCCGGCGTGATGCCGAAGCCGGCGGCCGTGTTCTCGCCGTTGGCGATGACCAGCTGAATCGCGCGTTCCCGAACGATTTCAGGCAGGCGGTCTTTGACGATGGTGCGTCCCGGGCGGCCGAAAATGTCGCCGATGAAAAGAATGCGCATGAGATCGAGGCAAAATTTGATGGTACCACGCGGCGGCGATGGCGCTGGAGCTCGTCGTGCTTTGGGTAGTGGTGCAGTCAAACTGCACCACTACCGTGCTTTGCTCTCCCGGACAGCCGAGAGCTGTCCCTACACATTTTGTTTTAGCGCGCGCGGCGGGGCACGTCGGCGCGTGCGAGCACGGCGCCCCAGGCGTCGAGCACGTAGACGTCAGTCCAGTCAACGTTCGATTTTGAATGTCTGCGAATGTCGGCGAGTTCGAAGGTGACGGTGGTGCGGGGCGAAGTGCAGCCAGTGAGCTGGCGAAGTTCCTTGGGCAACTGCCGGTTCCGGGATTTTGCGCTGGGCGCGTCGGGCGGATCGGCGGCGTCCGCAGGCGACGTGCCTTCTTGCAAGGAGCCGCTACGCACCACCACTTCTACCGCACCGGCCAGATTCTGACAGCGCATGGGAATTTGCAGCTCCCATTGCGAGCCGATTTTCTTGAGAGTGGGTTGCTCGGCGAAGACGACGATGGGAGGATTGCCTCCGGGGGAGGCATACCATGCCGGCCACAGGCGCTCGAATTCGAGGCCGGCATCGACGTAGGCGCGGCTGAGCTCCCGGTCGCGTTCCTCCCAACACGGGTGCATGGCATAGAGCGATTTCGCGGGCGTACCGGAGCTCTGCGCATGCAGCAGATGGTGCAAGGCAGGCATGAAATCGGGGTGGTATCCGGCACGGGCCATCAAGACCAGGCCATTGCGATCAGCCTCGATTTCCAGCTGGCGGCAGAAACGGCCCATGTCAGCGGAAAGCTTTTCGGAATCAGCCCAGGAGGCGGAGGGAAGGCCGGGATCGCCCAGCACGATGGTGGCCCGAGAGTCTTCGAGAGATCGCTGGTAAAGATAGCGCCGGGCCCAATCGCGGCGGACCACGTGCGTAATTTCATGCGACAGAATCGCCGCCCACAGACCAGTGCTGGGGCCGGCGAGTTGGGCGAGGCCACTCTCCACAAGGACGGTTCCATCCGGCGAGGCGTAGGCGTTGAGCTCTGAGTCTTCCACGATCCGGAGCTGCCAGACGAACTTTGGTCCGGAGTTGGGCCCGGAAGACGCAGGCAGTTGTGCGAGCAGCCGCTCGAAGACCAGGCGGCCGACAGCATAGCGGTCCGTCGCGGGAACGCTTTGTGCAAGAAGCTCGGGACGCAATCGCGCCGCCGTTTGCATGTCGAGCGTAAAGTTGACCGGAATTTCCGGGGAGTCGAAGGGCTGCTGGGCGTAAGCGGAGGCAAGACAGACAGCCAGAAACAGAAAGCACAATAGCAGACGCAAGACTATTGAAGAAGCAGCGTCCACGGCTTGCCTCCGCAGCGTGAGCTCTCAAGTCGATTATCTCTCGGTTGGCGTGTCGGTTGAAGAAAAATCACTGAGCTTAATCACTCGACCAGCTCGGCGGTGCGCAGAAAATCATAGTTGCCGGCGGGGTTCATCTTCAGGTTGCGCACACGCCGCGTATGCACCATGACGTTGTCGAAATACCACAGATTGATGTAGGGCAGGTCTTCGGCGAGAACGCGCTGCACCTCCGCGTACAGCGGCTTGCGCACGGCGGGATCCACGGAGCCGCGGGCCTGGTCGATCAGGACGTCCACGCTGGGATTGGAGTAGAAGCCGCGATTGGCGCCATTGGGCGGAAACTTGGCCGAGTCGAAGGCGTATTCAAAAATGTCGGGGTCTTCGTTGCCGCCGATCCAGCGCAGGCTGTACATCTGAAAGGCGCCGTGGGTCACGTCAGAGAAGAATGTGGCGAACTCGAAGCTGCGGATGTCGAGCGCGATTCCAACCTGCCGCAACTCCTGCTGCAGGACGGCGACCATGAGGCGCGTGTTTTCGTCGGTGGAAGTTTTCATCGTGATATGAAAGCGCACGCCGTTGATTGCGGGATAACCGGCGGCATCGAGCAGTTGGTTGGCTTTGGTTGGATCGTGCGGGTAGAGAGGTACGTTTCCGCTGTAGGCCCAGCTTTGCGTGGGCAGAATACTGTGCGCCGGTTGCACCTCGTCACGCCACAGATATTCGATCATCGGCTGGCGATCGATTGCATAGGCGAGGGCCTGCCGGACCCGCACGTTGCGGAGAATGGGATCGCGCAAATTGAAGGCGAGATAGGCGAGACGCGTGCCGGGCGCGGTCTCGATAGCAAGATTCGGCTCGCGCGCCAGAGTGACCACAGTATCTGGAGTGAGCGAATTGATGGCGATGTCGCCGCTGCCCTTGCGGAGTTCGAGCGCCTGCGTGGTTGCGTCGGGAACCACGGCGAAGCGCACGCGCGCCAGCTTCGCTTTCTCCCCCCAATAGTTGTCGTTGCGCTCGAGGATGACCTCGCGGTCGGTTTCGGCGCTGACGAAGCGAAACGGTCCCGTCCCCACGGGATGGCGCGTGATCTCATCGCCACTGCCTTCGGGAACAATGCCCATGGCGCCATCGGAAAGATTCCACAGCAAAGTGGCGTCGGCTTCCTTCATGTGGAAGACGACGGTGAGGTCGTCGGGGGCGTCGATGTGATCGACGAAGCGATAGGTCGCCGCCTTCGTGCTGCGAATTTTGCCCTGGAGCAGGGAGTCGAGGGTCCACTTCACATCGCGCGAAGTGAGCGGGCGGCCGTCCTGAAATCTTACGCCGGGATGGAGATGAAAAATGTAAGTCGTGGGATCGGGGATCTCCCAGCGATCGGCCAGGCCGGGAGCGACGTTGAGATCGTCGCCGCGGGAGAGCAGATCGTCGAAGATGAGGCTGTCGATGCGCTCGGAGAAGGCGTCGAGGCCGACACGCGGGTCCAGGTTAGTGGGGCTCGACTCGATGATCATGACCAGAGTGTTGGGGTCGGGACGAGAGGAGCAGGAAAGAAGCGGAAAGAGCAGGAGACCAATGACGGAAGCCAACGCCCCGAACTTGCTGATCTCATGGCCGAGAAACAGCAGATCCCTCCACGCGCTTTTGGATTGGCCTTCGCCAATCCCAAAGCTTGGTCGGGATGACAATTTTTGGGCAATAGCACAATTACGTCGAACCGACCACGAAGCCGGGGTAAATGACCGTGTGTCACGCATACGAGATCTTCCCCAGGATGGTGGGGCGTTTCGCGCCCGTGGCTGAAGGCACATTCGACGGACGACGGCGCCAGGTTTCGTAAGCCAGCACTGCGAATGCGACGGCTTCTTTGGCCGCTGCAGGCAGTCCGAATTCGTCGGTGAAACGAACCTGGATGCCGAGAGGCGCGAGCGACTCCGCCAGCATGCCGACGAGAGTTGAGTTCTTGGCGCCGCCGCCGGAAAGAATCATCTCGCGCCAGGAATGCTGGTGCGACTTCGCAGCGACCCTGCCGATCATGAAGCGCTGAACGGCGTCAGCGATTGAGCAAGCGGTCAATGCCGTGGCTGTGGCGATGACGTCCTGCTTGCGGGCACGGCCGCAGCGGCGCAGGAAATCCCGCACAAATTCACGGCCGAATTCCTCGCGGCCCGCGGTCTTAGGCGGCCGGGCGCGGAAGAATTTGTGGCGCAGCGCATGGCGCAGGACCGGCTCGAGCACTTCTCCGGCTGCTGCAATCTTCCCATCGCGATCGAAGGGGCGGTGAAAAAGCTTTTCCGTTACGGCATCGATAACCATGTTTCCCGGGCCGGTGTCGAAGGCAATTACCTTGCCCACACCTGCCCCGGCTGGAATCGCCGTAAGATTGGCGATGCCGCCGACGTTCTGCACGATGCGTCCGATGCGGGCGTCACGGAACAAAAGACAATCGAGATAAGGAACGAGCGGCGCGCCTTTGCCGCCGGCAGCGAGATCGTTGGGGCGAAAATCAGAGACGACTGGGACGCCGAGACGGGCAGCGATAATTGCTCCTTCGCCCGTTTGCCAGGTGGCTGCGACCCGCCTGCCCAGAAACATTTGCGCCACACCCTGATGATAAAGAGTCTGGCCATGACATCCGACCAGTTCGGGTTTTACTTTCAGACGCCGCGCGGTCGTCTCAACTGCGTCGGCGTAGAGTTCGCCGAGAAGAAAATTGAGGCGGGCGAGGTCTGCGACGCGCGCCTTTTGCGCGTTCATGGCCGCCAGAATCGCCGTGCGGACGCGGGCGGGATAGCGATACTCGGCATGACCGAGCAGTTTGAGGTGGCGGGAAAGTCCCCACTTCTCGCGCAAGGAGCGCGCGAGAAATGGGGCACCCGGGGAGCCCTCAGGTTCGCTGATCTGCACGAGCGCCACGTTGATGCCATCGGCAGACGTCCCGCTCATGACGCCGGCTACGATCATTTCTGTCCTATCGCTTGTCACCCTTCGTTTCGCTCACGACGACAAAGCATTGGTCATTGCACCCGCATTTTCGCGTGGATTACGACAGCCTGGCCAGACGCACCTGCTCGCCAAACTCCCACAATTTTCGGGGCAGTCTGGCAAGCGTTGCCGATGACGGCAGTTTCGTCGGGCGCAAAACTCTGGCCCACTTCTTCTTGAACTGGAGTACGTGCCGCTGGGCCTCGGCTGTGCGCCGGGCGAACGTTTTATCTTTCTGGGCTGCTTGCACGAGGCCTTCGTAAGCCTGCGTAACGTACTCCTCATGGTGGCAGACGAGGCAAAGATCGCATCCGGCACGAATGGACTCGACTGCCGCTTCGCCCACCGGAGCTGCGGCCAGCACGCCACCCATCTCGAGATCGTCGGAGACGATCAAATCGCGATAGCCGATGCGCTTGCGCAACAGGTTGGTGACCCACACGCGTGAAAGCGAGGCCGGCATGCGATCGCGCGTCACTTCTGGATACGCCGCATGGGCAACCATGACAAAAGGAAGTTGACGGCGCAGCGCGCGATAGGGATGCAGGTCTTCGGCCCAAAGTTTCTTGAGCGGCTTGTCGATCACCGGCAGTTCGCGATGGCTGTCGAGTGTGCCCTCGCCCAGTCCGGGAAAATGTTTGCCGCAGCCGAGCACGCGAGCCGAGTGCAGGCCGCCGAGGAAGTCGCGGGCGTAGCGGGCAGTTTGCACTGGGTTCGCGGAAACGGTGCGGGAGGTCATCACGCTGCG
>CAYOUY010000027.1:0-14387 GCA_964407245.1 uncultured Acidobacteriaceae bacterium
CTACGACAATTCGGAGTTGCTGAAGAACTACGTGCATGCCTACCAGGCAACGGGGGAGGAGTTCTTTGCGAAGGTGGCGCGCGACATTATTCGCTGGATGGATGAGTGGCTGAGCGATCGCGAACGCGGCGGGTTCTACGCGTCGCAGGACGCCGACATCAATATGGACGATGACGGCGATTACTTTACCTGGACGCTGGATGAGGCGCGGGCGGTGCTGACCGAGGACGAGGCGCAGGCGGCTGGACTGCGCTATGACATCAACGAAATTGGGGAGATGCATCACAATCCGGCGAAGAATGTGCTGTTCGTGCGGGCGGGCATTGATGAGATCGCGCGGCGGATGAATCTGGCTCCGGAAAAAGTGAGCGAGCTGTTGGCTTCTGCCAAGAAGAAAATGTATACGGCGCGGCTGAAGCGGCCCACGCCATACCTCGATAAGACCGTCTATGTGGGGTGGAACAGCCTGTGCATTTCGGCCTACCTTGAAGCGGCGAAGGTGCTGAATCTTGCGCAGGCGCGCCGGTTTGCGTTGCGCTCGCTTGATCGGGTGCTGGCCGAGGCGTGGAAACCGGTTTCCAGCGGCAAAACACAAGCGGGCATGAGTGCCCGCTCCACACTGCCCTTGCTGCTGCACGTGGTCGCCTACTCGGATCCGAAGGCCGAGCATCGCCAAGTTGCGGGGATGCTCGATGATTATGCGTTCACCGTGCTGGCGTGCCTCGACGCGTACGAGGCGACGGTGGATCTGAGCTATTTCAAGTTTGCGCACGCGATTGCCGAGGCCATGATCGCGCGCTTCTACGACAAGACTGCGGGAGGCTTCTTCGACAGCGAGCCGGTGGCCGATGGCAAAGGGCTGGGCGTTCTGTCAACACCGCGAAAACCGCTGCAGGACTCACCGACGCCAGCGGGAAATCCCATGGCGGCCATTGCGCTGATGCGGTTGCATCACTACACGGGCGATGCCCAATACCGCGACAAAGCTGAAGACACGCTGGAGGCATTCGCCGGTGCCGCAGAACAGTTTGGGATTTTCGCCGCGACTTACGGGATCGCAGTGCTGCATCTGCTGGAGAGTCTGGTTCAGGTGGTCGTGATTGCCGGAGACGACAGCGCAGCGAAGACCCAAGAGTTGTACGCGGCCGCTGTAGGGCCGTTTGCCTTCAACAAGTCTGTACTTCAGCTCGCAGCGAACCAGGCCGTAGCGGAAAATCTTCCGCCGGTTCTGGCTGAAACCATTCCAAAGCTGCCGCAAATCAAGTCGGGAAAGTCGTTCGCGGTAGTGTGCTCCGGCTCTGCTTGCCGGCCGCCGGTGAACAGCGCCCATGAATTGCGGCAAATGCTGGCAGCGGCACTGCATCAAAATCCTGCACAAAAGAGTTGAGAACAGGCGACAAAAAATAGAGGGCTGACGGGACAAATGAGTGTCCGCCAGCCCAAAGATTGCGAGCCCAAAAGGTTCGGCCCAGGTTACTACAGGTTACTTTAGTGACCTTGCGGTCACGCGCCCCCTCGGTTTAACTACGAGGGCAGCATTGGTTTGCACGGTCCGCCGCCTTGGGCTAGGCCACACCCAAGCGGGCCTCCGTCCGCAGCTGGAACCTGCGGAACGGCAGCCGCGATGTAGGTGCAAGCTAGACCGACGATCAGGACCGCGATCCTGATTGCACGTTTCATGGTTGTTCTCCTAACTACCGCGTAAGTGCCTGGGAAAGAGACACAAATACGCGGAGCCGCATTATAAAGCACGCGTCAAGCGTGTTGTGCGGCATTTTTTCTCTGTCCGCGCTCGTCCCCAACCGCCGCCCTTTCACAGGCCGCACGTGTCTTTGACTACATATTTGGCAACTTATATTTCTCGCCAATCCATGAAGTATTAGATTAAGTAACGGCCGGAAGCCAGCCCGACGGGCAGTCGACGCGAACCCTTACGATTTCCGAACAAGACTGTTTTGCTGATCTCAGTCTGCTGATTGGGAATTAGGAAATTATGGGGCGGGAGGGAAGAGTTCTGCGACGACGAGACCGGCTCACCTTCCGGGATTGAAGCGCGTACCCGGAAGGTCAAAGCTGCTGCCGTATCCTGAAGTGCTCCAACTCCGCTCAATTGTTCGGGACTCACGCGCAAGTGGCACTTCCGGCGATGTGCGCGAGAGCGCACGGTCTACCATGTCTTCGAACATTGGAATCAGCGAATCCGCGGGCACTGGGTGGTGAATGTCGGTGAGACTCTGCTCCCAGCGTTGCGGCTGCAAGAGAGAAGCTGTCATCTCGCGGCTTGGACTCTTGACGGCAACGTAGCCGACCCACAAGAGCAAAGTGCAATTGTAGGCAGCCATATTCATGATGCTGACCCAGGGATTGCCCAGGTGGTTGCCGATCAAGGTAGCGATGAGGCCGAGTTCCACGAACGCAAAAACACCAAAACCCAAGGCGATGCCGAAGCTGTGTTGACGGCGACTGACGCCGACATAGTGAGCGAAGAACAGAAGGAATAGGACCATCCCGACCTGGATGATGCGCACGCATTTCTGCGCGGTGAAGATGGCCTGCATCCACGGCTCCAGCTCAGTAGAGGTGTTGGAAAGCGCGACCACTCCGGCGACCAGCAGCATCACCAGACCCGCCCATTTGAAGAGCACGGTGCCGAGATCCCGCAGGGTGTGGAACGCCTGGAATACGTCGACGAAAACTTCGTGAATGACGCCGAAACCAAACGCTACGCTGACCGCAGTCGCACCCCAATAGATGTAGAACAGCGCCGCAGAGTGATACCAGAAACTGGGGAAGAGCACAGAGAAGATGACCAGCTGAGTCAGGATGTATCCGAAGAAGAATTTGAACTTGCGCTGCAGGCCGCGCCGAAACATGAACGCCGCAATGCCCAACTGCAGAATGGGATGCGCGAACCAGAGACCGTAATACAGCAGCTTCGTTTTTTCGCCCACGGTCAAGTCCTCAAGCGTCTCTTGCGGGGACCCGCGCCAGGGAAGCCTGACTCAGGCCAACACCACGGAGACGGCTCAGTTCGGTCCATTTAAAGTTAGCGTTTCATAACCCGACGTTCAATGCACTGTGGTAATCGCAGGTAACGTTACCGTTCTGGGAATTTTGTGGCAAGGTTACTTTCGTGCTGTGCCTTCCGAGGAACCCTCAAGGCGCACAAAGCTGCCGGAATATGCCCACTGGCGCGGGCTCAAGGCGAGTTTTCCGTTCGGGCAGGAGGAGACCGGGATCGCGGGCGGCCCTGGTTTAGGGTCCCGGCGCTGCTTGCGGTTGGACCGGCAGCCGGTTCTTACGCGTCCGGCATGGAGTGGATGTACGCCCGCATCATGCGCACTTCGTCGTCCTTGGCATCCAGATCGTGCAGCAGGATGTCGCGCAGAGAAACAATACCGACCAGGTGTCCTTCGTGGCACACAGGGAGGTGGCGGAAGTTGTGGCGCCGCATCAGCACCATGCATCCCTCGATGTCTTCATCCACGTTGACGGTCAGAGGATCGTCCGTCATGACCTCAGCCATGCAAGTGCTGCGGGGATCGCGGCCTTCGGCTACGACGCGACGCATCAGATCGCGCTCGGAGAAGATCCCCACTAATTTTCCGCTGTGCAGAACAGGCACGGCGCCGATGTTGCGCTCCACCATGGCTCGCACGGTTTCGAGTACCGTGTGGCCCAGTTCCGCCTGATAGGTCTCCTGATTCTTGATCAGGTCGCAGATACGCATTTGACACCTCCCGGTCGACAGCGTTCCGAGCAGTCCAAAAGCATCTACCGGAGCGCGAGTATATGCCGAAAATCAGACGTAAGGGAAGAAAAAAGGTTAGTCGGAATCAAAATTGACCCTAAAGCGGGAGGCGGGGCGAAGGGCTCCATATGCGAAAAAGCCCTATTTCAGCGGGGATTTCGTAGGGGAATTTCCCGCTTTGGGCTGGGACTCGCCGGCTTCGCCCACATGAACGAAGTACGAGCAATCCCACAGGGCCAGAGCCAGGGCTGCCCGTGGCCGGGCGGTGACCACAACGTTGTATTCGTCAGAAGCACCCAGCTTCACGTCGGTGAGTGCCCCACCTCTACCTTCCTGGCCGGGGCTGCCGCGGTCGGGCTGGATCACCGCCAGCCAAGCCAGAAACTGGTGGAGATCGCGCGTGCGGGGATGGCCGGAAACAAGGAAGGAAACGTCCGCCTCGTGCTGGGCGAAGTGCCAGGCCAGCGACGCCGCCAGATCCACTGCTCTCTCATAGGCAGCCTCGGAGAGCATACCAGGCTTGGGATTGTCGAAGACTATGCAAACTTTGCGGTCGTCTTCACGCGCAAACTCGCGAACTTTCAGCGATCCCGATTTTGCGGTTGCCTTCCAGTCCACATGGCGGGCCGAATCCTCAGGCAGATATTCGCGGAGGCGGTGAAGATCGGAGCCATGTCCGCGAACGAAGCTCTCCCATTCGCCACGCACCAGCGGCAGAATTTCGAAAAACTCGCGCGTGGGCTCGATGCGGGGATAGACAAGAATCTCCCTCGGCAACGACACATGGCGCGTCTTGGTGAGAAACGCGAAGGGAAAGCGGGTCGCCAGGCCGAAGCTGTCTTCGCGGTAACGGCCGCGCTGCTCGAATCGTAGTTCGAGATCGGCGGACAGGCCGGTCAACGGTGCAAGATAGGGAAAGTAAGCCATCCCCTGAAGAATGCCCGGCGGCGGCGGGATGATCATCACGCGCCGCAGACGGCGGTCGGGCAGACGCAGCCACTGCTCCTCCGGCGGACGGTTGAAGGGAAACGCGAAGGTGGTCGCTTCCCATTGCCACTGTTTGACGGGAGCCTTTTTCTTTTTGCGAGTCGAGACCACGCGGATCGAGAACGACGGCAGCATGCGGCGCGGATTGCGGAGCGAAATCCGGCCTAGCACCGAACGTCCGGCGAATACGTGCTCGGGCAGGCGGACATCGAGTTCCAGCCAGCGCAGCACCCAGGCCGAAACGATGCCGGAGACGAGAATGGCCGCCAGCATGGCCGCGACCACGATATAGAGCAGATTATTGCCGGTGTTGAGCGCGGCGATGCCGATCACCAGCGTGACCAGTACGTAGACGATGCCGGCTCGGGTGACGTCGTAGTCGAAGGATTCACGCAGTCGTTCGACCGCCACGCGGCGCGCCAGATACGGAACCGTAACCAGTCCCACCAGAGTGGCGAGTAGCAGCGACGTTGTCGCCAGAATGACCGTGGCCCAGATGTTACCCGCGTCGCGCGAAACGGTAGAAAACAATGCCGCCGTAAAGGCCAGGCCGAGACCGACGAGCGCCAGCAGAAACTTGACCCAGACTTCCGCCGACGCCGATTCGAGCCACTGCGCCAGCTTTCCCGGCACGGAAGGCGATTTCAACGGATTGGCGTAGGCAGACTGCATCGTCAGTTTTTGAACCTAGGTCTCGAGGCTAGCATTCCCTGCTGGAACGAACAATCAGGATGGGCTTGCGGAGAAAGCGTTCGTAACTTCGGAAAAACTAGCCACGGATTGACACGGATCAATACGGATACGGCAGGATCTTGTCTCTATCCGTAGAATCCGTGGCGATCCGTGGCCAAGATTCTGGCGGTCTGCTTTCTGATTGCGACTCTCTTATGCTACGCTGCTGGCCTCGCGGATTTATCCCAACGTCAAACTCGGAGTTATCGGAGGTCTCATGCCCATCGGAAAGCGCGCAACGGCGGAATTCTTTGGCACCTTCTGGCTGGTCTTCGGTGGATGCGGCGCAGCCGTGTTTGCGGCCGGCGTTCCCAATGTCGGCATCGGATATGCCGGCGTGGCTTTGGCTTTCGGACTCACCGTTCTCACCATGGCATTCGCTATTGGTCATATTTCCGGCTGTCATCTGAATCCCGCGGTCAGCGTTGGGCTGGTTGTCGGCAAGCGCTTCCCTGCTTCGGAGTTGATGTGGTACGTCATCGCGCAGGTCATCGGCGCAATCTGTGCCGCAGGAGTCCTGTATGTGATCGCCAACGGCCTGGTCAATTTCGATGTCCATGCGGGATTCGCCTCGAATGGCTACGCCGAGCACTCGCCGCAGGGCTACTCCCTGCTCGCCTGCTTCGTGGCTGAGGTTGTGCTGACGGCGTTTTTCCTGATCGTGATTATGGGAGCGACCGACAATCGCGCGCCCAAGGGATTCGCGCCCATCGCGATCGGCCTCTGCCTGACGCTGATTCACCTAGTCGGCATTCCGGTGACGAATACGTCCGTGAACCCGGCACGCAGCACCGGCCAGGCGATCTTTGTTGGAGGCTGGGCGCTGCAGCAGCTGTGGATGTTCTGGGTCGCACCGATTATCGGCGGCGCGCTCGGCGGCGGGATTTACAACACCTTGTTCGGGGAGTAACTTCGCGCCAGGGATTTGCGCAGATTCACACGGATTTTGAATCGCTGAAATTTATCGGCGAGAATCAGTGAAATCCGTGGCAAGAACTTCGGGCTTGCAACGGTCAGTAGTGTGCCAGGTCTTTCATCGCCAAATACAAATCGTTCGGCTGGGGCAGGATGGCATCTTCGAGGATCGGCTGGTAGGCGACGAACGTGTCTTTGGCGGCGACGCGGCGGACAGGGGCGTCGAGATGGTCGAAGAGATGGTCGGCGATGCGGGCCGCGATTTCGGCTCCGTAGCCCCAGCTCAGTGAATCTTCATAGGCAACGAGCGCGCGGCTGGTTTTCGCGACCGACGCCGCGATGGTCTCCCAATCAAACGGACTCAGGCAGCGCAGATCGATCAACTCGACCTTGACGCCCTGCTCGCGTTCCAGCTTCTGCGCGGCCTGCAGGGCGCGCGGCACGACCGCGCCATAAGTGATGACGGTCAAATCCTCGCCAGGCTGCACAATCTTCGCTTTGCCAAAAGGAATCAGGTAATCGGGGCCGGGATAGGGCGCGCGGCCGAAGGTTTCGCGATAGAGGCGCTTGTGTTCCAGGAAAAGCACTGGATCGTCGCAGCGAATGGCGGTGCGCAGCAGGCCCGTGGCGTCGAGAGCATTCGACGGAAAAACGACGCGCAGGCCGGGGATGTGCGTGAATGCGCTCTCGCCGCACTGTGAGTGATAGATGGCACCGCCCGTAAGGTATCCGCCGATGGCCACACGGATGACGACCGGGCAGGAGTATCCGTTGTTCGAGCGCCAGCGGATGACCGAGAGTTCGTCCCGAATTTGCATCATCGCCGGCCAGATGTAGTCGAAGAACTGAATTTCGACAACCGGCTTCAGGCCACGAGTCGCCATGCCGGTGGCGCGGCCGACGATCGCCGCCTCCGCCAGCGGCGAATTGAACACGCGGTCGCCGCCAAATTCGTTCTGCAGGCCAAAGGTCAGCTTGAAGACTCCGCCCTTGCCCTTGACCAGCTTGCGTTTCAGATATTCTTCGCGGCTGGCGTCGGCAACGTCTTCGCCGAAAATCACGATGCGTTCATCGCGCTTCATTTCGTCGCGCAGCGTGGCGTTGATCAGGTCGGCCATCGTCTTGGCGGCCGGCTTCTTGCCATCGGCGGAAGGCTCGGCGGCTGCGGGCTGCGTGTCGAAGGCTGACGAAGTGGGATCGATATCGGGAGAATAGACGTACTTCGTGATGGACTCGGGCGGCGCGGGAAGCGCTTCGAGCGCGCGATCCACGGCGGCCTGCAACTCCGCTTCGACATCTTTTTCCATCTGGTTGATGCCCTTGTCGTCGAGCACGCCTTCGCGCAAGAGGAACATTTGCGTGCGTGTGACCGGATCGCGTTGCGCGTCGCGCTCGCGCTCGGTGTCGGGACGGTACAGCCGCTCGTCATCCGACAGTGAATGCGAATACGGACGGATTACGTGCGCGTGGACAAAGGCAGGGCCGTGTCCTTCCCGGCAATAATCCACGGAGCGTCGGAAGGCACCGTAGCTCGCCAGCGGATCGGTGCCATCCACTTCTTCAAAATGAAAATTGGGAAAGCCTGAAACCAGGCGCGAAATACTTCCGCCGGCCGTCTGCACCTCGACCGGCACAGAGATGGCGTAGCCATTGTCTTGCACGCAGAAAATGACGGGCAGCTTTTCCAGCGCCGCGGCGTTCATGGCCTCCCAGAACTCGCCCTCGCTGGAAGTGCCGTCGCCGAGGGAAACGTAGGTGACTTCGTCGCCCCGGAACGTAACGTTCTTGAACTGGCGGTAGTCGAGGAATTTCGATTCCCTGGATTCAGGAAGCTCCGCGGCTTTTGGATGACGCGCGAAGTAGCGTCCACCTTCAGCGCAACCTACGGCCTGCAGAATCTGCGAGCCGGTGGGCGACGACTGCGTCACCACATGGAGTGCGGGATAGCTCCAGTGGGAGGGCATCTGACGGCCGCCGGAGCTGGGATCATCAGCGGCGCCTACGCCCTGCAGAAACATTTCGTATGGCGTGGCCCCGAGCGCGAGGCACAGCGCCCGGTCGCGGTAGTAGGGATAGAACCAGTCATAGCCAGGCTTCATCGCCATGCCGGCCGCCACGCCGATAGCCTCGTGGCCCGCGCCCGACATCTGGAAGAAGATTTTCTGCTGGCGCTTGAGCAGGATTTCCCGGTCGTCGATGCGCCGGGACGTGTACATGATGCGGTAGACCTGGATGAGCTGATCGCGGGTAAGCCCGTCGTAGAGCTTGGTCTTTTTCGCGCCGTTGGCCGCGGGGGCCAGCTTGGGGTCGGTTTTTGTGGTCGCCATCCGTTCCCTGGTGCTTTCTTCTTTTTTGATGCAGGCGGCCTGGGCCCTGGTTCGTGTGGCTGACACTCACGGAATGAGAGCCAATCCTACGAAACCTGTTGCATTGTATATGGAGACCGGCTGTTGGAAAAGAAGGGAGAGTACGGAAGGCAAACCAACGTGCAGGGCGGGCGGTCCAACCATGTGACCAATATCACCGAGGCGAGTGATACGCGTCACAGCCTACTCCTCGGCCGTTGAGTAAGCTCCGAAGGCTTTCGCAGGGGTTCTCGCTGCCCTCCCACTCAACCAGTCCTTGCAATGACTAAATCCTCAGTCCCGGCGGTTCCCTCGCCAAGACAGCATCGCCAGGACTGCGATTATTCCGGAGGCCAGGTGCCCCGCCACACCCAACCAGTCTCGGCCAAGTCTGAACTCAGGGCCCAACCTAAGTCGGAACAGCCTCTCAGCCTCTACCACTTACTGGAGCCTGAAGTTCTGGCCAATCCTTATCCTTTGTACGAGCGCCTGCGGAGAGAGGCTCCCGTGCTTTGGGACCCGTACCTGCATGCCTGGGTGGTCACCCGGTACGACGATGTGGTGCGGGTGCTGCGCGATTTTTCGTCGGTGCGCACGCCGAGCCCGGAGCAACTTGCCGACCTGGGCCTCTCGCATTTGAGTCCGATCGCCGAGGCACTGGTGAAGCTGATGCTTTTCATGGACGGTGAGCGTCATGGGCGGCTGCGCGGGCTGTGTTCGCAGGCATTCACACCCGCGCGCATCATGAACCTGCGTGACCACATCCAGGAAATTGCCGACCGCCTGCTCGACAGAGTGCTGCCCACAGGCGAAATGGAGATGATGGATGATTTTGCCGCGCCGCTGCCCTCGATTGTGACCGCGGAGTTCCTGGGTGTGCCCGTCACAGATCACCGGAAATTGAAAATCTGGTCGGCCGATTTTGCCGAACTGTTGGGCAACTTCCAGCACAATCCGGAACGGGCGGAGCAAGCCAAGAAAACGCTGGATGAAATGGTGGAGTACTTCCGCGATGCGATTCGGGCGCAAAAGGAGCATCCCACGGACGGGCTGGTCCATTACGTGATCAGCGCCGAGTACGAAGGCGAGCGCTTCAGCGAAGAAGAGCTGATTCCAAACCTGATCGCCACCATGGTAGGCGGACAGGAAACAACCATGAATCTCATCGGGAACGGAACCCTCACCCTACTGCGGCAGCCGGATGTGCTGGAGGACCTACGGAAGCATCCGGAACTGATTCCGAGCGCGGTGGAAGAGTTGCTGCGCTATGAAAGCCCCAGTCAGCACACGGCGCGTCTGGCGCCGGAGGACACGGAGATCGGCGGGAAGCACATCGCGAAGCGGCAGGCGGTGATGGCGGTGATGGGAGCAGCCAACCGCGATCCGGAGCGCTTCCCCGATCCCGACCGGCTCGACATTCGCCGTCAGGACAACAAACATGTGGCCTTCGGCTTCGGCGCTCACTTCTGTTTTGGAGCGCCGCTGGCGCGGCTGGAGGCGCAGGTGGCCTTCTCCACTCTTCTGCGGCGGCTCCACAATTTGAAGCTGAAGCCCGGTCCGATTCAGTGGCGGAACAATCTTGGGCTCCGCGGGTTGAATGCGTTGCCGCTCACGTTCGATGCGTTGCCGGCCGAGCTTTAGCTCGGCCTGTCCGGGTCAAAGACACGGACCCAGACAATCCTCCTACTGGCTGAAGGCTGACGGCGGAGCGCAGAATGCATTATCCTGAGAAGTGATTCGCAACCGCCGCGCGTTTGACCCTCGCGCCATCAAGCTGGTGATCTTCGATCTGGACGGCACGCTGATTGACTCGCGCCTCGACCTGGTGCACTCCGTCAACGCTGCGCTGCGCCACATCGGACGGCCCGCTCTTCCCGATGACGTCATTGCCAGCTATGTCGGCGACGGCGCGCCAATCCTGATTCAACGGGCGCTGGGCGGAGAAGCTGTGGATGAAGCGCTGGTAAGAAAGGGCCTGGAGTTCTTCCTTTCTTATTATCGCGAGCACAAACTGGATCACACCAAGGTGTATCCAGGAATCAGCGACGCTCTGGCGGCGATCCAGAAGACGGCTCTTCTCGAAAGGCAACACGGCAAGCTGAACGGGGCACCGCGTACGTTGGCGGTGCTCTCCAACAAGCCCGTGAATCCCTCGCGGGCGATCGTTGAGGCGCTGGGGCTGGGGCCTTTTTTCGTGCAGGTGTACGGAGGCAACAGTTTTCCCACCAAGAAGCCGGATCCGGAGGGCGCGCGCAGGCTGCTGGAAGAGCATGGCGTGGGGCCGGAGCAGGCGGCCATTGTTGGCGATTCCCATGTGGACGTGGAAACCGGACGCAATGCCGGATTGTGGACGATCGGTGTGACGTACGGCTTCGCGCCCCACACGCTCGAGGCCGAGCCTCCGGACATGCTGGTAGACTCTCCGCACGAACTGGCGGCGGCTTTTTCCAGACAATATCCTTAAGACCATGAGGGCTGACCACTTCGGTTTCACGCCGAAAGAGCTGCGCAGACTGCGCAGTCTGAAGGATCCGCACGGCATTCAGAAGTATCTGGACGAAATGCCGTACCACCTGGAGGACACCGCTTGGTCGCCGCGCAAAGTGCTGGCAGAAAACACGTCGCACTGTCTGGAGGGCGCAATCTTCGGGGCGGCGGCGCTGCGGGTGAACGGGTATCCGCCGCTGCTGCTCGATTTGGAAGCCGATTACGACACCGATCATGTGCTCGCCATTTTTCGGCAAAACGGCTGCTGGGGCGCGGTGGCCAAGTCGAACTACACCGGATGCCGCTGGCGCGAGCCGGTTTACCGCACGCTGCGCGAACTTGCGCTGAGCTACTTCAACATCTACTTCAACATGCGCCGCGAGCGTACGCTGCGCCGCTATTCCCTGCCCGTCAATCTGCAACGGTTCGACCGCCAAAACTGGATGACGACTGACAAACCAGTCTGGTTCATTGTCTATTACCTGTTCGATATCAAGCATTACCCCCTGCTGAGCAAGGCCCAGGAAAAACAACTGCACCGCGTCGACGAACGCGTGTTCCAGGCGGAATGCTTAGGAAAAGCTCATAAGACCTAGCCGTGGCAAAGGTTGGGCAGCCAGCCGCATCGCGCGTGGGGTTCTTCCGGGCCTAAAGTCCTGTGTATTTCATGCCGATTGTGTACGGCAGCAGGAACCGCACGCGCCTGCAACTGCCCCGATTTGGGGCACATCGGAGAAACTGCCGAGTGGACCTTCAGAAACAGTCTCAACCGGAACAGAATCAGTTCGTGGTGGAAAAGCGGCAGTGCCCGCGTTTTCCATTGGACACGGAGATCCGAGTCTACGCCCGTAACCGCCCTGTCGTTCGAGGAAAAACCGTGGACATTAGCGAATCGGGCATTGCAGCCATGTTGCTGGTCGAGGTCCCCTTGGGAGAAGTCGTCCGTCTGGAACTTACCCTCCCCCTGGGAGCGGTCGAGGTTCACGCGGTAGCGCGCCAGAGGAACGCTTTTCGTTACGGTTTCCAGTTCGTCGAGACCAGGTCTGCCCACGATATTATCGGCCGAACCTGCCGCGAGCTCGCTGTAGAGCACATAATGCTGGACCGGAAGGCGCGCTAACTAGCTCCCTACTGCCGACGAACAACCCTCCGCGGCATTCAACCCAGCCTGCATCCTTTGGGAACTTTCTACCCTCTAACCGCGTACGATCCCCTATGCGGATTCGCGGTCTTGCTGTCGCCATCCTCGTGTTGGCTTCTACAGCCCTTGGCCAGCAACCGCCGTCCACGCCGCCGGCGACTCCGCAATCAGCTTCACCCGTTTCCGCCAGCTCTGCCGATGCCGGTCACGACCAGCCTGCCAATCACAACCCGTTCGTGGACATCCCCAAGCTCGATTTGACTCCGGACACCAACGGCAAGCTCTCGCAGGCGCAGATGCAGGCCCTGCTGCGTTTGGTCGCCGACAAGGACCTGGAGAACGACCAGCGCCAGCGCGACTACACCTACACTGAGCGCGAAGTGGAGAAATGGCTCGATGGCAAGGGCCAGATCAAATCCACGAAGGTGAGGACATACGAGATTCTCGAAATCTATGGCGAGCAATTGGAGCGGCTGATTGAAAAGGACGACAAACGGCTCGACGCGAAAGAGGCCGCCAAGGAAGAAGGGAAGATTCAGAAGGTGATGGACAAGCGCAAGAACGAATCGGACTCGGATCGCAAGAAACGGGCGGAGAAGGCAGAAGAAGAGCGCGAGGAAGAGCGGAAGTTCGTGACCGAGATCGCCGACGCTTACAACTTCACCCTCGTGGGTTCCCAGTCGCTCGGGGGTCGCGACACCTGGGTGATTGACGGTGAACCTCGGCCCGGGTTTGAGCCGCATTTGAAATACGCCAATCTCCTGCCCAAAATTCATGGCCGGGTTTGGATCGACCAACAAGATCTGCAGTTGGCGAAAATGGATGTAGAGGCCTTCGATACACTCTCCTTGGGAGGATTTCTGGCGCGCTTCCACAAAGGCACCCACTTCATCCTGGAGCAAACGCGAGTAAACGACGAGGTCTGGCTGCCATTGCACATGGCTTTCAAGACTGACGTGCGCCTGGTACTGCTCAAGGAGTTCCACGTTGAGGATGAGCAGACCTTTCATGACTACAAGAAGTTCCGCACGTCGGCAAGGATCGTCGGCGTGCAGGAAGTGAAGGCTGACCAGAAGTAGTTGAGATCCATGCTTATTGCGTAACCTGCGCTCGATTTTTCGCGTTATATAATAGAAGGATTTCGTGTCGGTAGAATCGGCTTCTGTGAGCCCTCCGGAAAGCAGATTCCTCGCGTCGGCGTCGCAATCGCTCCGCCTCGCTCGGAATGACAATGTTCGATGAGGCCTGGAGGGTCGACGGCTGAGAGCTGCTCTTATGGATTTCAAACTCGTTTCCAATTACAAGCCGCAGGGCGATCAGGCTTCGGCGATTCAGACTCTCACGCGCGGAGTCTTTGACCGCGAGCAGCATCAGGTGCTGCTGGGCGTAACTGGGTCGGGCAAGACCTTCACCATGGCCAAAGTGATCGAGGCGGTGAATCGTCCCACGCTGGTTATGGCGCACAACAAGACGCTGGCCGCGCAGCTTTATCATGAGTTCAAGAGCTTTTTCCCGCACAATGCGGTTGAGTATTTCGTTTCTTACTACGACTACTACCAGCCGGAGGCGTACGTTCCGGCGGCTGATCTCTACATCGAAAAAGAAGCCACCATCAACGACGAACTCGACAAGCTGCGCCTGTCTGCAACCAAGTCGTTGTTTGAGAGGCGCGACGCGCTGATTGTCGCTTCGGTCAGCTGCATCTACGGACTCGGGTCGCCTGAGGCCTATTACGGCATGATGCTGTTCCTCGAAAAAGGCCAGAAGGTGAAGCGCGAGGACATCACGCGCAAGCTGGTCGATATTCTTTACGAGCGCACCAACGGCGAGTTTCGCCGTGGAACGTTTCGCGTGCGCGGCGACGTGATCGAGGTCTATCCCACTTACGACGACATGGCCTATCGCATCGAGTTGTGGGGAGATGAGGTCGAGGCCCTGTCGCAGATCGACCCGCTCTTCGGCACCGTCAAGCAGAAATACGTGCGCCTGCCGATTTATCCCAAGACGCATTATGTGATGAAGGATGAGA
>CAYOUY010000028.1:0-23434 GCA_964407245.1 uncultured Acidobacteriaceae bacterium
AAAGGCGCACTCATGAGAAAAAAAGTAATGGCCGCTAACTGGAAGATGTACAAGACTCCAGACGAAACACGGGCGTATTTCCGCGACTTCTTGCCACTGGTTGCCGGCCACAATCGCGATGAAATCGTGGCCTGCCCGCCCTATACGGATGTGGCCACCGCCATCGAAGAAGCTCGTGGCTCGAACGTTCGAATCGGCGTGCAGAACGTACACTGGAAGGCCGACGGAGCTTTCACCGGCGAGATTTCCGCTCCCATGTTGTTGTGTCTCGGCGTAACCCATGTGATCATCGGCCACTCGGAACGCCGCCAGTATTTTGGCGAGACTGACGACACCGTCAACTTGCGCTTGAAGACCGCGCTGGAATCCGGACTGACTCCGATCTGTTGCGTAGGCGAAGTTCTGGAGGAGCGCGAAGCCGCAATGACAGACGACGTGCTGCGCCGCCAATGCGTGCGCGCCTTCCACGCGATCTCGGCCAAGAAAGCCGCGAGGCTCATCGTGGCTTATGAGCCGGTCTGGGCCATCGGCACCGGCAAAACCGCGACACCTCAAATCGCGGCGGAGGCTCATGCCCTGATTCGCTACGAAGCCGGCAAGATTTTCGGCGAGGAATTCTCCGCCCAGATGCGCATTCTGTACGGCGGGTCCGTGAAACCGGAGAACGCCTCAGCTCTCATGGCACAGGAAGAGATCGACGGGGCACTGGTGGGCGGAGCGTCGCTTGACCCCAAGTCGTTCGCGGCGATCATCAAGTACTGAGATTCGCTTGCGCTCCGGCACCGGTCCAATCCGCAGGCGTACTATTCCATCCGCACCGGCTCCGCTGCCAGGAGCCGAATCAGGCTCCGACTGCCTTCGCCCCAGACTTTGCCATCTTGGGCAGTTCGAACTTCAGAACGCCAGACTGCAGTTCAATCACTGAGCCATCGGGATCAATCTCTGCCGGCAACTCAATCACCTTGAGAATTTGATCGGGGTAAAAATCGGCGGGCTTTGCTTCCCCGGCCGCGGCCGCAGGGATCACCTCTTTTGCACCGAGAATCACAAGACGCTTCGGCTCGATGCTGACTTTGAGTTCAGTGTCCGAGAGGCCGAGAACGTTGGCGCGGATGCTGAGGCGGTCTGATGACTCGGAAATTGCAATGGACACAGGACGCAGCAGCTCGGACTCTGACTGGAACCAATCTTCCCAATCGTGCCCGTGCTCGCTATTGCGGGCTTCGAATAACTCATAGGCGCGGCGGGTGATGGCAAGCTGAATCTGCTGCATTTCCCATTTCACGGCTTCCGGGTCGCTGGGACGCAGGAGTTTAGCCGGCTCGGTTCGTGGGCGGGCGGTTTTGGCTGATTTCATAACTTCCTCCTTCGCGGGGAGCGGTGAAAGAGGTTGTTTCGGCTCGCCTCCCATCGGGCGGACAGGCGGAGACGAGCAAGGGTTAAGAGAGCCAGATCGGCGTTTACGCTGGCAAGATGATTCTCCGTGCGGAGACCTAGATATTCCGTGATCTTAATCACTGGAATCAAGCCGATAAGCGCGGACCCCTCCCTTTCCGGGAAATCAGTGACCCCGGTCACCGAAAAGTTGAGCGCCAGGAATACAATGGGCAGGAGAAAAAGCCGCGCAAGCGGACCCCTCGGAACCGTTTCGTTCCGTCGTTCTTGTTGGACCCATCGAGGAGGTCTTATGCCGCTCAATAAGCTTCGCGAATATCTGGATTCCCACAACATCAAATACCTTGTGATTTCTCATTCCGTCGCCTACACCGCACAGGGAATTGCCGCTCTTGTGCACCTGTCCGGCAAGAAGCTGGCCAAAACCGTGATTGTGCGAATTGATGGCGCGCTGGCCATGGCGGTGATTCCGGCGTCGTTGCACGTGGATCTCGACCTGCTCCGGACCGCTTCCGGCGCGCGTGCCGTGGAACTTGCCACCGAGCAGGAATTCAAAGACAAGTTTCCCGACTGCGAGACCGGAGCCATGCCGCCGTTTGGAAATCTCTACGGCATGGAGGTCTATGCCGATCCCAGCCTGGGCGAACATGAAGAGATCACGTTCAACGCCGGCACGCATCGCGAGTTGATGCGGATGACCTGGGCTGACCTGGTGCGGTTGGTGAATCCGAAGATGGTCAACCTGACGCATCGGGCAGCCGCCGCAGCTTAGCGGAGGGTCTCTCTCGAAACGTGTAGGGGCGGACGAACGCGTCCGGGCCCACACGAACCGTGGTAAAGATTACTGGGCTCTCTTGCGCCCGACGGCCATGATGTGCGGGCTGGCGCCGAGGACGGAAGGTTCGCGCTCAACTTTGCGCACGACACCGAGCAGGCGCTCGCGCTGCACGGGATCGTTCCACAGGCGGTCGAAGTCCGCGGCGAGCCAGCCGGGGCCTTCGATGGCAACAAGTTCCAACACGTCAAGTCCCGCGGCCACAAAATCGCGGTACAACTCGCCGGGCCGGTGAAAAAACGCGTCCGTGAAATAAAGCGGATTGTCCGTGGGATTGCGATGCTGGCCGTCTTCGAGGTCGCGGTCGAGGATCGGCTCAAAGACCGGATCATCGAAAAAGCCGCGCGTCAGCGAATCCAGCAGCGACGCGAAGCGGCTGATGCCCGCGCCCCAAACCAGGCCTCCTGGACGGATAACTCGGCGTGCCTCGCACAGGCAGGCCAGACGGTCTTCTCTTTCGAGCAGGTGATAGAGAGGGCCGAGCAACAGGACGGCGTCGACACTATTTTCGCCGTGCAGCAGATGGCGGGCATCGCCCACCTGCGCCGATGCCAGCGGATGCTCGGCTTGTTGCGCCGAAGCTGCCCGCGACTGCTCCACGTGCTTGGGCACCGGGTCGATCAGGTGCACCTGATATCCGCGCGTGGCCAGCCAACAGGCATAAATGCCTGCGCCGCCGCCTGCGTCGATGATGGTTGCCGGAGGCGGAGGCAAATAGCGGAGGATTAGTTCCTGTGTGCGTGCGTGTTCCAGGCGAAACCATCCGGTGCGCAGGCGCTCGGCTTCATCGGCGTCACCGTAATAACGGACAATTTCGGGCAAGGAATCATCGCTGCTCATTTGTGTACGCAACTCCCGAGGACTCACACGCCCGACTTATGCACCCAGCGGCGGTGCGGGGCGCGATAGCCCAGTTGCATGGAGATATGCCGGGCCGCGTCTTTCAACGCTTCCAGAATGCGCGGCATGGTTTGGGTGTTGACCTGGTTGATCGTCCCGCTCAGGCCCAGACTCGCTTCGATCTCTCCCTGTTGGTTGAAGACGGGCGCGCCCAGGCAGCGTGCGCCGATGTTGTTTTCTTCGTCGTCGACGGCGTAGCCCTGCGCGCGGACCTTCTCGAGTTCTTTCAACAGGCGGGGCACAGTGGTGATGGTTTTGGGCGTGCGTTTCTCCATGCCGCGCTCGGAAAGAATTTTTTCCAGCCGCTCTTGCGGAATGTGCGCGGCCAGCGCCTTGCCGACGCTGGTGGCGTGCACGCGCATACGGCGACCTACCCAGGTGTCCATCCGGATGAATCCCTGCGGCTCGACCTTTTCGATGTACACGGCATCGGGGCCGTCCAGGATCGCCAGGTGGCAGGTAAGGTTCGTCTTCTCCATCAGGTGACGCATGATAGGCAACGCGACTTCCCGCACATCAATCCCGCTGAGGGCGCCGCGGCTGAGGCTGAGAATCTTCAGTCCGACGCGATATTTGCCCGAGTCTTCGTCGCGGTTCAGATAGCCCTGAGTTTCCAGCGTACGCAGGATGTAGCTGGCGGAACTCTTTGGAATCTCCAGCTTACGGCTGATTTCCGCATTCGACAGGCCCTCCGGTTCCTGCGCGACCGCCTCCAGCATGGCCAGCGCGCGTTCAACCGCAACGGAAGGAGATTCGTGACTCGAGGACATACCGGACCCGGCCATCGTAACAAACCCGAGTCGGACAATAAAGTGAATGTATGTTCTATATATTGAACAATCGGCTTGACCCGGGAACTTCAGTCCTTTTACGATCAGCCGGTATTATGAATTATAGTTCAATATATTGAACACAGCAGACTGTTATGGGGCCGCCATCATGACACCAACCGCCATTGCCGACCCGGAGAAAGCCACGTTGCTCAATCCGGTCAACACCACACCCGCTGATTTTGATCCCAGCCGCGATCTCCCCGCCGGCTTCATGAACTTTTTTGTACCCCTGCACCGGGCGTTCACGCCGCGCCAGCAGGAGCTGGTTGTCAAGCGGGCAGAGCAGTTGCAGCGCTCTCTGGAGGGCGACAAACCCACGCACCACTTCCCTTCCGACACCGTGCGCAACGGCTGGCGGATCACGTTGCCGGACTGGTGCCAGGACCAGCGCAACCAGATGACCGGACCTGCCGACGACGCCGAACTCTGCGTGAAAATGCTCAATTCGGGCGCGCCGGGCGTGATGCTCGATCTGGAAGACTCGTGCGTGAACGAGTGGTCGCATCAGCAGACTGCCGTCGCCAACATTCTGGCGTGCCTGCGTGGCCAGCTCAGTTACCACGACCAGAAGCGCAAGCGCACGGTCGAGATTCAGCCCAGCACCACCGTGATTTTCACGCGGCCGCGTGGGTTGCATCTGAATCAGGCCGGATTGGTTCCCGGCGAACTGGTGTCAGCAGCCTTGTACGACGTGGCGCGCGTTTTCTACGGAATGAATCCGGCGGAGCTGAAGCATCCACTGTGCATCTACATTCCGAAATCAGAGTCTGCCGAAGAGGCACTGTGGTGGCGCGATCTGTTTCAGACCCTGGCCAAGGGCCGCGGCCTGCCGTACGACTACATCAAGTGCATGGTGCTGGTGGAGGCGCACCCGCTGGCGTTTCAGATGGAAGAGTTCGCCTACAACCTGCGCGATCACCTGGTTGGGCTCGATCTGGGCCGCTGGGATTACATGGCGAGCCTGATCCATTTCAATCTCGACGACCCGAACTGGGTTCTGCCCGACCGCAACACGATTCCGCACGACGTCGCGTTCTTCCAGAACCTGCGCGAGCTGCTGGTTGAGATTTGCCACCACCGCGGAATTCTGGCGATCGGCGGCATGACGGCGCTGTATCCCAGCCGCGAAGATGCCGAATTGAATGCGCGCGCCCTCGCGGTTCTCGAGCAGGACAAGAAAAACGAGGCGAACTGCCTGATGGATGGAGCCTGGACCGGCCATCCCGATCAAAACGCGATCGCCGTGGCGCAGTTCCCTTACCCGAACCAGCTGCAAAAGCGCCCGAAGAATGCGAGCCGTTATCCCGACCTGCGACCCGTTCCTACCGGCGTGGGCACACGCACACTGAAAGGCACGCGGGCGGCCGTGCGCACTGTGATCCGCTACCGGCACGGCGTGCTCAGCGGCAATGGCGCCAGCCTGCTCGACGGCTACATGGAAGATCTGGCCACCGACCGCATTTATCGCCTGATGATCGCGCAGCGCGTCGTGCATCGCGATCTGGTGACGATTAATGACGATAGCGGGCGGCCGGTGAAGCACACGCCCGAACTGATTACGAAACTCTTCGACGAAGAGCTCGACCGCCTGCTGAAAGAGCTGCCGGCCGGGACTCCGGCGGAAGAGGCCGAGCGCTTCCGGCGGGCCCGCGAGATCAGCGAAGCCATGATCGTTCAGGGAGAATTCAATCCCTCGTAAGAAAGGAACAAGCTCAAGAAGCGAGTTCACCAGAAACCGGCACCACAGAAATCAGCACCACAAAATTTGCCCAGGAGAAGAGAGTAATGTCGTCCAACGGAAACGAGCACAAACACCAGTTTTCCACTCACCCTGCCAATACCGAACGGTTGCGCAACGAAAAAGAACGTGCGACGCAGTATGCGCTCGCCCAGCAATGCCTGGCCAACGACTGGGCCACAAACTCGCGCTGGCAGGGCATTGAACGGCCCTACACCGCCGAAGACGTGCTGCGGCTGCGCGGTTCGATCCACATCGAGCACACGCTCGCGCGCCTGGGCGCCGAGCGCCTGTGGGAGCTGCTCCAGACCAATCCGTACGTCAACGCGCTGGGCGCCGTTACCGGCAACCAAGCGGTGCAGCAAGTGCAGGCCGGGCTGAAGGCGATTTATGTCAGCGGGTGGCAGGTCGCGGCCGACGCCAACAATGCATGCTCGATGTATCCCGACCAGAGCCTGTATCCGGCCGACAGCGTTCCGAATCTCTGCCGGCGCATCAACAATTCCTTGCAGCGAGCCGATCAGCTGCATCATGCCGAGGGCAAGGTGGCGCCCAGCGAGACGTGGTTTGCGCCGCTGGTGGCCGATGCCGAAGCGGGATTCGGCGGCACCCTGAACGCCTTCGAACTGATGAAGGGAATGATCGAATCGGGCGCAGCCTGCGTTCACTTCGAAGATCAGCTTTCTTCCGCAAAGAAGTGCGGTCACCTCGGAGGCAAAGTGCTTGTCCCGACCAGTGAGGCGATCCAGAAGCTGGTAGCTGCACGGCTCGCAGCCGATGTCATGGGCGTGCCCACGCTCGTGATGGCCCGCACCGACGCCGATAGCGCTCACTTGCTGACCAGCGACATCGACCCGCGCGACCGCGTGTTTTGCACCGGCGAGCGCACGTCGGAAGGATTCTTCCGCATTCGCGGGGGAATCGAGTCGGCGATCGCGCGCGGCCTGGCCTACGCGCCCTATTCCGATCTGATCTGGTGCGAGACTTCGCATCCGGATCTGGAAGAAGCGCGGCAATTTGCCGACGCCATTCACGCCAAGTATCCCAACAAGATGCTGGCGTACAACTGCTCGCCCAGCTTCAACTGGCGCAAGAATCTGGACGAAGCCACCATTGCGAAGTTCCAGCCCGAACTGGCGAAGATGGGGTACAAGTTCCAGTTCGTGACCCTGGCCGGCTTCCACGCGCTGAACCTCAGCATGTTCGAGCTGGCGCGCGGATACAAGATGGCTGGCATGACGGCGTATTGCCGGCTGCAGGAAAAAGAATTCAGCCGCGAAACCCAGTACGGATACGAGGCGGTGAAACACCAGCGCTTCGTCGGTACCGGATACTTCGACCAGGTGCAGCAGGTCATCACGGGCGGATTGGCGTCTACGATCGCGCTGGCGGAATCAACCGAGGCCGAACAGTTCTCCGAGCGCAAGCCTTTGGTTCATCCCGAGAAGGGGCCGGATGCGGCCTGCCAGCCTATTCTTGGCGAGTGCCCGCACACGCCGGTGGTTAACATCGATCTGGGTCCGGAGGAGATGCTGTTGCCGTCTGGGGACTAAGCGATCGCAAATCGCGGTCGTGAAATCGAACGAAGGGCCGGTCGAGAAGACCGGCCTTTCTCATGTGGCATTTCTTGTATTTCTTCCCTCACCCACAGCGATGCAGCGTTCAGTGGGACTTCTTACCGGAGTTTTTTGCGACGCTCGACCGCATCGCCGAAAAGCGCTGAGGTCACTGCCCTTGTTCTGGCTGCCTCTCTAGAATCGTGATCTGGCCGGCGAGATCGTCCTCGCGATGCTCCATCGTCAGCGTCTGGCCGTCCGCCGAAAGGGACCAGAAATCACGAAAACGAAGTTCGCGATTCTCGTGCTTCACCCACGATTCGATGAGCAGTTCCCGGCCGATCCAGCGCAGCCGGCTCCGCCATGTCTGCCCCAGAACCGAATTGACGGCTTCTTCGCCGCTGGTTGACGCTCGAAACCGCACTCGGTGCTGCTCGCTGTCTTGCGTCGTGATGAACATCTCCACGTCCAACATCGGCTCTGCGTGGAAGACCTTCATCCGCATCTCTTTCGGTCTCGGACCAATCACCTTGCTCTTTTGAAGATTGGCTGCCCAGGCTCCTGTCAGGTTTGCGCTCATGAGCGCGAATTATTTTATTCCCTTCCCCGCCTCTTTACAGCGCCGTCAGGGCGGCGAGAGTGTGTGCGGACGATTCTCGCGACACATGCGCCGCCGAACCCACGGCCTGCGGCAGAATTTCCAGAAAGCGCTCGACTTCCTGCCGGGTGTTGAATCGTCCCAGGCTCAGCCGCAGCAAGCCACGGGCGCTCTCGGCGTCATAACCCATGGCGAGGAGCACCGGCGACGGCTCGCCGGAATGATGGGCACTGCACGCGCTTCCCGCCGACACGGCAACTCCGGCCACGTCAAGAGCCGAAAGAAGCCGGCCGCACTCGTGTTCCTGGCCACGAAATCCGAAGCTGAGATGCCCGGGCAAGCGATGCACCGGATGTCCGAAAAGGTAGGAATTCGGAAACTGACGCGCGAGCTCACCAGCAATGTGCTCGCGAAGCTGAGCCAGACGGGCAGCTTCGCTCTCCAACTCCTGCCGCGCAATCTCTGCCGCTGCTCCGAACCCCACAATTCCAGCAACATTTTCTGTCGCCGACCGCAGACCGCGCTCCTGCCCGCCGCCGAAAATGATCGGGCTCAGTTTCACGCCCTTGCGCACATACAACGCGCCGACTCCCTTCGGCCCATGCAGCTTGTGCGCCGAAAGCGAGAGCAGATCGACATGGAGACGATTCACATCGAGCGGGATTTTTCCCCCAGCCTGCACTGCATCGGTGTGAAACAGCACGCCGTGAAGTTTGGTCAGATGAGCCAGTTCCTCAATCGGCTCAAGCGTTCCCACAACATTGTTCGCCGCCATGATCGAAACCAGCGTCACGTTCGATTGCAGCGCCCGTAGCAAGCTCTCCGTGCTCACAATTCCCTCGCCGTCAACCGGCAGATGTGTGATCTTCGTTCCTTGCTCGCCGAGAAAACGGCAGGTTTCCAGAATCGCCGCGTGCTCGACCGCGCTGGTAACGACGTGTCCCGGCTTGCCGCTCGACCGTACCGTGCCGATCAACGCGAGATTGTCGGCCTCGGTTCCACTGGCGGTAAAGACGATTTCGGCGGGCTCGGCACCAATCAGCGCCGCAACGTGCCCGCGTGCCCGCTCGACGGCTTCGCGCGCCACTCGCCCCTCGTGATGTAGGCTCGACGGATTGCCGAACTCCCCGCCCAGAAATGGCGCCATCGCGTCGAGCACACGCGGATCGAGCGGCGTGGTGGCGGAATGATCGAAGTAAATTCGCGAATTCATTTGTTTCTCCAGCGTGGCTGCGCCGGTTCTTCTTACGGTTTGCGCGCCCAAGAACACGAATGCCTCATCCGGGATTGAAGGGGATGAGGCCACTGCCGACCGCGATCTCATGTCCCCCGCGAACCGGGCGGGAATTGGCACCAGGCGATCAGGCTGTCTTCCTGATCCGGTTGTCGTGGCTTCTGCGGGCCCGTTACCCTCAGCCACTCTGCATGAGATACGGCTTGTTCCGGCACGAATGCCAGAACATGTTCACAATAGAGGCGAGCCCCCGCGGCGTCAAGAGGGAAGTGCGTGGCGGGAATCACGGATGCGCGTGATTCAACTCACGGTGCCCTGCCGCGTTGAGCACTTGAGTGGACCTCTCGTTTCTGGGGCAGCCCTGCCGGAAGCGGTCCGGGTGAACAGGCACTGATTCGGTCGCTTTCGCACTCTGCTTATGGCATAGTGAAGTCAACGGATGTCCTTATGATCGATCAGGAAAAAGCCGGGAAGGGCCGAATGTGGGGGTACGCCGCGGGGATTGTTTTGTTTGTGGTGGTAGTGGCCTGGAAATACCTGACCCGCTGAGGGTGGATACCCGCTCCGAGTGAGGCCGGTTCCCGAATCCCCTTTGCTATAATGAATTTGCGTTGGCGTTTTCGACGCTCACGTTCCAGATTCGTGCGGAAGTGGTGGAACTGGCAGACACACCATCTTGAGGGGGTGGCGCCGAAAGGCGTGGGGGTTCAAATCCCCCCTTCCGCACCATGAATTTTGTTCAGCGCGTTCTGCTCACAGGAAGTTCAATCCGAAGTTCAATCCGATTGAACAACCGATAAATTTTGTCAGGCGGTCGGCAAGGAAAACACTGAGCTTATGATTTATCTGATCACAGTCATTCACATCCTGGTTTGTTTCTTCATCATCATCGTGGTGCTGCTGCAGAGCGGCAAGAGCGGCGACATTTCCGCCGCCTTCGGCGGGCAGGGCAGCCAGACGGCGTTCGGCCCGCGCGGCGCGGCCAGCGCTCTTTCGAAGGCCACGACCTGGTCGGCGATTGCGTTCATGATCACATCCATCACACTCTCGATTTACGCCTCCAAGCGCAGTGGACCGTCGTCGGTATTGCAGGGACTCAAGTCGCAGCCGGCTAAAACTCAGCCTGCCGCTCCCGCGCAGACTCCGGCGACTCCTGCCCAGCAAAAATAAGCAAGATCGCATTATCGAGCTCTTCGCAGCAAACGCTGCCCCCGTTGCCCTTGCTTCGTTGTATTTCCCCGAGGCGGGATGCTACCATCCGAATGAGGAGTCATGGAGGAGGGTGGTTATGTCGGATCGTGAGGGCGGCAATAGTTTCGTTTGGTTTCTGGCCGGGCTTGGCCTGGGAGCGCTGGTGGGAGTGCTTTATGCGCCGCGTTCGGGCAGCGAGACGCGGGAAGCGCTTCGTGCCCGCGCCGAGGAAGGCCGCGATTATGTTCGCAGCCGTGCCCGCGAAGCTCGGGAACAGGCTTCGCAATGGGCTGACCGTGGCCGCGAAGTGCTGAATCAGCAGAAGGAGCAATTCCGCGCCGCCTACGAGGCCGGGCGTCAGGCTTACCACGAGACTACGGCGGAAACGGGCGCGCCGAAGGGGTTGTAGGAAATCAGGGGTTCAGCTTCTCCCCTCCGGAGTGCACTCGATTCCGTCTGGCGGAGGCACACCTATGGAAAACCTCATTGCGGTGTTCGTCGCACTGACTGGAATCGCGGTCGCATTGCAGGCTGGCGTCCTGCTGGCTATGTATCTTGCTATGCGCAAGAGTGCTCGACAGATGGAAACACTAGCCGCCGAGGTGAAGACCAAGCTTCTGCCCACGGCTGAACTGGCTCGCGAAATCCTTACGGAGATGCGCCCGAAAGTCGAAATCATTGCCGACAATCTGCAGGACTCGACGACCGTGGTGCGCGAGCAGGTGAAGCGCATGGATGCCACGGTCAACGACGTAGTGGACCGCGCACGGCTGCAGGTGATTCGTGCCGATGAATTGCTGACTCGCACCCTGGATCGCGTCGAACAGACCTCCGACATGGTGCATAAGACGGTGGTCTCGCCGGTGCGCCAACTCTCCGGACTCATGCAAGGGATTACGGTAGGGCTCGAATTCCTTTTCGCCGGCCGCAAGAATGGCGGCAAGCGCGAGGAGCGCCGCCCCGTGCCGCAAGACGAAATGTTCATCTGAGTGAAGTGTCCGTCTCTGCGAGACGCCCATTCAGGCCAGCTGGGGCAGAATGGACTCCAATTGCTTCAAATCCTGCGCGACTTCCCTCAAATTAAATACCAGGGCCCAGAAGGGCAGCATGCGATCGAGCGCGAACGGCGCGGTCGTGCGCTGGGCACGGAGACGCGCCAGGTCGGAGTCGAGATCGCGAATCGCGGAATCAAGTCCTGCGGATTCCAACGGTCCCGTACGCTTGCGGATCGCCTCCGCCAGGTCTGAGAAATTCTGTGCGGTGCGTTCGGCTAGTCGAGGCAGCGAGGGAACAAGCCCAGGCTCGACCTGCGCGTGCACATATAACGAACTATCCTCCGCCATGGCGGTGAGACGGCGGCGAATCTGGTCGGCCAACTCGACCACCTGCTGATACGCACTCTGATTGAACCGCGAAAATGTGAGTTCGCTGCGGGCCTCGTCCGTCTGCTGGGTGATGCCGCGCCGCAGATCGTGCAGTTGATGATCGAGACTCCGGACTTCATCTTCGTTGTCGATGCCTTGCAGCGCGGCGGCGGCGACGGCCCGATACAAGGCGCCTGCACCGTCGAGAATGTTGGCGATCTTGAGCCGCAGACCCTCGCGCGCGCGCACCGGCCAAAGCAGCGCGCCCACGGCAAAGGCGACGAACGCTCCTTCAGTCGTGTAGAGCACGCGGAGCCACGCCGTGTGCCACGGTTCGGATATGCCGCCGAAGACGAGAATGATGGCGGCAGTGAATCCCGCGGCAGTGAAGGCCGGGTGCAGTGAGGAAAGATAGGCGAAGAACGTGGCCAGCAGAAACAGTACAATGCCGACGCCAATGGTTCCTTTGCCCAGCACAGGCATGAGCAGAGCCGCAGCGAGCGCGCCAGCAGTTGAGCCGATGGTGCGGTAGAGTGCCGCTTTCCACGATGCACCGAGGTTGGCCTGGGTCACGACCAGCGCGGCAAAGACCGCCCAATAGCCCTGATGCAGGTGCCATCCGGCGTAGAGCGCGTAGGCGATCGTGCCCGCGAGTCCGGTCTTGATTCCCTGCTTGATCGCGGCTGATTCGCGGGCCCAGAACGACGGCGTGATACGAAAGGGTGCTGGCAGCGATGGATTGGCGGAGGACATGCGGTGGATTATAAGCGGCGGGGAGAAGGCTCCATTCCCGCGCTCCGGGAAAATCGCGCTTGCTGACCAACTCGGAACCGCGATCCCGGCGTGAATTTGTGGAACCCACGAAGCGGTCGGTGGCCTTGCGGTAAAATCGTGGCAGCGACACCTGCATGAAACTGCTATGAAAAGACTCGCGGCCCTTATTGCCTTGATGACCTTATCGTGCCTCTGCGGTACCTTCCCGCTGCAAGCCCAGACGCACAACAATTCTCAATCACAAGCCAAACAAGCGCAGAAAATGGAGAAGCAGCAGCAGAAGGCTCAGAAGAAGTATGCGAAGGCTCAGAAGAAGGCACAGCGCAAGATGGAGAAATACGACCGGAAGCACACCCACGACCCGAACCTGAAGCGTTAGTTTCGCGCCGGTCCTTTATACAATCCAGCCACCGCCGACCACGATATCGCCATCGTAGAAAACAGCGGCCTGCCCGGGCGTGATGGCGCGCTGCGGCTGGTCAAAGGTTACGAGAATTTCGTCGTCGCGCTTACCTTCTGAGTTCGAGTCACTGGAGGAAGCCCTCTCGATCACCGCTGGTGCAGGCTCGTGGCGGTGGCGAATCTTGACCGTCACGCGCATCGGCTCGCGCAAATCATCGACCGAGATCAAATTCACTCGACGCGCACGCAGCGTGTGTGAGTAGAGGTGCTCTTCCCCTCCTACGACGACCTGCTTCCGCGCGCCGCTGATCTGAATGACGTAGAGCGGAGAGCCGGTGGCGACGCCGAGTCCCTTGCGCTGGCCGACGGTGAAGTTGTGAATGCCCGAATGCTCACCAATGACCTGGCCGCTGGTGGTGACGAGTTCTCCCAATATGTCGGGCAGCGACTCGCCCTGCTCGGCGAGGTAAGCGTCGATGAAGCGCTTGTAGTCGCCGCCCGGGACGAAGCAGATTTCCTGCGAGTCGGGCTTTTCGGCGATGGCAAGGCCGTGCTTGTGCGCGAGCTCGCGGACCTGGGGCTTGGTCATGTCGCCGAGCGGGAACAGCGTGCGGCTCAACTGCTCCTGCGTGAGGCCGAAGAGGAAATACGTCTGGTCCTTGCTTAGATCAGCGGGACGGCGGAGCAGCCAGCGGCCACGAGACTCGTCGTAGGCGACGCGGGCGTAGTGGCCCGTAGCGACGCGCTCGGCGCCGATCTGGCGGGCGACGACTAAGAGCTGATCGAACTTCAAGTGATTATTGCAGAGGCTGCACGGGATGGGTGTGCGGCCGGAGAGATATTCCTCGACGAATGGCCGCACCACATCGCGCTCGAATCGCTCCTCGTGATTGACCACGTAGTACGGAATCCCGATCTGCTGCGCCACGCGCCGGGCGTCGTAGACGTCGTCGAGGGAGCAGCAGCGTCCCGTGACCTGCTCGGGCATGCCTTCACGGCCCGCCAGCCGGCGCTGGTTCCAGAGCTGCATGGTCAGGCCGATAACGTTGTGTCCTTCCGCGCGCAGCATGGCCGCAACGGTGGAGGAATCCACACCGCCCGACATGGCCACGGCGATGGTGTCGGAATTCAGGTTGTATCTCCTAGCTGCTAGCTTCTAACCTCAGGGGCTAAAGCCCCTATTCTTAATCGCTTTTGACGCGGCCGTGAAGGGCCGCTCTTTCACGGGAACACAATCAGTGGCGCGCGGAAGACGCGCCCTATCAAATCACAGCCGTCCCCTTCTTGTACGTCGGACTTAACTCCCGCAACCGCGCCACCATTTCTGGGATAAGCCCGAGCGCGATGTCGATGTCTTCTTCAGTAGTCTGCTTGCCCAAGCTGAAGCGGATGCTGGCGCGCGCCTGATCTTTGTCGAGGCCCATCGCGAGCAGCACATGCGACGGCTCAATCGCCCCGGACGAACATGCTGCCCCGGTCGACACGGCTAGCCCCTTGAGGTCGAGAGCAATTACGAGCGCCTCGCCTTCGATGTAGTCAAAGCGAATATTCGTCGTGTTCGGCACGCGCGGGGCCCCGTCTCCATTGACCATGGCGTCATCCACCTGCGCGAGAATTCCCTGCTGAAGGCGGTCGCGCATGGCCGACATTTTCCTGTTGTCACCGTCATCGAGCCATTGCTTTGCCAACTCGGCAGCCTTGCCGAGCCCAACAATGCCAGGCACATTCTCTGTTCCCGCGCGCAGAGAGCGCTCGTGGCGGCCGCCATAGAGTAAGGGTCGGAGAGGAGTTCCTTTGCGCACATACAGCGCGCCTACTCCCTGCGCTGCATGAATCTTGTGGCCGGAAATCGAGAGAGCGTCGCAGCCGATTCTGCGCACGTCGATGGGCAACTTTGCCGCGGCCTGCACCGCGTCGGTGTGAAAAAGAACACCTGCCTCTGCCGCGATCTTTCCAATCTCTTCGACGGGCTGCAGAACTCCGGTCTCATTGTTCGCCATCATGATGGAGATCAGTTTCGTGTTCGGACGCAGCGCACGACGCACAAGATCGGGATCGACAAGGCTTCGTGCGTCCACGGGAACGACCGTAACTTCGCATCCCATGTCGTCAAGATGCCTGCAGCACTGCAGCACCGCGTGGTGCTCGATACTCGACGTGATCACGTGATCGCCGGCGGCAACCAAGCCCGAGACAGCGAGATTGTCAGCCTCCGTGCCCCCGCTAGTGAAAATGACTTCCGACGCGCGACAGCCAAGCAGCCCCGCCACTGACTCGCGCGCGTTTTCGACAGCCGCACGCGTCTCCTGCCCATGATGGTGGATGGACGAGGCGTTGCCGCAATGCTCCGCGAAGTACGGACGCATGGCCTCAAACACCTCAGGCAGGACCGGGGTGGTAGCGTTGTTGTCGAGGTAAATCCGGCGCATACAGAACCCACTTCTATTTTACGCTGTTGCCGAAATTTCCTCGCGCAGATCGAGGTCAGCGGTTGGCTAACCTGTCGCGCTTCGCTCGACCGGACAGCCGGGGACAGCTGTCCCCACTTCTTATATCTCTTATCTTTGCTCGATCGGCACGTAGCGATTGGGATACGCCGGTCCCAGGTAGTCCGCGCGCGGACGAATCAGGCGGTTGTCGTCGAGCTGTTCGATCACATGCGCGGCCCAGCCACTGATTCGCGAAACGGCGAAGACAGGCGTGAAGAGATCAACGTCAATGCCGAGAGTGTGGTAGGTGGAGGCGGAGTAGAAGTCGACGTTGGCGTTCAGTTTCTTCTCCGCTTTGACGAATTGCTCGATCTTGTTTGACATCTCGAACCATTTGGCCTGGCCGCTCGAACGCCCCAGGTCGCGTGACATGACGCGCAGATGCGTGGCGCGTGGATCTTCTGTGTGGTAGACGCGATGGCCGAAGCCCGGGACTTTCTTCTTCTCCGCCAGCATGTCTTTCACGTACGTGACCGGGTCGGCGCTGGCAGAATCGATAGCCTTGAGGATGCGAAACACGGCTTCATTGGCTCCGCCGTGCAGCGGCCCCTTCAGCGTACCGATGGCGGAGGTGATGGCTGAATGCATGTCTGACAACGTGGCAGCAGTGACGCGTGCGGCAAAAGTGGAAGCGTTGAGTTCGTGGTCGGCGTGCAGGATGAGTGCAATATCCAGAGCGCGTTCGGCCGTGGATGAGGGACTCTTGCCGTTCAGCAGCAGCAAGAAGTTCGCGGCCTGCGACAGTGAACGATCCGGTTCGACTACCGATAGTCCTTTGCGGATGCGGTCGTAGGCGGCAACGATTATGGCGATCTGCGAGGTCAGCCGGATCGCCTTGGCCACGTTGGCATCGTGATCGTTTTTCTTGTCGTCCGGGTCGTAAAACGACAGCGCCGAGACCGCCGTGCGCAGCACGTCCATGGGCAAAGCCGCGCGGGGTGCATCGCGCAGAAGATCGATGATGGCGGGATCCAGCTTGCGCTCTTCAGCCAACCGAGAGTGCAAATCACGCAGTTCGGTTCGAGTGGGCAGCTTCCCGAACCACAACAGATAGCAGGTCTCTTCGAAGTTGGAATGATCGGCTAATTCATGAATGTCGATACCGCGGTACGCCAGTACGCCGGCGTCGCCGTCGATATAGCAAATTTTGGACGTGGTGGCAACAATTCCCTCAAGGCCCTTCGGGGCATGCGTCACGCTCGACATTGGTCTCTCGCTTGGTTCCCCAGGATTTTTTGTTGCCGGACCGCGCGGGAAATACAGCTTTTTTTATACCTTAAACTGCCCTAGCTTTCCAACTGCTCCAAAGTAACGTCGCGTGGGTACTCATGCCGGCCAGATGGCCAGTGCTGTCTTGCTCAGAATCTGCTGCTTCACGTCTGCGCTGAGCGGAAGCGCGCGAAATTCCTCCAGGTTCTTCCTGATGTCGGGCACGCCTGGTCCCGGCCAATCCGTGCCGAATAACGTCCTCCGCGCGATTTCGTCAAGGCGCGGGAAGTAGTTGAGCAGCGTCTTGGGCGGAATGCCGCTGATGTCGAGATAGACGTTAGGGTGACGCCGCACCAGGAAAAATGCTGTGTGCATCCACAAGGGGCGGCCGCCGTGAGCCAGCAGAATTTTTAGCTTAGGAAAATCCACGGCCACATCATCGACATAAATCGGGTCGCCGTACTTGTTGCGAGCACCGGGAAAAATGGACGTCCCCGTGTGGAACATGATCGGCACGCCGTTGGCCTCGGCGGCGCGGTAGATGATCTCCAGTTCTTTCGCCCCACTCAGATATTCGTTTGGGAATAGCAGCTGATGCGGCGGATGAATTTTGATCATCTGGATGCCCAGCCGAAGAATCTGTTCCACGTCGGCAAGCACGTTGGTGGTGTGCCGGGGATGCAGGCTGCCGCAGGAAAGCAGCCGCTTGGGCTCCTCTTTCACGTAGTCGGCGACGAACTGATTGACGCCGTTGGTAAAGCCGATGACCTCGGGCGCGACGTAATTGATCAGCATGGCGCGGTCGATGCCGCTTGCATCCATAAACTTGAGGAAGGCGCGTGGGGAACGGCAAAACTGTTCGATCTGGTCGAAGTTCGGACGCTTCTCCTTCATGAGTTCCAGCGCATGGGGCTTGAACATTTCCATGGGCTGGATGTGGATGTGACAGTCAGTAATCATTCGTAGCTAGCGGTCCGGGGCTCGAAGAAGAATAACAGACGATTCAGTTGAATGCCGCGGCAAGAATCGCGCGTTTGGTGAAGACGCGGATCATTTCGCGACGGTATTCGGGCGTCAGCGCCGAGGTCGTCAGCGGCTTGGCTGTCCTTGCTGCCAGATCCGCTGCGCTCTCGGCCAGCGCTTCGTCCATTTCCCTCCCCGCAAGCAAGTCTGACGCGCCCTTCACCAGCAAAGGCGCGGGATTTACCGCGGTGATTCCGATGCGAGCGTCAGTGATATGACCATTGGAACGCTTCATCACTACCGCGACGCCGGCGAGCGGGTAGTCTATCGATCCGCGCACCCGCAGTTTGCGATAAACGCCCGTGTAGTGGGCAGAGGAATGTGACAGAAACAGGCGCGCGACGAGTTCGTTCGACTGTAGTTTTCGGTAGGTATCGCCCACGCCCGTGTAGAAGTCCTGCAGAGCGACGCGCCGAACACCGGAGGGGCTGGCGATTTCGATTTCGGCATTCAGGCACAGCAGCGCTGGAGGAGTATCGCCGGAAAACGCCGCCCAACATTTTGTCCCGCCGGGCGCGACATGGCAGAGGTCTCCGTCTTTCTTAATGCAGAATCCGCAGCCTTTGCGCCAGGTGAGCGACTGGTTGTACCAGAGGCAGCGGGTGTCGAGGCAAATGTTGCCGCCGATCGTACCCATGTTGCGCAGCACGGGCGAAGCAACTGTAGCGGCTGCTTCCGTCAATACCGGGTAATGCCGACGAAGGAATTCGCAGCGCTCAATCGCACGCAGCGTAGTCAGAGCGCCGATTTCTACGCCGCCATCTGATTGTGGCTGGATTCCGCGCAGGGCAGCGATTCCACGCAGGTCGAGAACATATTCCGGTTCGAACAGTCTCTGCCGCATGGAGGGAATCAGATCGGTTCCGCCAGCCAGCACGCGAACACTCGCCGCGTGCTTTTCGAGATGGCCGATCGCTTCGTCGATCGATTGCGGTCGCAGAACTTTGAACGGCGGCAGGCTCAATTCGTGCTCCCTCCGGGCACTTCTCGCCGCGACGGATCAAGCGCATGCCGCTCCGGCCCCTTCCCCTTGAAACAGAGCGAACCGCCGTGCTCGCGGAAGCGCACGGGGGCCCTCGGGTCAACACCTTCTGTCAGATTCAGTGGCTTCGCGCTTTTCTTGGCGCGGAGTGCCGCGAGAACCCGCTCAGGAGTGAAGGGCGATTCGTGCAAGCGAACGCCCACCGCGTCGTAAATGGCGTTGGCGATCGCGGGAATCGTTGCCGCGAGCGATCCTTCGCTGCATTCCTTCGCGCCGAAGGGCCCTTCGGGATCGATGCTCTCGACGATGATCGGCTCCACTGCCGGCGACTCGACCCCCGACGGGCTGCGATACTCCAGCAACCCGGGATTCATCAGCATGCCCTCTTTCCAGACCATTTCTTCGGTCAGCGCCTGCCCCATGCCCATCCAGACGGAACCGATAATCTGCCCCTCAACGGAAACTGGATTGAGCGCGCGTCCGCAATCGTGCGCCGCCCAGACTTTGTGGACGGCAACTTCGCCCGTTTCTTCATCAACGCTCACTTCGGCCACCTGCGCAGAGTAGGAATATGCCGGAGATGGCCCGACACCCGCGCCCTTGTGCTTTCCGCCGCGTGCCTCTTGTGGAGGCGCGTAGGACCCTGTGCCGGTGAGCGCGCCGTGAAAATCGATGGCTGCGACCACGGCTTCTTCGAAGGTCATGGAATCCTTGGGCCCTTCGTCCTTGCGCTTCTGCTGCAACGACCCGCGCAGAATCTGGCCTTCGACGTGGCCGGAAACGGTGGGCGCAGCCGAGCTTTCTTCGGGCGGCTCGGGAGGACGAATGAATGCGTCTGTTCCTGCACGACCATTTTTCCTGACTACCGTGTCGTCTCGGAACAGCACGTCTTCCACGGCACAATTCATTTTCTTAGCCGCGGCGGCAGCGATCAGCTTCTTTACTTCCTCGGCCGCCCGCATCGTCGCGTTGCCGGCCATGAACGTGACGCGACTGGAGTACGAGCCGATATCAATCGGCGTCAGGTCCGTGTCGGCGGCAACCACACGCACGCGAGACAGCGAGCAGCCCAGCGTTTCCGCGGCGATCTGGGCCGTCATCGTGTCAGAGCCCTGACCGATTTCCGATGCTCCGGTGTACACTACCACGCCCCCATCGCGATCAATCTTGATATTGACCGTTGAGTGCGGCATGTCGGACCGAATAATGGAATTGGCCGCGCCGCTGACGTAATGACTGCAGGCGATGCCGAGGCCGCGTCCTTTGGGAAGTTTTCCCTTGCGCTGCTTCCATCCCGATCGCTCGACCGTTTTCTCGATGCATTCGGGCAGGCCGTAGCTCTGAACTCGCAATCCATTGACCGTGATACACGGCGGTTTCAGCAGATTGTGGCGGCGGATTTCTGCTGGATCCATTCCGATCTTGGCGGCTAGTTCGTCCAGTTGCGATTCGAAGGCAAAGCGAACGTTCACCGTGCCGTGTCCGCGCATGGCTCCGCAGGCAGGTTTGTTCGTCAACACGCGGTAGCCGTCGTACTGAATGTTGGGAATGTCGTACAGGGCGCCCAGCAGTGCGCCGGAATAAAGAATAGTGACCACGCCGTAGGAGCAATACGCACCGCCATCCTGCACCACGCGTGCCTTCACAGCAGTAATGCGGCCGTCGCTCTTGACGCCGGTTTTCAGATCGATGATGGTGCGCGGCCGTCCGCGATGCGCCCAGAAAACCTCTTCTCTTGTATAGGTGATTTTCACCGGAGCTTTTGCCTTGCGCGCGGCGACCGCAGCGATAATCTCAAGCGGGATCACTTCGCTCTTGCCGCCGAATCCGCCGCCCACCAGCGGCTTGATCACGCGAATCTGCTGCATCGGCATTTCCAGCACGAGCGAGAGCTTGTGCTGCAGGTAATACGGCACTTGCGTCGAAGACCAGACTGTGACCCGTCCCGGCTTTCCAGTGTGCGGATCGATCTCGAACGAGGCCAGCGTGGAATGAGGCTCCATGGCCGCGTGCGTAACTTCATTGGCGATGAAGCGCGCTTCGGCAATGTGATCGGCCTCGGCGAAACCTTTGTCGGGATCGCCGAAGATATGGTGATAATCCTTTTCTAAATTGCCTGGCTTGTTGTCGTGGATCAGATCGGACTCGGCCTTCATCGACTCTTCCGGGTCGAAATAGGCTGCAAGAACCTCATACTCGACGTCGATCAGTTCGAGAGCTTTCTCGGCGACGGCTTCAGAGATCGCGACCACACAGGCGACGTTGTCGCCGACATAGCGAACCTTGTCGAGCGCGAGCGGGTACTCATCGTGGCCAACCGGAAGGATGCCATAGGTCTTTGGAGCATCTTTGCCGACGACAACCGCGACTACGCCGTCGAGTGCCTCGGCGCGATTGGTGTCGATGCGCCTGATGCGCGCGTGGGGATAGGGGGAATGCAGAATCTTCCCCACCAACATGCCCGGCAAGCTGAGGTCGTCGGTATATTTGCCGGCGCCGGTGGTTTTCTCGGCGGCATCGATCATGGCCGTGGGCTTGCCGATGATGGAGAAAGAGGTCGTCATTTGCTCAGAACCAGTATCTATTCATCTCCCTCAAGAACTCTTTTGTGATCGGGAAACCAGAACCCGAACCTATCACCGAGTCGATTCCGCACTTAGCGCACATGGCGGTTTGCCCATCATCAGTCCAGTCTTCAATCTCGCGTGCGTCGAAGATCTCCAGACAGTAAAAACATCCCCAGGTGTGGCTAGTAACGATCTCCGTTCGATGCTTTGAGCAGTGCTCATGTGCCTCGCGGATGTTCGCTGGCATCTGAGACTTTGCATAAGCTAGGCGTGCTGCAATTTTGTCGAGGCCACCTTGGTCGTTGAAAAACTTTGTCACGATCTGTACCTACTATGCCTTGGCTGCTGTCGCTTTCCCTGTTCCATCCAGCTCTGCCTCAATTGCCGACCGGATCGCTTCGTACATCTGGTTGTAGCCGGTGCAGCGGCACAGATTGCTACTCAACGCTGCGCGGATTTCGGCTTCGGACGGATCGGGATTCTCCGCTAAGAGCGATTTCACCGTCATGATGAAGCCGGGCGTGCAGTATCCGCATTGCGCGCCGCCCCAGTCGCCGTAGGCTTTTTGAATCGCGGCCAGGCTGCCATGTTCGCTGACGCCCTCGACCGTGGTGATCTCCTGGCTTTCGCAGCTGGCAGCAAGTAGAGTGCAGGACATCATGGCCACGCCATCAGCCAGCACGGTGCAGGCGCCGCAGGAGGAGTCGTCGCATCCGCGCTTGGAACCAGTGAGCTGCAGGTCCTGCCGCAGGACATCGAGCAGGACTGCGTTAGGCTCGACGGCCAGTTCGTGTGTGCGGCCGTTGACACGGAGCGAGATGAGTTCCTTTTTCATTTCGAGCTTTGTAGTCCGCCGTCGCGGCTACTTCCCCGTCCACTTTGGCGCGCGCTTTTCCATGAACGAGCGGATGCCTTCCTGTGCATCGCCGGTCTGCATCAGCTCTTCCAGATAAATTTTTTCGGCGCGCGCCAGCCCTTTGTCGAAATGCATGGAATCCCACACGTATGAAGCCTTCTTCGCGATCGAAAGCGCCGCCGGACTCAGTTTCCGAAGGCGATTTACGCAGTCATCGACAGCTGAGCCTAACTCGTTTTCGGCGACGGCTCGATTCGCCAGACCGATCTCCGCAGCCTCCCTGCCGCTGATTGTGCAACCGGTCAAAATCAGCTCGGCCGCACGTTTCGGCCCGATCAGCGCAGCCAATGCCGTGCAGGCTACAGGCGGATAGCAGCCGAGTTTAATCTCCGGAAATCCCCACTGTGCCGACTCAGTTGTGAAAACCACGTCGCAGACCATCGCGAGTTCTGCTCCGCCGCCCAGGCAAGCACCGTGAACTCCGGCAATGGTCACCTTCTTCGTCGCCACCAGCGCGCGGATGACGCCGTGTAATTTCGACAGCATCGCTTCGACTTTGTCGGGTGTGTGGGCCGCGACATCCACGCCGGCGGAGAAAGCCTTGCCTTCACCGCTGAGAACGATTGTGGAGACATCGGTGCGCGCCTCGATATCTTTCAATGTGTCGGCGAGTTCTTCCATCATCGGGATGTCGATGACGTTAAGCGGCGGATGATTCAACACGATGCGCGCAACCGGCGGATCGATGCCTAGGGCCAACCGCGTCAAGCTAGATTGCACGGCGCTGCTCATGTTCGTTGCTTCCATGTGTCTCTGTGCCTCTGTGGTGACACAGCAGCTCTCTACAAATTGATGGCCGACTTCCGCACTTCCCCAATCGTCGCCAGAGGATCACGGGCGCCGGTCTTTTCAGCGATCCACTTCTTCTCGGTCGCGATGATGTCGAGCAGCAGCTTTTTGTCCGCCGCCGACGGCGTGTAATCCTTCAAGTGCTGCTCATACGCGCGGTCATCGAGCGGTTCGCCGGTCTGCGCATGGAATTTCTGGCCAGCATACTTCCCGATTGCCCGATTGAACCTGATATGTGGCGCATACAGCTTCGCCTCACCAGGCTTCAGCGCACTGTTGAAGCGCTCGATCAGGCCTGCCACTTCGTGGCGATATAGATTGCGGTTGTAGTCGTTCAGATCGTCGAGATCGGGAGTCTTTTCGTTCTTCGGCTCGTCGTAGCGCCCCTTTACGCCCCACACGTACGCCCAGTGCGCCGAAGAAGAATGATCGGTGCCAAACAGATCGTAGGAACTCGAAATCCACTTGTTGAGATATTTCTGGATCAGCCACGCCGGGATCACGCCCGCCTCCACGATGCGCCGCAGCCCGTCATTGCCCGTGCCCATGTGGAACGCCTCTTCGCGCAGCATGTACGACATCGAGCGTCCCAGCGGAGCAAAGGCCGAGTACTTCAACATCTGCAGCTGAAATTTTCCA
>CAYOUY010000029.1:0-1968 GCA_964407245.1 uncultured Acidobacteriaceae bacterium
GCCGGCCTATGGGCGCGAGATCGTGTTTCTCGATACGCCCGGCCACGAAGCCTTCACGCGCATGCGCGCGCGCGGCGCCAAGGTTACTGACATTGTTGTGCTGGTGGTCGCTGCCGATGACGGCGTGATGCCGCAGACGCTCGAGGCCATCGACCACGCTAACGCTGCCAAGGTGCCGATCATCGTCGCGCTGAACAAGATCGATAAGCCCGAGGCCAATCCCGAACGCGTGAAGAAGCAGCTCGCCGACCGCGGCCTGGTGCCGGAAGACTGGGGCGGGCAGACCGTTTTCGTCGAAGTGTCCGCCAAGCAGCAGAAGAACCTGAACCTGCTGCTGGAGATGGCCTGCCTGGTCGCTGACCTGCAAGAGCTGCGGGCCACGCCCGATCATCCCGCCACCGGCGTGGTGATCGAAGCCAAGCTCGACCGCGGCCGCGGCAATGTGGCGACCGTCCTGGTGCAGAACGGCACGCTGCGAGTCGGTGACTACTTCGTCATCGGCAACGTCTTCGGACGCGTGCGCGCCATGTTCGACGATCGCGGTAACGCTCTCGAAGAGGCGCCGCCTTCGACGCCAGTCGAAGTGCTCGGCCTCGAAGGTCTGCCGCAGGCCGGCGACCAGATGGTAGTGGTGGCTGAGCGCGACAAGGCACGCGAGGTAGCGCAGTACCGCGAGCAGAAAGCCCGCGAGGCGCAACTGGCCAAGAGCACACGCGTCACGCTCGAAGGGCTGGCGGAGCAGGTGAAGGCTGCTGGCGTCAAAGAACTGCCGATCATCCTCAAGGGCGACGTGCAGGGTTCGGTAGAAGTGCTGGCCGACATGCTGGGCAAGATGTCCAGCGACAAGGTCAAAATCAAAGTCCTGCACGCCAGCGTGGGCGCCATCACCGAGACCGACGTGCTGCTGGCTTCGGCGTCGGACGCAGTCATCATCGGCTTCAACGTCCGACCGGAGCGCAAGGCGCAGGAGATCGCGGAACAGGAAAACGTGGAAATCCGCCTGCACACGATCATCTACGAGTTGCAGGACGAGATGAAGAAAGCCATGGTCGGCCTGCTCGAGCCCACGATTAAGGAGCATTTCCAGGGCCGGGCCGAGGTGCGCGAAACTTTCCGCATCCCGAAAGTCGGCACCGTGGCCGGCTGCTATGTGCAGGATGGCACCATCAAGCGCGACTCCGAAGTGCGGCTCATCCGCGACAATGTGCAGGTCTTCAAAGGCAAGATCAGTTCGCTGCGCCGCTTCAAGGAAGACGTGGCCGAGGTCCGCAATGGGCTCGAGTGCGGCATCTCCATCACCAATTACGGCGACGTGAAAGTCGGCGACGTGATTGAGGCCTTTGTAACCGAGCGCATCGCGGCGGAAGTTCCAGCGTAGCAGAGGTGTTTCACGTTTCGTGTTTCACGTTTCACGCGTTGCATGTCCGAACTTGAAACGTGAAACCTGAAACGTGAAACAGCCATGCCCATCGCTTTCCTCACCCTCGAACTGCGCATCGAAGGCGCGCGATCGCTTAAAGACAAGCGCCAGGTCCTGCGCAGCATGAAGGACAAGCTGCGCAACAAGTTCAATGTGTCCGTCGCCGAACTTGACGCCACCGACTTGTGGCAGCGGGCGACGATTGGCGTCGTCTCGATCTCCGGCTCACAGGATTATCTGCAGGGACTGCTGCAGAACGTGGAGCGGGAGGCAGGACGAATTGCGTCGTCAACCGGCGCCGAAATCGCGGATTCGTTCGTGGAGTTCCTGTAATCGCGCAGGCGCATATCACCGGCTATCCATAGTTATCCAGGTGCGCCAAGCCGCTCTGCCAGAGTGACTTCCGAACATTTCGCCGAACGAAAGTAACTTCTCCCGGCTTCCTCGGTCTGCTATTCTCTAAGGTTTTTCGGGAGCAGGGAGATGCCGGAGCATCGTAGCCGCGAGCATCACATGCAGCGGCTGGCGGAAGCGCTGCGCGACGAGAT
>CAYOUY010000030.1:0-6657 GCA_964407245.1 uncultured Acidobacteriaceae bacterium
TCGCTCGCAAAAATATTTTGTCGCTGCTTTTCTTGGCTGGTACCCTGGCCCTCGCTCAGAAAACGCCCATCCAGATCACGGCCGATCTGACCGAAGCGCCGCGTAAGCTCTTTCATGCGGAGATTGACATCCCCGTCACCGCGGGCCCGCTCACGCTCACAACGCCCAAATGGATCCCCGGTCATCACACGCCTACCGGCGCGCTATCCGACATCACCGGAGTCGTCTTCACCGCGAACGGCAAGACGCTCCCCTGGCGCCGCGATGACGTTGAGCTTTACGAATATCACGTGACCGTCCCCGCCGGCGTCACTTCCCTCCACGCGCACCTCGATTGCATTGCGCCTAGCGTTACCAACTATCAAGCCGTGCTCGAATGGGAGAAACTTCTGCTTTACCCGGGGCATATTCCCGTGCGCGACATTCCGGTTCAAGCGTCGGTGAATGTGCCCGCGGGATGGGGCATTGGCACATCGCTCACGCCGATCTCCCCTTACGATCCCCAGCATCCGGCCGGCGGTATGGTGCATTACGCGGCAACCACCGTTGAGATGCTCGAAGATTCGCCCATCATGACCGGCGCGTACTTCCACGAATATGCCCTCGCACCCGACGTCACTCCGAAGCATTTCATCGACGTCTTCGGCGAAGCGCCCGAGGACGTGGAAATTCGCCCCACGGTCCTCGACCACTGGAACCGCCTGATCCACGAATCGCTTGCCATGTACGGCGCGCCGCATTACCGCAGCTATCATTTCCTGCTCGCGCTCAAAGGCGCGCAGGGAGGCGGCGGACTCGAGCATCACGAATCTTCCGACAACAGCCTGCCCGAGCGCTCCCTCTACACCGACGATGGCGAGATGGCCTCGAACAGTCTTCTCCCGCACGAGTTCACCCATTCGTGGAATGGAAAGTATCGCCGCCCGGCCGGCCTGGCCACACCTGATTACACGACGCCGATGAAGGGCGAGTTGCTTTGGGTTTACGAAGGCCTGACCGATTATCTGGGAGACGTGCTGGGCGCTCGCTGCGGAGCCATTTCGCCCGAGCACTATCGCGAGGAAATCGCGCTCGACGCCGCCACCATGGATAACACCATGGGCCGCCTCTGGCGCAGCACCGGAGACACCGCAATCTCCGTCTCCGGCTTCCGCTTCGGTCCGGCACCTTGGGCCAACTGGCGACGCGGTACGGACTACTATCCGGAGGGCAACCTGCTCTGGCTCGACGTCGATACCACCATTCGCAAGCTCACTTCAAACAACAAGAATATCCGCGATTTCATGGCCGTTTACCTGAACAAGGGCGGCGATGGCACTCCTACCGTCGTTCCCTACGACTTCAATGAAATCGTGAGCGACCTGAACGCGGTCGTGAGATACGATTGGGCGGCATTTCTGAACGAGCGAGTGAACAACGTTAATCCGCATGTGGACGTGGAGGGCATCGAGCAAGGCGGCTACAAGCTGGTTTACACCGACAAGCCCAGCGACTACCAGAAAACACGGATGGCCCAGCGTGCAGGGTCAGCAGGATCGGATGTCTGGTTCTCCCTCGGCATCTCGTTCGAAAACGACGGCGTCAGCCTCTCCGACGTGCGCGTTGCGGGCCCTGCCGACAAGGCGAAATTCATCCCCGGCCAGAAGATCCTGGCGGTCAATGGCAAGGTCTTTTCGCGGGAGGCGCTGCACGCGGCCATCCGGCAGGCGAAGACATCATCGGCGCCGATCCACTTCATCCTGCAGAACGACACCGTAGTGACCGAAGCCGATGTGGATTATCACGACGGCGAGCGCTATCCCACCCTGGTGCGTGGGGAAGGAACACCGGCTTACCTGGATGACATTGTGCAGCCGCTGGCGAAGTAAGAAGTGTGGCGCCGGCATCTTGCCGGCCGTTCTGAGGGCGTCTCGCCCTCGGAGCAAAGGATGGATGCCGCCCCGAAGCCGCTGGGACGAGCGGCGACTACCAACTCATCGCTTCCGCATACATGCGGTGAAAGGCGTGCACGCCTTTTTCCTGTTTCACGCTGAACCGTCCGCGCGAGTAACTGCGGGACCGCAGATTTTTCTGCACCGTCTCGCAGATTGCCACGTCCTCGACCTGAATCTGGTGGCTGAACTCGACTGATTTCTTCGCCGCCGGCGCCGCGTGATCTTTTTCCGGCAGGTACCACTCGAAGATCGCCAGCGAACGCTCCGGTTCGACCGGCAGCACAATGTTCAACGAGACATTGTCGGGATAGCAGTTCAGCATCCAGTTCGGGAAGATCCAGAAATAGTCCGCGGTGGAATCCGCACCGGCCTCCTGATAGCGCCGCGGGGTCGCATCCCCCGGCTGCGCCCCACGGATCGGACTGTACTGACGGACGTATCCGTAACCTCGCTCAGGACTGCTCCCTTCAAGGCGTCCCATGTAAGGTTCCACGACATACGCGTTGTAATCCAGCTCGCGGTTCAACCCCGGATGCACGCTCGGCAGGTGATAGCCCTCGAGGTAATTGTCGACATACGTCTTCCAGTTGCACTTCATGTCGTAAGTGCGGCGCTCGAACAGCTTCATCGTGCTGAACGGAAATTTCGCTGCCTGGTTCGGCAGATCGCCCAAACTCTCGAACAGCAGCGGCGCTTCCGGATCCAGATTCGCGAACACCAGGTTGAACCACGTTTCCGTCCGCACCGGCACCAGCGCGAAATCTTCCGGCCGGAATCCTTCCACGCCCTCGATCTCTGTCGCACTGATCAAGGCGCCGTCGAGCCCGTAGGTCCAGCCGTGATAACCGCAGCGAAACAGTTTGCGCGACCCGCAACCTTCTGCTGGACGTCCCGCACGATGGCGGCAGACATTATAAAAACCTCGCAGGCGGTCATCTGTGCCGCGAACGAACGCCAGCGGCTCGCCCACAAGTTCAGTCGTGAAGTAATCGCCCGGATTGGCGACCTGGCTGGCGTGCCCGACAACTTGCCATGTGCGCGCAAAGATCTTTTCTTTCTCTGAGACGAATACGTCCGCATCCGTGTACAGCTTGGAAGGAAGCGTCCATGCGCGCGAGACTTCAGGATCGATGAAGAATGGATTCGACGAGTTGCCCATGAGACGTGTCGCCCGTGAGAGGCGCTCATTTTACAACGGACGGATGCACTGAGAACGAGGAGGGGAAAAGGTCGCCGCTCTCGCTAGTGCAGCAGTACCCCGAAAGACGCGGCGTATCGCCTGGCCGCCTCTTGCGCCTGGACAAAATTTGGAGAGACCTTCCGCGCTTGCTCGAACGCTGCATCCGCTTCACGCTCCCGTCCCGCCTGGCGCAGCGCACTGGCCATCAATAACAGCCCAACGTCGCTCGGAGCAACATCCATCAGGCGCGCCAGCCGCCGCTGGGCAAGTTGGGCGTCACCACTCTTCCCAGCCAGCAGTCCCGTAGCGGCCAACGCATTCGCGTCGTCAGGCTTGGCGGACACCGATTTTTCATAGGCTTGCTTTGCGCGCTCCCAGTCCGCCTGTTGAACGTAGATCGTCCCTTCCTGATCCCAGGCCGCAGCCTGGACGGCAGGATCGTTTGAGCTCTGTGCTGCTCGTTCACACTGCTCGATCGCGCCCTCGAGATGCCCATGAGTCTGCTCATACGACGCCAAGTTCAGAATCTGCGCCGCAGGATACTGATGGAGACTCTCGGCCGCGCGGAATTCCGCGATCGCTTCGTCTCCGCGTCCCTCTTCAGCAAGAACCAGAGCCAGATTGTCATGCGCCATGTAATTCTGCTGCGTCACGCTCAGCGTATATCTCCACAAAGTTTCGCCGTCACGCCAGCGTCTTAACTGGTGGATGGTTGTCGCTCCCAATGTGATCAGGACTGCGACCGCAGCTGCAGCCAGCCAACGCTTCGCAATGTGTTTTTCTTCCAGTGCATTCCGCAGAGCCCACACAATCGCGATCAGAATTCCCACCATGGGCAGATACATGTAGCGATCGGCTCTCGCCTGCTCGCCCACCTGCACCAGACCGATCGTCGGGACCAGCGCGCCTAAGAACCACAGCCAGCCCATCACCAGATAGCGCTGCTTGCGCCGCCAGATCACGGCTCCGGTAATCAGCAGCAGTACGGCTCCTGACGCGACCACTTGCCAAACCGGCAGCGAGCCCACGGGACGCGGATACAGCGGCGCCAGCTTCGCCGGCCAGAACATGTTGCCCAGATACCGCGCATAGGAAACGACGCAATTCTCGATGCGCGAAATCATCGAGAATTGCGCCAGACTATGCACCGCGTCGGCCGAGCTCTGAGCAATCATCGTGATGGCCGCGCTCAGCGCCGCCAAGACGAACAGCGACGTCTTCTCCCGGATCAGAGAGGCGACCAGGAAGGAAAGCGTATGCGCTCCCTCTCGATTCTGCCCCGCACTCAGCTTGAGCCTGTCGAGCGGCCAATAGTCCCACAGCAAAAGAAGGAACGGGAGCGGGATAATCTGCGGCTTGGCCATCAGGCCGAGGGCGAAGAATAGCAGCGTACCTGTGTAGAAGACACGTTTCCCCGACCGGACGTACTTTGTGTGAGAGCCAAGCGCCAGCAAGCCAAGAAACATGCTGAGCACGTTTTTCAGTTCAGCCGCCCAGGCCACCGATTCCACATTCAACGGGTGCAAGGCGAAGAGCGCGGCAACGATCAGGCTCGGCCAGACGAGACCGGTCGCCGCTGCGAGAATCAGGAACAGCAACACAGAGTTTGCGGCATGCAACAGAACACTGACGACATGGTGGCCGGCGGGATTCGCGCCGAAAAGCTGCCAGTCGAAAGCATGGGCCAGCCAGGTGACCGGGTGCCAGTTGCCTGCCCGATACGTTGTGAATGCCCATTTGATCGTGCCGAAGCTCAGGCCGCCGTGGATCGCCTCGTTCTTGGTGAGATACAGTGAGTCATCGAAATAAACGAAGCCGTTGTGCATCGCCGGGCTGTAGAAGTACAGGACCACTACCGCCAGCACCGAGGCGAGGACAAACTTCTGCTTCCACCACGGCGTGGGCACTTCCATCGTACGCGCCGCAGTTTCCATCTGCTGTCTCGTAGCCGCTGTTGAAGACAATGCTCCCACTCCCAGCCTCAGATGACGCGATTATAGGCGGTCCAACCGCAGTGCTCTCGAAGGAATCCAGCAGGAGGGTACCTTCGTCATGCAGGTGGATGCTCGGGGACGACCGGCAGGAGTTCTCAGTGGGGTGTTTTTTTGGACGGTCTTGACAGTGACGTTTGAAGGGGCGCGGCTTCAGCCGCGCCGAAAGCCGTCCGAACCCAGCGGCCTTCAGTCCCTGAGGGACGCGCCCTCAGCGCCCAAAGGCGATTTCATATCGATCCTGTACGGCACGCCTGAAGGCGTACCCTTTCAAGGCTTGTCATCCGAACTGTATCGCCGGAACACCACATTAGCGCAAGTTCAGCGCGCCGAGTCGTTCTAAAATGGAATGTCGCCCGATTCTAAAATGGAATCTGTCCCCGTTCCAGACTGACACGATTTGTCAGGGGTGCGCCCTAATTTTGTTAGATTGCCGGCAAATGGACATGTCAGGATAGGACCCAAGTACATGCCCATGCTGAAAATAAAGCCGTTGCTAAGAGGGGGATAGAAACCAAAGTAACGAGCGTTTTTGGCCCGGGAAGTGCAATGATTAGACACGACTGCGTCATTCGTGACCAGATACTTCAACGAATCAACGAGGGGAAAATCGAGATGCGGAAACAGAAGGGTTTCTCACTGATCGAGCTGCTGATCGTGGTGGCTATCATCCTGATCATCGCAGCCATCGCCATTCCAAACTTGCTGCGCGCCCGCATGGCGGCCAACGAGTCGTCTGCTGTCGCCTCCATCCGTACCATCAATACGGGCATGGTTACCTACAACTCCAGCTATCCCACCGTCGGGTTCGCCGCTACGCTGGCGACTCTGGGTGGGGCCAGCCCTTGCACACCCACTTCGACTGCGGCCTGCTTGATTGACAACGTGCTGGCCACGGGTGTGAAGAGCGGCTTCAACTTCGCGGCCACCGGCGCGGGTGGTCCTCCGGCGACCACGTACTATGCCACGGCCGTTCCGGTCACTCTGAACCAGACCGGTACCCGTAGCTTCTGCTCGTTTGAAGACGCTGTGGTTCGCGTGCAGCCCACCGGCGCCGCGATCGCCAGCGAAGCGGCTTGCCAGAGTCTGCTGCCGCTCAACCAGTAAGGCTAGCGGTTTTCAGCGAAGTACCCGGGGAGGGTACAAGAGGAGCAGCGAATGCAAGTTCGCTGCTCCTTCGCTATTTTTGGGCCCGGCCCCGCGCGCGCGTTCAAGCGAGGCAATTCTTTGGTGCCAAATCGTGGCAGCATGACAAGCGGTGTCAACTCCGTTCTCCCGCTCCCGCCCAGGTTCCTGTCCGCCATTTCTCCTGGAGGCCGCATCGCCTATTGAAAACACTCGCATTGCCCCAATGGATTCGCCCATTGGGGCGGAAGATCGCGGCTTGGCCCACGGCGTGCAAGCAACTGAGCAGGTCGCCACGACATCGGCGCCAACTCTCACGAAGGAGAAAGTTACACAATGAGGAAACAAAAGGGTTTCTCACTGATTGAGCTGCTGATCGTGGTGGCTATCATCCTGATCATCGCAGCCATCGCCATTCCAAACTTGC
>CAYOUY010000031.1:0-56290 GCA_964407245.1 uncultured Acidobacteriaceae bacterium
GGCAGCGTTCTAACCAACTGAACTACGTCCCCACTCGCCAAATCAACCAGATGCGCAATCGCCAGTGTTTATGCGGCTTTGCGCAATATGCATAAAATGCCTAGATTGCTCAAACCGACCCGGATTACTCGTATGAACCGCCCATGAACTCCCGGCATTCCCTCTCTCTCGACGCTGACCGCTCCTTCGTCCATCGACAGCTCCGAAACACCCAGGTCCGAGCGAAGCCGACCAACACCGCGGCGGAAACTCGGACGCATTTGTCGCACAGAAACATCCTAACAGCTTCTCGCAGAACACGAAAGATCAAGCCCGGCTGACCCATTCGTCGTCTGGAGCGTTGGCAGTCTCAATCGCTGGTATTGCTGCGACGAAGCCCTCCTTCGTCCAAAGGCTCCTTCACCACTCCTCCCTAACCCTTGGGGCCAATTGACAAGCCGCCGCCGGTTTGCCATAGTGTCAAAGCGATTAGAGAGCCGGAAAGGGCCGGAATCTGAGCAGCAAGCGGCGAACAATCCAGCCTCTGCCTTCAAAGCTATGACTGGCGATTGCCTGGTTCACTCCCGAGCTTTGCAACCCGACGAAAGCGGCGAGTTATGCCACTTTTCGCGGGCGGACGCAAAATGGGAGTGGATGAGTTTTTCCGTGCGCCGGCTTCAGCCCGGCGACGCTTTCCGCGCGCGCACGGAAGAGGAAGAAGCGGCGTTTGTTTTGCTCGGTGGCACTTGCCAGACCGACTGGGGACAAGGCCCGCGGAGCATGGGAAAGCGGCGCAACGTTTTCGACGGCCTGCCCTTTACGCTCTATCTCCCCGCTGGGAACGAGGCGAAGTTCCGGGCGGAATCAACCTGTGAGATTGCCGAATGCAGGGTCCCTTCGAAGGCCCGGCTCGAACCGCGGCTGATCACCCCTTCCGACGTCAAGAGCAGTTTGCGCGGAGGCGGAAACGTCTCCCGGCAGATCGTCGACATCATGATGCCCGACTTTCCTGCCGACCGGCTGATGGTAATCGAGGTGTACACGCCGGGTGGAAACTGGTCGAGTTATCCTCCGCACAAGCACGATGTGCACAATCCACCCGCGGAAGTCGACCTTGACGAGATCTACTACTACCGCATCCGGCAGTCAGGCGGGTTTGCCCTGCAACATCTCTATGGCGACGGGGCCGACGGGCGTACGGTTCGGGCCAGCGATGGGGACGCGGTGCTGGTGCGGAACGGTTTTCACCCCGTGGTCGCGGGGCCTGGGTACGACGTGTATTATCTGAATTTTCTGGCGGGATCGGCGCGCGCTTTGGCCATCACCGAAGATGCAACCCATGTCTGGATTCGGTCCACCTGGAAGGAGACGGATCCCCGCCTGCCACTGGTCAAGTGAGAGGCAGCGAGAGGAATCTGCTAATCGCTTAGACACCAGTCGGACGAATCGCATCGGAATCGTCATCCTCCTGAGGAGCAGTTTCGCATGACAGTGCGGTTGACCGTCGCTCAAGCCGTCATCCGGTTCCTGACGAGCCAGTACGCCGGGCGCGACGGCAAACAGCATCGGTTCTTCGAGGGCTGCTTGGGAATCTTCGGCCATGGGAATGTGGCCGGAATCGGCCAAGCCCTCGAGCAAAATTTCGGTCTAAAGTACTATCTGTTCCGGAACGAGCAGGCCATGGTCCACGCCGCGGCCGGGTTTGCCAAGATGAGCAACCGCCTGCGCTCGCTGGTCTGCACCACTTCGATCGGGCCGGGCGCCAGCAACATGGTGACCGGGGCCGCGGTGGCGACCGTCAACCGGCTGCCTGTACTGTTGCTGCCCGGCGATATTTTTGCCCGCCGCAACGTCGCCCCCGTCCTGCAGCAACTGGAGTCCCCGGCCACGCAAGACATTTCTGTGAATGACTGCTTCAAGCCGGTTGCGCGCTATTGGGACCGCATTGAGAGACCGGAACAGATTCTGACGTCGCTGCCCGCCGCGATGCGCGTGCTGACATCACCGGCCGAGACCGGCGCGGTGGTTCTGGCGCTGCCCCAGGACGTGCAGGCGGAGGCCTACGATTTTCCCGCTGAATTCTTCGCTGAGCGCACCTGGCTGGTCCCGCGTCCGCGCTGCGACCGCGGCCTGCTTTCCCGGGCCGTCGAGTGGATCCGGGGAGCGCACAAGCCAGTGTTGATTTCCGGCGGAGGGACCATTTATTCCGAGGCCACCGGCGCGCTCGCGGCCTTCGCCGCGCACACTGGAATTCCAGTGGTGGAAACGCAGGCCGGCAAAGGGTCTCTGAACTATGATCACGCGCAGGCTTTGGGAGCGATGGGAGTCACCGGCACTCCGGGAGCGAATCTGCTCGCCCGTGAGGCCGACCTGATTCTCGGCGTGGGCACACGCTACTCCGATTTCACGACCGCATCCCAAACGGCGTTTCAAAACCCCGATGTTCGTTTCATCAATGTCAACGTAAGCGAGTTCGACGCAGGCAAGCAACTGGCCTTGCCCCTGACTGGCGACGCGCAGGCAACGCTGCAGGAGTTGGCGGAGGCGTTGAAGGGTTATCGCGTGGATGCGGCGTACTCGGCCCGAATCGCCTCTTATCGGGAAGCGTGGGAAAAGGAAGTCCAACGGATTTTCGAGTTGAATTGGGGACCTCCCATCAGCCAAGGAGAGGTCATCGGAGTGGTCAACGAGGTCTGTGGGCCGCGCGATGTCGTGGTCTGCGCCGCGGGCAGCCTGCCTGGCGACCTGCACAAATTGTGGCGGGCCCGCGATCCCAAGCAGTATCACCTGGAGTATGGCTATTCCTGCATGGGTTATGAGATCGCCGGCGGACTGGGCGTGAAGATGGCGGCGCCGGATCGCGAGGTGTACGTCATGGTCGGGGACGGATCGTATCTGATGATGGCGCAGGAAATCGTGACCGCCATGCAGGAGGGTTACAAGCTGAATATCGTGGTCCTCGACAATCACGGGTTTTCCAGCATCGGCGGCCTTTCGCGCGCTTGCGGCAACCAGGGCATGGGGACGGAATACCGCTATCGCCGCAATGGCTCGCTCACGGGCGACAGGATTGAAGTCGATTTCGTCGCCAATGCGCGCAGCCTGGGCGCTGACGCAGTGCGCGCCCGCACGCGCGACGATCTGCGCCAGGCCCTTCTCCACGCCCGAAAGAGTTCGAGGACGTCGGTTGTTGTCATCGAGACGGACTACTCGCAGCGGGTTCCGGGCTATGAATCGTGGTGGGATGTTCCCATCGCCGAGGTCTCCGAGGTGAATTCCGTGCGGGAGGCGCGGGCGAGGTACGTGGAGGCTAAGAGGAAAGAGCGTGCGTTCTAGCCGAAGCAGGAGTGCCGTTGACCACTGAGGGACAAACCCCCGGGCCGCGCCTGAAGCGCGTTCTCGGGCTTTGGGACCTGATCTACTACGGGATCATTCTCATCTCGCCCATCGCCGCCGTGCCCATGTTCGGCGAGGCCCAGGTGCTCTCGCGCGGTCACGCCGTAACCACTCTGCTCACCTCCATGATCGCCATGATGGCCACCGCGGTTAGTTTTGGCCGCATGGCCACGGTCTATCCTTCGGCTGGCTCGGTGTACACCTATGCCCGGCGAGGCTTCAACCCGCAAATCGGTTTTCTGCTGGGTTGGGCCATGTTTCTGGAATATCTCTTCCAGCCCATGCAGAACAGCCTGTATGCGGCTCTCACCATTCAGAGACTGCTTCCTCACGTTCCCCTGGCGCTGCTGTCGGCGGCTTCGGTGGGCTTCATGACCCTGCTGTGCTGGATGGGAATCCGAACCACGGCCCGCACCAACCAGATTCTTCTTGCCTTCATGTCGCTGGTCATGGCGGTGTTTCTGATTGAAGCCTTCCAATACGTCCTGCTTCACCAACATTGGCAGGGGCTGATATCGGCACAGCCGCTTTACGACCCTCGCACGTTCAGCGTGCGCGCCATCGCCGCCGGAACGGCGCTGGCCGCCACTACTTATATCGGCTTCGACGGTGTGAGCATTCTGGCGGAAGAGGTTCACAATCCGCGCCGTAACGTGCTTCTCGCCAGCGTTCTGGTTTGCCTGTTTACCGGATTGTTCGCGGGGTTGCAGGTCTATCTGGCTCAGCGGGTGTGGCCCGATTACCGCACGCTCGCCAGTCCGGAGACCGCGTTCATGGACGTGGCCGAGGTGGTTGGCGGCTATCGCTTGTTTGCCGCATTCGGCGCGGTTCTGCTGGTGTCGAGCCTGGCCTGCGGACTGGCCGGTCACCTCGGCGCCGTGCGCCTGCTTTACGGTATGGGCCGCGACAATCTGCTGCCGCAGAAGGTCTTCGGCTATCTCGATCCCGCTCGCGGCAACCCCGTGTACAACGTGTTCATCGTGGGTGCTCTGGCCTATCTCGGCACCCTGACCCTGGGCTGGGAGCGATCGGTCGAGATTCTCAATTTCGGCGCGTTGATGGCTTTCATGGCGGTCAACGCCGTCGCCCTCAAGCACTTCGGATTCACCCGAAACCCGCAGCACAAGCTCAACGTGTTCCTCGACATCGTCTCGCCGGTTCTGGGATTTCTGTTCTGCCTGGCGATCTTTCTGGGACTGCAGTCTTCAACTCTTGTGGCCGGCATGATCTGGCTGGCAGTCGGAGGGATCTATCTTCTCGCGAAGACGCGCGGCACGAGCACGGCTTCGGTGGAGATTGATTTCAGCGAATCCTGAGGCGCGAGTTCCTGCAGAAGCCGGTCGTTCTACGCAGGAACGACCCTACGCAGGAACAATGGTGGTCTGCTGCGACTTCGCTACATGTAAGGCGAATCCGCACGATTCCCGGATTCTCAATTCAGGCGGCAGTTTGCGCACCACGGCTTTGGTGCGGCTTCCCGAGATTCGTTCGATCAGCAACTCGGCGGCCTCATGGCCGAGCTGATGCTTGGGCAGCTCGACCGTCGTCAGTTTGGGATGGAACACTCCCAACCAGGGATAGTCGTCGAAGCTGACCAGCCCGAAGTCTTCCGGACACTTCAAGCCCATTTCCTCCGCCGCCTTCAGCAGGCCCACGGTCATCAGGTAGTTGGCGACGTAAACTCCATCCGGCCGGTGCGAAAGCAACACGTGTCCGGCGCGGAATCCCGACTCGATGCGGTAGTCGCCCTCTACCACCAGTTCTTTCTCGAACTGAAGCCCCTGGCTTTTGAGGGCGTCGTAAAAGCCCTGGGAGCGCGCCAGTGCGTTGCTGACTTTGAGCGGTCCGCTGATCAGTCCGATGCGCTTCCGCCCCGCCCGCGCCAGGTGGCACACGGCGTCGTAGGCTCCCTGGTAGTCGTCAGTGATGACTGCGTCCTTGGTGAGTTTCGGGTGAGTACGCATGACTAAAACGAACGGTATCCCCACTTCCTTGATCATCTGCCGCAGCGGAGGATGAAAATCTTCGGCGGCTTTGGTCAGCAGAATTCCGTCGACGCGCTTGGAGAGGAGCAACTCGATGGCGCGCTCTTCCTTGTCCAGAACGTCGTCACTGTTGCACAGGAGCAAGTTGTAGCCGTGCTTTTGGGCCGCGTCTTCAGCCCCACGGACGACCATCGGAAAAAACGGATTGGCGATGTCGGGGACGATCATCCCGATGGTATGGGTTCGCTGCTTGGCCAGGCTGCGCGCGATCAGGTTGGGCCGGTAGTTCAGCTTGCGGATCGCGGCTTCCACCCGCTCCCGCAGTTTCTTGCCGACATGGCTCTTGTGGTTGACGACCGCCGACACAGTGAAGACGGAGACACCGGACTCGCGGGCAACGTCATAGATGCTGGCGGCTTTGCCCTGCTTGTTGTTCCTTGGTGACATTTTCTAGCGTCCTTGCCGTCGCCTTGGCCGGCTACGCGGCCTGCCGGCTCGCCGTTTGCCGGTCACGAATCCACAGCCGCGCTTCGCCGTTCGCGCGCCGACCGGTAAATCGCCTCAATGATCTGCAGATCGCGGTGACCTTGCAGGCCGTCTGGCTCGATCGGTCCGCCGTTCTCGATCGCCGCGCTCATGGCATCCAGCTCCAGGGCAAACTCGTCAATCACCCGGAATGTCCGGTTGATTTTCCGTCCGCTCGCTTCTCCGGTGAGGCGCCGTTCCCGGTCGAACGAATACGCGGGCGCGAGCAGCGCCCATCCTTTCGTCCCCTGCACGGTGAGGAACGAAGACATCGCAGCTCCGTAGCTGGAACTCGCCAGCGCAACCGCGCCACTGGGAAAATTCATGCGGAAAGCGATTCCCTGCTCCACGCGGCGGAACCTGTCCTCATCGTGGCGCCACCACTGCGCGGATACTTCTCTCGGCTCTTCATCGAGCAGCCATCGCGCCGTGTTCACGCAATATACACCCAGGTCCATCAGCGGGCCGCCGCCGGCAAGCCGGGGATCGAGCAGCCAGGCCGGCGAAGCGGGCGATTGTAGCTCGCTGAAGGCGGTGTGAATTACATCGACGCGCCCCAGCACACCGTCGTGGATCAGCTTTTTCAGGTATCGCGTGCTGGGCTCGAAGTATTTCCGGTATGCCGTCATCAGCAGGACGCCATGCTCGCGGCAGGCGGCGACCATGTGCGCCGATTGTTCCGCCGTTGCCGCCAGCGGTTTTTCGCATAGTACATGCTTCCCTGCTGCTGCCGCCTGCACGGCAGCAGCTTCGTGCTCACCCGGCGGCGTTGCGATATAGACCGCGTCCACCTCGGGATTCTCAAGGCACTTCGCGTACTCCTCCAGATCGTAGGCACCCTGGGCCGCATAACGGCGCCCCAGGCGCGCAGCTTTCTGCCTGTCCCGGCTGACCAAAGCCACCAGCCGCGATCGGCGGCAGTGGGAAAACGCCGGCAGCACGGAACCTTGCGCAATCATTCCCAGGCCGATCACTGCGAATCCGACTTTCGGTTTCCGCGGCACGGTCAGCTTTCGCGGTCCGCGCGGCTCAGTCTCTGGTTGCGGATTGCCTTGTGGTCCAGGTTCCGCAGTTCCTCGATGTTCTCCAGCACCTTGTGAATGGCGTCGGCAATTGTGTCCACATCCTTTTTGCTGCCGAGGAACATCTGGTGCATGAACCACACCGCTTCGTGATAGCCGGCCTTTTCCGATTCAGGGCAGGAATACATATTGCGCAGGTCGAGGGTCTTTCCTCCCCAACTGAGCGCGGGGAAATCGGCCGCCTGCACGGGAAACAACGAACTCTTGTACACCGGCTCGTAGAAGAGGCCGTCGCAGGGGATTCCCTCGAGCTGCAGCGCGGCCACAAACGCAGCGCGCGGTATCCCTTTTGACTGATCGGCGAAGTACTTCAGCACGTACCCATAGGGAGCCTTCCGGGTGATGCGCGGATCGGGCTTCAACAGGCCGATTGCGGGTGTACCTTGCAGGCGCTTTTCGAGATACGCCATGTTCTTGTCGCGCAATTTGGACTGCGCGGGCAATCGGTTCAGTTGCGGACCGAGCACCGCCGCCTGGAACTCGCCGAGCCGGTAGTTGAAGCCGATGATGCGACGCTTGAACTGATCCGTTAGGCTCGCCCGCCCGGCGTTGATGTAGCTCTGTACGAGCTCCATGTACTCGAGAGTGTTGGTGATGACCACGCCGCCCTCGCCGCACGTGATCAGCTTGCTGGATTGAAAGCTGAAGGCGCCCAGGTCGCCCATCGAGCCCGCGCCCTTGCCCTTCCACATCCCGCCGTGGGCATGCGCGCAGTCCTCGACGACTTTCAGATTGTGCTGAGCGGCGATCCGCAGAATTTCATCCATGTCGGCAAAGCGCATGCCGAGATGGACAGGAAGGATCGCCTTCGTCCTGGGTGTGATCGCCTTCTCGATCAGCCTGGCGTCGAGGCAATATGTGTCGGGATCGACATCTACAAAGACCGGAACCGCGTTGAGCAGCAGAACCGGGCCGACTGTTCCCTCCCAGGTGTAGGCTGGCACGATTACCTCATCCCCTGGCTGTATGCCGACGGCTTTCAGCGCTGCCTGAATTGCCACGGTGCCCGTATTTACGCATTGCGCGTATTTCACGGTGTGGAGCTTGGCAAACTTCTTGGCGAACGCAGTCGAGTGCTTCCCTGGAAACGGCTGTCCTCCCCATTTCGTGCTTTTCAGCACATCTGCCAGAGCGGCCATTTCCTGCTTGCTGCCGAACGGCCATTGTGTGAACGGCGCCTTGCGTAACGGTTTTCCACCAGTGATAGCGAGCTTTCCCACGCTGTAACCCTCCCTGACAGATTTCTGCGAAGCGAACGACCGCGCGGCAACGGTACGACTAGTTCTTGTCGGGATTGGGAATCAGAAAATCCCGTATCAACGCGTCCAGATCAGAGCACGCCCCGACAAACTGGCGCAGCGTCCGGCGAGTGGGCCCAAAGGAATCGAATTCTTCAATGGCCAGACCATTTTCGCTGCCGGCGCGGCGAAAATCCGGGAACTTGCGCGACAGCTCTTCCACCGCGCTGGGGTTGGCCGGGTCATCAATCCGGTTGCGCACTTCGATATCGCTTGCGTTGAAGCGCACCTGCCAGGAATGCGGAGGCGAGATCACGATGTCGCCGCCGATCAGTTCGCTCCAGTGCATATGGTTGCGGAATGCGGCCGAGAGCAGGCGCAACCGGTATCCGCGCTGCCGGAAGAGCCGATACGTCCTCTTGAATACGGCAACCCCGGCCCACTCCAGATACCCTGGATCAATGGCGATGTTCTGTTTTTCCATCAGCACTTTGAGCCAGTCATCCAGCCGCCCGACCATAACCGTGCACACCGGACCCATGCTGGCAATGTCCAGGCCTTCGCGTTGGCGCCGCTGCAATCCCCGCTCCACGGCCTCGGCCACGGCCACGCACTGCGGCAAGGCGAAGCAAACGGTCGCGTTGATGCTGACGCCGCGGTAAGTCGCTTCCTCGATCGCCGGAATGCCCGCGCTGGTCACGGGAATCTTCACGATCATGTTCGGCGCCAGCCGGCTGAACTCGACCGCCTGCTCCACGATCGCCCGCGAGTTGCGAAACAGCCTGGGATCGGTCTGAATGGAGAGCCTTCCATTCCTTCCACCCTCCGCGTCAAAGATGGGCCGCAGGAGCGCCGCCGCGCGCACCGAGATTTCGCGCACCATCTGCCAGGCGATTTCGTCTTCCGTGGCCGTAGGCCGCTCCTTGATCAGAGAAAGAATCCGCTCCCGCCACTGACTCATCTCCTTTTGCAGGACGCCAAGCACGATGACGGGATTGCACGTGGCCCCGCTGGCGCCATGTTCGATGGAGTAAGTCAGTTCTGGAATCGAGGCGGAATCGTTCCACAGATGGGTCGGCGTGGTCTGCGTCATTTCGTGCAACGGGCTCTTATACGCCGTGACCGTCGTGGGGTTCATCGGGATCCTCCTTGACCGAACCGCACTTAGGTCCGGCCGTTCTAGCTTCAGCAATTCAGCAATTCACCGTGCACGGCTTACCCTTTACATGCGAAGTCTCGGCCGCGACGGCAATGGCCAGCGCCCGCAGGCCGTCTTCGCCGGTGACGCGCGGCGCGTGTTCATGCAGCATGTTGTGAACGAAGTCGCGGACCTCAGCCAGATACGCATCGGCAAAACGGCTGAGAAAATGATCGGCGAGAACTTGCGTTCCGCTGCCGGAGCTCAGGAATGCTACCGGCGTCTTCTCCATGCTGCCGATGAGAATCGAGCCCTTCGATCCCACAACTTCCGTGCGCACGTCGTAGGCATAGGTCGCCTGCGCGTGCGATTCCACGTTGCCGATGGCGCCGCGCTCATACTTCAGGTTGACCACCGCGGCCACGACGTCTCCGTATTCGGCCAGTTCGGGACGGATGGCGACGGTCGTGTACGAGTGCACCTCGCGAACTTCGTCGCGCATCAACCAGCGGGCCAAGTCGAAATCGTGGATGGTATTGGTGTAGAAAAGCATGCCGTTAATCCGAGACTGATAGGCCGCGATTGGTGGAACGTCCTTATCGCGGCCAATGGATTTGAATGTGACCGGCTCACCGATCTCGCCCGCCTCAATTCTCTTCATGGCGGCGGCATAAGCAGGATCGTAACGGCGCATGAATCCCACCTGCAGACGCACGCCCTTCTTCGCCACCGCGTTGACTGCCGTTTTTGCATCCGCCAGGGTGAGCGCCAGCGGCTTCTCGCAAAGAATGTCTTTTCCGGCCTCCGCCGCGGCGACCATGGCCGCAGCATGGAATTTGTCGGGCGTGGCGATCACCACCGCGTCCACTCCCTTGCAGGCGAGCATTTCTTCCAGGCTGGGAAACCATTTCTCAACTTCCAGTTCAGCGGCGACCTGGCGAGCGCGCTCCGGAGCGGCATCGGCGACGGCCACGAGGCTGGCTTCGGGAACCAGGCGGCGAAGATTCTCCGCATGGCGCTTGCCCATCTCTCCCACTCCCAGCACACCCAGTCCCAGTTTCGCCACGGCCGATTTTCCTCGAAACATTCTTAGCGCTTTGACTGCAACCGGACGCCGCCGTTAACGGCAGCACCGCAGCTCCAGTTGGCCAGAGATTTTAGCAATAAAGTTCAACCCGAACAAGTCAATAAGCCTACAGAGCGATGCTTGTCGCTGTCTCTGAAATCCTTGCCGTGGGTAAATTGCACCCGGCTTCACTCTTGAAACCCACGCCGGCAGACGGCCACGCATGGGGGCCTTTTCCTAACCGATTAGAACAGATTGCTCCCGCCGATTCGCGAACGGCCATTCCTTCTTTCTCGAGGCCAGGATCAGATATGCTGCGAATCCCATCCCGATGGTCCCAAACGCATATGCCATGAATTTCCAGCCCCCGGGTTGCAGCGCTGGAGTAACAAACACTCCCAGCCATCCCACCAGTGCGAACAGCGCCGGCAAGGGATACAGCCACATGCGGAACGGCCGCGGAGCGTCCGGGCGGGTGCGGCGATAGATCAGCAGGCCGATAATCTGCGCCACAAACATGGAGAGAATCCGGGCCAGCATCAGCGCCGTGATGATCTGCACCAGATCGAAAAAGCACGCCACCATCACCAGCACGCCCACCAGCAACAGTGACCTGTGCGGAAATCGCTTGGTGGAATGCAGTTCTCCAAACCAGCGGAAAAACGCGCCGTCGAGAGCGGCGGCGTAGGGGATTCGCGAATAGCCGAGCATCATCGCATAGGTGGCTGCGAAAGCGGTCACTTCCACCATGATCGTCATCACTTGCGACGCGACGTGTCCGCCCACCTTGGCCATGTAAACCGAGCCGATGGCGGTGAAGGCCTGCGACTCGGGCCGGATCATCTCCTGCCATGGCACCACACCGGTGAAGCTCGCCGAGATCAGAAAATCAATCGCGGTGACGATCAGGATCGAAACGATCACTCCGTACGGCACCACCCGCTCCGGCTCCTTGACTTCATCGCCCAGGTAACAGATCTGGTAGTAGCCGAGAAAGTTGAACATCACCAGCATGGTCCCGTTGCCCAGGCCAAGCATGAAGGGCAATCCGATGTGCCACGCCCCTGGCGGAAAGTCGAGCAACTGCCTTGCCTCCATGTGGGTCATGCCGGTGTAAATCACCCAGACCGCGGTCAGCAGCATCCCCACCCACAGCACCAGCATCAGCTTTGCGATGTCATGAATCTTGCGATACAACGCAAGCATAGCCACGGCGGTGATGGCGGCGGCCAGCAGCTTGACGCCCCACGTATGAGCCAGCAGCCCCGGCCACAAAAAACCCGTGTACTGAGCCATGCCGATGCTGCTGGTGGCGATTTCGAGGGTGCCGCTGAAAAGAAATTGCCAGACGAAAATCCAGGCCATCATGTGGCCCCAGCGCTCGCGGCCCAGGCACTCGCGCAGGAAAATATAGGAACCGCCAGAGGCGGGAATGGCCGAACCCAGTTCGGCAAACACAAGCCCGTCGGCGATGGCCAACATCGCGCCGACGCCCCAGGCAATCAGCGACTGCGGCCCGCCCATGGTCGCCAGGATCGCGGGCACGGTGATGAACGGCCCCGTCCCCACCATGTTCGACATGTTGATCGAGATGGCGTTCAGCAGCCCAAGCCGCCGCAACAGCCCTGGATGCCCAATGGCGCCGCTGGCGATCTCAGGGTTCATCGGCAATCCGTGCGGCGTTGGTTGAGAGCACGGCGGCGGTTCGTGGCGGTTGTTCGTGTCCAGGGAAGAGTTGTCATCGTGCCGGGGCCACCGTGAGATCGCGCACCACTCCCTTCAGATAGTGCAAGCTGGCGGCGACGCTTTCCGCCGGCGGCACCACGGTCGCGCCGAACTTCACATCCTGCTCGATCACCATCCAGCCGGAATAGCCTTTCCGGTCCAGCAGCCGGAACAGCCCCGGAAAATCAATCCCGCCCTGGCCGATGATGGTGAACACTTTCTGTTCGATCGCCTGCTCGAAATTCAGCTTCCTGCGGCGCGACTCCGCCAGGATCGCATTATCCACATCCTTGATGTGCAGGAAGCGCAGCACGCTCATGAATTTCAACGCCTCCTTCACCGTATCTCCGCCGCCGAACTCGCAGTGTCCGGTATCGAGGCACAAACCGATTCCGGTGTGCGAGGTCACGTCGAAGAAACGCTCGCACTCCTCGGGCGTCTCGACGTAAGTGGCAACGTGCGGGTGAAAGACGAGATCCAGACCGTATTCGGCGGAAACCCGCGCCGCTTCCTCCACCACTCGCGCCACATTCTTCCACTGCTCAGCCGTGAGCCCGGCGCTTCCGTCCCTGGGGACGCGGCCGGAGATGCGGTTGCGCTCGTCCGACTGCGCGTCGGCCAGCACCAGAAACGGCGCCTTGAGAGTGGCCAGCAGATTGCCCACCTTCTTAATGTGCACGACGGCGACTCCCGCCGAGGCTGGATCGCTGAGCACGACCGGGACGAATGAGCCCAGCAGCTTGAGCTTCCGCCGGTCAAGTTGCGGCTTGAGCACGGCGGGATCGGTGGGGAAAAATCCGTAGGGCCCAAGCTCAGTGCCGGTGTATCCCGCCCAGACCATTTCATCCAGCATCTTTTCGTACGACTGGTTCCAGGACGGTCCCGGATAATCGAGCACGCCCCAGCTATCCGGGGCGCAGGCAAAATGAAAGCGCGATGCGGCGTCCAACATTGGAGAACCTCAAAATTGAGATGGTAGAACAGTGCCCTGTACTGCGTCGGATCTACGACCACGGATCAATCACAACCTTCATCGAATCCTTCGCCATCGACTTTTTCATGGCCGCGTCCACGTCCTGCAACCGGAAGCGATGGGTCACAAAATCGCGCAACGGATAGCGCTGCATGTAGCGCGCCATCTGGCGCAGGCTCGGCCCATACGCCGCCGGCTCCTCGCCGCCCACCCCCAGGATGCGAATGTTCTTGGCGCAAAGATGGCGATGGGGATTAATCGAAATCTCTCCCATGTCCGAAAAATTTCCCGCTTCCACCAGCAGGCCGCCGACGCGAAGCATCTCCAGCGCCTCGGGAACAGCGCCCGGGACTCCGGCGCACTCGACCACCACGTCGGCGCCACGGCTGTTGGTCCACTCGCGCACCCTTGCCAGACGCTCGGCCAGTGTCGTTCGGCTCGCGTCGATCTCATGATCGGCGCCCAGCCTGCGCGCAAAACTCAGGCGATACTCCGACAGATCGACGGCGATGATGGTTCCCGCGCCCAGCATTCGCGCCTTCATCACAAAGCACAACCCGAGCGGGCCCGTGCCCAGCACGACGACGGAATCGTCGAAGCGGAACGATTCACTGGGGAAGGCAGAAATCTGTTTCGCGCGATCCAGCCCCACCGTGACCGCCATGATTTCCGCCAATACCGCGATCTCGGAGGGGAGATCGTCGGGCACGCGCACCATGAAGCTGCCCGGCACCACGTAGAGATACTGCGCCCATCCCCCGAACAGATGCGGAGGGTTCCCGGCACTGATGTTGTTGCCGTAGTCGACTGTCTTTTCGCAGCAGTAGTAGGGGAAATCGTGCCGGCAGTAGTAGCACTCCCCGCAGCTCACATTCGGTCCTACCACCACCCGGTCGCCCACCTGCAGCGGAATGCCTTCAAAGTCGGTGCAGCGCGCGCCGCCGCCGATGGCAGCAATCGTCCCGACATTTTCGTGGCCCTGAATGATCGGGAACGGCACCGGCCGCCCGCCATACTGGCCGACATACCCTTGGTAGGTGTGTTTGTCGGTGCCGCAGATGCCCGAGACTTCCATCTTTACCAGCACGCATCCCGGCTCCGGCTCGGGGATGGGATACTCGCGCAACTCGTAGCGTCCGGGTTCGACCAGGGTTGCCGCGAGTGCCGTCTGGGATGACATCGGGATGACTCGGTGCGTTGGGTCTACATTGCGGCTGCAAACGATCACAGCTTACGAAAAAACTGGGGGACTCGTAAGTCCCCCGGGTTGAGTTGTCTTCTCACTCTCTCTAGAAATTTAGCTTCAGAGAAAGCTGGCCGAGCCGGGGTGCCGCCGCATTCAACACCTGCCCCGGGGCGCTCGAGAGGATACCGCTGGGCGTAATGAACTGGGCGTGATTGAAGATGTTAAAGAATTCAGCCCGGAATTCCAGATTCATACTCTCCCTAAGCGGAGTCTTTTTTACCAGCGCCGTGTCCCAGTTGTTGATACCGGGTCCATGGAAGAAGCGGCGGCGAGCGTCGCCTTCGAATCCCTCTTGTGAGGGCGCAAATGAAGTGGGGTCGAAGTAAAGGTGTTGTGCATTGTCGCGCGGATTCATGATGTGAAGAGGCGCCACTTGATCCGGGGTGTCCACCGCCAATGTGATCGGTCCACCAAAGGCGGTGCCCAGTAGAGATTGGTCATCTGTCTCCACCATCGTCACTGGCAGTCCCGTTTCAAAGCGAGTAATTCCGCTCAGCGCCCAACCCTTGGTGAGGCGCTTGGAGCCGCCCCATCGGTCGAACGGCAGTTCGTAGTTGTAGCTGACGACAAAGTTGTGGGTCGAATCGAAGGCTGATAAGCCGCGACTCAGACTCGCCTCGACAGGATTGAACTGCTCGCCGTAGCCGGAAGCGTCGTCCATCGCCTTGCTGAACGTGTAGCCCAGCAACAACTGCAAACGGCCAGAAGTGTGACGGTAGTTGACCTGGAGCGAGTTGTAGTGTGACAGGCCTGCGGTAATGAAATAGGAATCGTTGCCGAAGGGTACTGCGCCCAGATTTCCATCCGGGAGCAGCGATCCCGGCGCCCCCGGTGTGTTGGGCCATTGGCAGGCATTGCCCGTATTGCAAAATGCGTTCAGTGGACGGGTCCCGAAAATGGCGGTGGTGCCGTTGACAAAAATATTGCTCTCGTTGCCCGGACCGCAGCCCTCCGACTTCAAACTCAAGCAAAGGGCCGGGTTACCGGGATTGGCCGACAACGAAGACAGCAGGCGATGGCCTTGGGTTCCAACGTAGCTCAAGGTGATCAAATCAGCTGGTGTGATTTGACGCTGGAACGACAACTCATAGTTTTCTGCGTAAGGCAGCCGATTGCCGTTGTAGAAGGCCGGCGAGCTGCCGATCCCGCCGAAGGCTCCATAAAAATTTTCCAGAGTGTTATACGGCGGCGCTTGATCCAGCGGGTTGGTGGCTGATGGGTGTTTTGGCGGCGGAGTGATGGGAAAGAAGTTACTCGCGGACTGGCCGGTCGCGCGGGTCGTAAAGGGTGCGGCAAAGTCAGAGGCAAACTGTCCGGTATAGTCGCCAAAAGGAGCGTCGCCGATTTCGTTGAAGTCCGTCGCTCCCTCGAATACCGCGTACGACAATGTGTATCCGATACGCAGGCTCGAACTGCCCGCGTTCCCCAGCAGCTTGCCCAGAGCGCCATCGTGGCTTCCGAACGAATAAGCCAATCCGGCGCGCGGCGCGAAATTGTTCCACCGGGTGGGAGCGAGTGTGCGCGGTACATGAGGGTCGCCCGGGAACAGCCATCCCTGGGGTGCTCCCGGGAAGACCACCGACTGCTCGCCCGGAATGATGGTTTGAATCTCGTTGTACTTTTCATACCACGGCGAACTCACGTCATAGCGCAGGCCATAGTTCAGCGTCAGGTTCGAGCGAACCCTCCAGCTGTCCTGCCCGTAAATCCCAAAGTAAAAGCTACGCCCATAGGATGGAAACGACTCGCCCTGCACGTAAGAACTGGGGGCGCCCAGCAGAAAATCCGCGAAATCGAGCCCCGTCTCGCTGACTCCTCCGTTAAACGCCGTGCCAAAAAAGAAGTTGCCATTGGCTACGTTGGAAAGATTCTCTTCCAGCTGGTTGAAGTGATACTGGCCGCCAAAGCGGATGGAATGGGTTCCGACCACGCGGCTGAAGTTGTCCACAATCTGGTAAATGTTGTCGAGCAATTGGTTGGGACGGCTGGGCACGCCGATGACGTAGTTATTGAAATCAATCTCCGGAATACCTTCCACGCTGGGCGTTCCGGGAAGGATTCCGGGAGCCCGATTCGCGCCCGAGGCAAAGCCCAAACTCGACAGTGAGATTCCGGTGCCGCCCTGGGGCCGATTCAGCTTGGTGTTCAGGCGAAAATACCCGACCCGAAATTCATTCACCGATTTGGAGCTGAGCGTCTTGGTGACTCCGATGTTGATGTTTTGCGTAATCCCGTTTCCGTCGACCGCGAATCCGGGATACAACGGCGCATTGCCGGCCCAGTAAGGATCGATGCGGTTGTATTTGTCGAAGTAGTAGTAGGCACTGACCAATCCTGCCGCTGTGTTGGCATCCAGCCTCGTGCTGAACTTATTGTCGCGAACGTTGTTGCTGCCTGAACTGAAAAATGTCCCGTTTTCCGTATTGGCGGGCTGAATGTACGTCAGCAAATTCCCCGCAATTGGCGAAAGCACGCTGTTGGCGCCGCTGATGGGAATCTGCGCGTTCGGGAAGACGCATTGCGCGGTCGTAGTGCAATTCACTCCGTAAGGTGCCTGCGTAGCCGGATTGTAGTCTGAGGCCTGAAAGTAGTATGGAGTCACTCCGGCAGTCACGGGGTAGCCCAGTTCGGTCTGAAGTTGCTGAGCCCAGGCGGTTCCGGCCGGAGTGGCGGTACTGACCACAGTCGGGATCGGAACCGGGTTTCCGTTATTTACCCCCGCGAAAACCGCCGTGGTGGTGAAAGCGTCGGCGGCAGCCGGCACGGAAAAGTCTCCCGATTCCATCGCTGACGTGGGTGCGTTGGCGATTACGTGAGGCACAGCTTGAATGACCCGATTGCCCTGATAATCCGCGAAGAAAAACAGCTTGTCCTTGATGACCGGTCCACCAAATGTCCCACCAAACTGGTTTTGGTGGTAGGCGCCGCGTCCGCTGACGTCAAAGAAGTTTTTCGCGTCCAGATCCGTGTTGCGCAGGAACTCGAACACATTTCCGTGAAACCTGTTCGTGCCCGACTTGGTCACCACGTTGATTTGCGCGCCCGCATAATTTCCGTATTCCGCGTCGGTGTTGTTGGTCAAAATGCGGAATTCGGCAAGCGAGTCCAGATTCGGAATGGCGCCGGCTCCGGAATATCCGATTTCCTGCACCAGGATTCCATTCAGGATGAAGGCATTCGCCGATTCGCGCATCCCGTTCACTGATAGCGCCCCCGAATTCAAGTCGCCGGAGACCAGCGGCACCGGGAAACCGGCCGAGATGAACGGCCCAGCGTAGGCCCCGCTGATGCCGGAAGGCGTGGAAACCACGCCGGGCTGCAGCGGCAGTAAGTCGGTGTAGCTGCGCGACACCAGCGGCACGTCGGTCATTTCTTTGCCTTCGATGACTTCGCCCATCTGGGAGGAGATGCTTTCCACGTGCAGCGCGTCCGCGGCCACTTCGACCTTCTCGCTGGCCTGCCCCACCTGGAGGGTCGCGTCGATGGTGAGCGCGGAGTTCACGTCGAGCGTAATGTCCGTCTGCCGGTAGGCCTTGAACCCGGGCTGCTGAATATCCAGGGTGTATCTGCCCAGGGGAAGCGTCAGGAAGGAGTAGTAGCCCTGAGGGTTGGTCTTCTCGCTTTGGGCAATGCCGGTCCCGACGTTGGTGGCCGTAACCGTGGCGCCGGAGATGGCGGCGCCGCTGGGGTCTTTCACCGTACCCGAGATGCTGGCCGTCACGCCACCGAAAAGCTGCCCGCAGAGCAGGAGCACGAACCCGCACAGAAACAGGCTTTGACGCCAACTGCACCGTGTCACAAACATAGTCCCTCCGAAGACGGGTCCCGCCGGGCCCGTGAGTCACTGCACGGCTACCGATCAGCCCGGCTTGCGCATCTGTGCCGGGTTGTCGCGATGATCTAACCGGTTATAGCGCGACCTAACGGCTTATAGTGTAGGCCTCTCGTCTTTGTCAAGTTGTTTCACCGGCACCTTGACGAAGCTTCCCACGGCCGAATGTTCTTCCTGACCGTAACGCAGTCTGAGACCGTGCGGTTTTGCCCCTAAAGTAACGATTTAATAGCCCGCCAGGCCGGACTGAGCAGGATTCTCGGAATAGCCTGCCGCATCCGATTAGACGCCACCTTGTTGCTCGCATCACCCGGCGCTCTCGTCGTCAATCCGCTTTGGAGAATTTACAGCGGGTCCCGCTTCAGCGAAGTGGACCACAGGCGGGTTGTTTCCATGGCATCCCTGTAAGCCCGGAATTGCCAAAAGCGCTTCCGAGCGTCGAATGCCCGATGCAACTTTGAGCCGGCGGGCTTCAAAATATCGCCGGGTTGGCGGGTCACGGTTGGGCTTCGCTCTGCATTTGGACCGCACCTCACGCAATCAGGCTGGCTTCTTGTTTAGGATTGCCCGGCGCAAAACTTCTTGGGGGGAATCGCTGCGAGTATTCAGCAAAACGTGAAACACACCTGCTCTTCCCTCCACCAGTCTGAATGAGAAGGATCGCCGCTGAAGGCTTGTAATCAGGCGCGCCAGTATTCGCGCTGCTCCGAGTGACAGCGCGCCGTCTTTCTTCGACAAGGAGTAGTGTCTGATGAGACCGGAAGCTCCTCTCGTTTCTCCAATGGAAAGCCGGTAGCCGCGCGAGGTTTGCGCGACGTGAACGGTCAGCGAGCCATCCGGCTCACGGGAGAATCTTGCATCAAACAAACGATGGTCGAGGTGATCCAGTGCGCCAACGACCTCCCGCAGATGGTGGGGGTGAAACAGCTCGAAGCGACGCGAAGGGTCAAGGCGTCTCCAGGCGGTGAGCACGACCATGGCGATCCCAAGACAAGCCGGGACGATCCAGTGCCACTTCGAGGCCGGGAGAATCCGGACGCTGGCCCCAATCGACACCGCCACGGCAAGAATCCCGCTGGTCCACTGCGCCTCGGAGAAGTCCCAAAGATACGGCCGCCCCGCATCTCCGCGAAAGAATTCGAGGCAGAATCGGCCACAACCGTATGCGATGACGTACCCGACGAGCACCGATCCCGGCGCGTGGCGAGCGAGAAGAAGAAGCCACCCGGCACTCACGATGCATAACGCAAGCGCCGATTCCACTGCTTGAATGGGAAAAAGCCTTACGCCAACCAGATCGCGAGGGAACCCCGCGTCGGCGTGAGCGCTGCCATAGCGCACGCCCCACCTGCACGGGCGTCCGTGACAACAGCCGACAATCAAGCAACCGATTCGGCCGCAGGCGAGAAACACTCCGAGGCCGAGTACGAGAACGTCGAGATAAGGCAGCACTGGCTGCCCCGTGAGCCGAAGGAAGAGCGCAGAAGTCGCGATGACGGCAATTTCGTGGTGATAGTAGATGATGACTTCGCCACTGGCGAGAATCTTGGTGATCATCATCAGGACATAAAAGGTGAGGATTACGGTGCCGGTAATTCCGAGTAGCGTGAGTTGCGAAAGACCGAGGTGTCGTACGAGCACGAGGGACTGCACGAAGGAGAGCAGGAAGCCGGTGTAGCCGCAGAGGCGGAAAGCATACTTCTCATTTCTTGGCATTCTTGCCCCTCAATTCGCGCGCAAGAACTTGGTTCGGGGTTCGAGCACTCAGTCCGACGCGCGCTTGCAATCGGTAGGCGCAGGTCCAAAGTGGTCGGCGCCCCATTTGCTTAGCTCTATCTCTTTTGCGCGCCGATTTATCAGTTCAGTGAATTGTGCCTGGTAGCCCGACTTCTTGTCGTCCGTGAGGCAGTAGTAATATCCGAGAGCCGCGTCGATCAAATTAGCGCGCGAGCCATGTTGCATCGTTCCCGTTCCTGGTTTTTCAATCCCCACAGCTTCGTGATAGAAGGCCAGAAACTCGCGCTCGTCCTTGCGCCTCCGGCGTTCATCCTTGTTTCGAACCGGAGTCAGATTCGGATCACGAAATTGAGAGATATGCTCCAGTTCGTGGCCTACCTGCAGAACACGGCGCGAGAAATCTCGCTCGTTCACGCCGCCCACTCCCCCCTTGCCTTTGACAAACTCACTCCCGACGAAAATCTTGCCTTTGATCTTGGAGCGATCTCGATCTGAAGAGAACACCTCTTCTGTTTGCAAGCCGCCTTTGGCCTTTTCGTCGTTATATTCGACGGAATCAACCTTTTCCGCCTCGCCGGGGTAATACGTGTGAATTATGGATTCGACCACGTCCTTCGCACGAAGATCGATTGCCTTACTCTCATCGTGTGCCGCTCTTATGATTTCGGCAGCTGTCGTTGCTGTGGGCTCTGCTTTCTTTATTTCTGATGCTGCTCCTCCACAACGCTGCAGCCGAAGACGGGAGCTAAGGAGTGGGATGCTTTTGTGGTGGATGTTGGAGGAGTCACGTCTCGCGGGCGTCCAGATGTGGGTAACCGCGGAGACGGCGGAAAGATCGGCGTCGTTTTCGAGCTGTTGGTTTTCCGGTTCTGTTGCTTCGACGCCTTTGTGCATAAGAGAAGGTGACTGAGTTGAGGCACGTTGCTGCACCACGTGCGCCAGTTCATGTGCGATCAGCGCGTCGCCGATGAGTGTCCCCGGCCGGTATTCGCCTGACGCGAAGGCTACATCGCTGCCGACTGTGAAAGCGCGGGCTTGCAGGTCTGAGGAAAGCGTGGCAGCGAAGGAATCGGTGTGTACTCGAACGCCGGAAAAGTCATGCCCAAACGCAGACGACATCTGGGACCGCACACGAGAGTCGAGCGAATGTCCCGTACCGAGTTGCGCCCGAACCGCGGCAGCGTCGTGCGCGGGCGCTGCTTCTTCGTTGTTCGCTTTGCGGTGAATCTCTCCCTCGGGGGCTTCTTCATGTTTTTTCGTTCCGCCGATGAAGCCGAGAATGGCTCCGCCCACACTGGTAGAAGCGAAGCTGCGGATGGCTCCGAGAAAGCCTCCCTGGCCTGGCAACTCTTTGGCGAGATCTTCGGGAAGTCCTTCCACCTTGCCGGTCTTCGCCCACGTGATTGCGGCTCGCTCGATTCGCATGACGAGGATGCGAGTGGCCTCGTGCGCGCTGCGCGCCTTCGCGGCTTCGGGAGCGTACTTGCGAATGGCGCGCTCGATGTGCTCGCTGCTTTGCTTCTCATAAAAGCTGAGCCACTTCGCAACGTACGGGCAGCCCTTGGTGGTGTGCTTGACCGATGCCAAGGCCGCATCGGCGGCGGCGCAGGCCTCCGTGCGCAGCAGAGCGATGAACTGGCTCTTGCGCATCTGGTACGGCTCGACTTTGGTCGCGTTATCTTCGACAACCAGTGTCCCTGCCGTCTTGGCGCCCGGCGGCTGCTTCTCAGGCGCGGCCGGCGACGCGTCCGTAGAAGTGGTTGGGCCTGCAGGAGAACGCTGAATCAATGACCCATGCGAAGGATGAGGCGGAGGTGGCGCCGGTGGATGTTTCGCTTCGTACGCTGCTTTGAAGTTCGCATCCCAGAATCGACCGTAGTGTTCTGTGTGAATGGAGGGTATTTTCGGGAAGTATTCGTTAAATGACGGGCTTCGATACCCTTCATAAAAGCTGTGGCGGCACACCCATTTATCTTTGCAGAAGTCATAGGTTGCGAGCGCCTTCGTGACACCGTCGTACTCCAGCGCTTCATTGCGGCGAATGTAGGCATCCCTGCTGACGTCGCCCGCCTGGGCATCTATCCCAATCTGCTTAAAGTCGCCGTCATGGGAATAGTTCGACAATTCCAAAACCAGGATCTGAGTGGCGTCACACTTGTCCTTATTCGCATCGAGTGTGATAGTAGACCCTGACGTGGAGCCCCCTGTGCCGATCACACTGTGGCCCACCTGGACAGTGACCGAATTCACAGCCGTGTGAGCACTGGTCGTCCCGTCACAGGTATTGAAATTCGCTTTCAAATCGTCGACTGACCAACTGGACGATGTAGTACTCGCCTCCTTGCAACGCTGGAGAGCGAGTCCTGAGCGTAAAGCCGAAACCGCACTTCGGCCAGATCCTCCTTTGCCACGCCTAATCCCCGGCCACGAACTGAAGAGAGCTCCAACAGCAGCGCGGTCTGCATCCTGTTCCAGCGCACTGTCGTCACTCTCCGATTTCCGCTGAGGCGTGGAAGCCGGGCTTCCGCCGCTTTGCTGCACGACATGTGCCAGCTCGTGGGCAATCAGGGCATCGCCGATGAGCGTGCCGGGACGGTATTCGCCGGAAGCGAACGCCACGTCGCTGCCGACCGTGAATGCCCGGGCCTGGAGATCCGAAGAAAGCTTGGATGCGCTGGCATCGTCGTGCACGCGAACGCCGGAGAAGTCGTGCCCGAACGCAGACGACATCTGCGATTGCACGCGGGAATCGAGGGTATGTCCGGTGCCGAGCTGCGCCCGAACCGCCGCAGCATCGTGCGCAGGTGTGGCTTCGCTGGTGCGCGCTTTGCGCTGCACTTCGCCGCCACCGGTCGATTCCTGTTTTTTCGTCCCGCCGATGAAGCCGAGAACGGCTCCGCCCACACTAGTAGAAGCGAAGCTGCGAACAGCTCCGAGAAAGCCTCCTTGTCCGGGCAACTCTTTGGCGAGATCTTCGGGAAGACCTTCAACCTTCCCCGTTCTTGCCCACGTAATCGCAGCTCGCTCGACTCGCATCACGAGAATTCGAATGGCTTCGCGTGCGCTGCGCGCCTTGGCTGCTTCGGGAGCGTACTTGCGAATGGCGCGTTCGATGTGCTCGCTGCTCTGCTTCTCATAAAAGCTGAGCCATTTCGCGACGTAGGGGCAGCCCTTTGTTGTGTGCTTGACCGAAGCCAAGGCGGCATCGGCGGCGGCGCAGGCCTCAGTGCGCAGCAGAGCGATGAACTGTCTCTTGCGCATCTGGTAAGGTTCGACCTTCTCAGCGTTATCTTCGACAACGAGTGTCCCTGAGGTTTTGGCGCCCGGCGGCTGTTTCTCAGGAGCGGCCGGCACCGGGTCAGCCGTCGAGGTTGGGTCTGCAGGGGCCCGCTGAATAGCAGGCCGGACCGAACGAAGGAGTGGAGTTGCCACGCTCCGGTGAATTGTCTCTTCTTCTCTCTCAGCCGCGCATTTTGCGCACGGAGTTCCTCCGTCGCAGGCGCACTTGCGGTGGATCGCAGGTGCGCGGAAGGCAGAGACAACTTTTTCGGCGGCACGGTCGGCTTCGGTCTCGTCAGGATCGCCGGGCTGGCTGACGCGCAGCTTGGCCCGGATCACTCCCGATTCCAAGAGTTGCAGCATCGCCTGGTTGCCGAGAGTCTGTTGCAGGCCGAAAAAAGGAGTCTCTGACACGAGTCGCGACAATGGTCCGCCATTCTCTCTCGTGCCGTGACCTCGGTGAGAAGTCCTTTCTGGCGCCGCCGTTGCTGTAGCTTTTTCGCTCACGAAACTCCGTCGTGGCGCAAGGCTTTACCTTGCGACGAATTTCTTGCGGGATAGAAAAGAACTAAATCAGGCTGAGTTCCCCAGTCGGCCGCGCAACTCGTTTAGTGAAAGATCAATCACCTTCCGAGCTTCCTCCAAGTCAAGCCGCCAAGGCTGGCCTGAGGGCTGCTGATACAATTCCAGCCACCAACGTCCCTTCTCCCTGAAAATCTCTCCCCACTGCCCACCGTCTTTAATAAAGAGCTGAACCACAAGCTCCTCTCTCTCTGGCGGACTCGCAATCACGGCTTCAATTCCCTTGTCATTCATTGAAATTCTCGCAGTTCAATAGAGGTTTTCCGCGAAGTAGCTGAAAGTCCATTGTCCATTTTGCATGGTGAAAATCGCACCCGTGCCATCTGGCCTGCTTACTTGGAGAATCTGCTCGCCCCCTCTTCCGGGACGAACCTTAATGATCTTATTTGGATCCTTAAGAATTTGGTCGAGTATGTTAGCCGCCTGGGTGTTTATTTCTGCGGGTCCACCTTTGATCTCTGGGAAACCCTTGCTTCCTGGCCGCTGGCCCCGAGCATGCTTGGAGAGCGATCTACCGGCTTCCGATAGTTGGCCCTCCGCAGGGGCCTTGGTGGCCTTGCCCGCAGCATCGCGGGCAGCGTTCTCCAGAGCCTGCGGCGTAACCGCAGGTGCCTTCTGTTCGACCGTCGGAGATTTCTGTTCCACGACGGGGCTTTTTGCCTCTGCGGCAGGCGGTTTCGGCACCGGCGGTGGAGCCTTCGGGGGTGGTGCTGGCTCCACGGCCGGCGGTTTCGGCACCGCGGCGGGAGTCGTTGGCTCCACGGGAGGAGCCTTCACTTCCGTCGGCGGCGTCGCAACTGGAGTTTCACCTACGGCGCTGCCCGGTACGCGCAGCCCACCCCGAATCTTGGCCCGCGCTCCTATTAGAGCCAGGATTGCGAGAATGATGTGCCGAACCATCCGCAGAAAAGATTTCGACGCCTCGGTGATTTTCTTTGGATCTCCGTTGGCCTCTTTTGCCAAAGAAAACCAGTTACGCCCCTCTTCGTAGACTCCAGCCAACTCCACACCCGCGAAGTAGCCAACGATTGCGGCAACCAGAAGTTGCAGGATCACCGCGACGACCTTTGTCAGAAGAGTCGGCTCGGGAACAGCGGTCAGGATGCCAATGATGGTCTCCGCCGTGATCATTCCTATCGTGACCGCCAGGAAGCTGACCCAATGCTCTTTAATGGCCTCCCATACCTCACCTACGAGTACTTCGCCGACGTGCTGCGGGGCTTCCTTGACGGAGGCAAGAAGGTCGTCCGCAAATTGTTTGGTACGCGGGTCTACGAGCCAGCCTGCCGCCTTCTTGACCAATGCTTTTCCTGGGCCGAGAACGATGTCACTGAGGTCACGCTGCACTTTCCGCGGTCCCGAGGCGGAAAGACCCAGGCCGGACCGGGGACTTGCAGGGCTTGAGGACCTCTGCTGCACGACATGTGACAATTCATGCGCGAGCAACCTCCTACCGTCCGTTGTGTGCGGAGCATAGGCTCCTTTTTCAAACGCGATGTTGTGATCCAACGTAAAAGCACGCGCGGTCAGGCATCGAGCGGAGTCGCCCGCCGCTTCGTCCGTGTGGACCCGTACATGTCCAAAGTCGTGGCCAAAGCGAGATTCCATGAAGAGACGCGTCGCGGGATCTAACGGCTGGCCTGGGCCCAGGGATTGCAGAAAATCGTCGTGGACAGATTGTTCCTGTTGCGCAGGCTGGTTAGACTTACGATGAATGCCTTTTGCTTGTTCGACTTCTTCCTCTTCGCAGTCCGGGCAGGATGCAACACCGCCGGGGCACTTGCACTTGCGGTGGATGGTGTCGGCAGTTGCGGAGGGAGCCGCGAAAGCCGAGCCAGTGCTGATGACTTGGTCGGCGACGCGGTCGGCCTCCACTTCGTCGGCATCCTGCGGCTGGCTCACGCGCAGTTTCGCCTGAAGGGCTCCGGATTCGAATAGGTTGACTACGGCTTGGTTGCCGGCGGTTCGCTGCAGATCGAACACAGGATTCCGCAGCGGCTCCGATCGTTCCTTCGGGTTCGGTCGTGCGCGTGTGCGCGACTTCGCGCCGGATTTTTCGGGCGAAGCGCGTCCCCGGTCCTGCTCCGTCATGTGTCATCCTGTGTGCTTGGCTTCGGTTTGCCGTTGCCAAGAATTGGGCCGCGAGATCCTAAGATTTCGCCCTCTTGGCTGCCGCCGCCTTGTCTGCGCCGGAGGCTCCCTTGCCCGTCGCCGCCGCTTTTTGCTCCGGCGATTGCTTGGCGGAGCCGCCCGCGCCCCCCCCGCCGCCCCCACTCCCGACCGATCCAGATCCTGGAGCGAGGACGACCTGTATGGCGTTCGGAACAATGACCACGCCGCAGTCAGCATTCACGATGGTCAGGTTGTACGGTCCCGGCTGTACGTTGGTCTGGGCTTCCACCGTGAGATTGACGGAATCTTGCCCCGTCTGGAGCACGCCGGTCTGTCCTGACACGCTAACTGTGATGCCCGCCCCGAAGCTGTAAATAACCTGCGGACCCGTCGCAACATTGGCTCCGATTTCAAGGTTCGTCCCGTTGACGGTGATTTGGACCGTGGTTGCCCCGTCGGCCGGAACCTGTGGCACTGGATTAGCCGCGGCAGTGGCCGGGTTCGTGGGAACTACACCCGTAACCGTGGTGGACGAGCCCGCGCACTGCGGACTCCACCAGGAGTTACAAAGGGAAACAACCATCCGGCGGCACAAACAGTTATTGATTTGTTGGATGGTTCCTGAGCCGTCAGCGCTCAAAGTCACCTCTGCCAGGCACACCCACGGGCCGCACGAACAATCGGGACAACTTGGAACACCGCCAGTGATGAGTGAACTGGCCGTGGCCGCGGTCAGAGCAGCAGTCACATTCGGGTCGCACGCGTTGCAGGACGGGCAGGTCTGCAGCACTCCGATTTCATATCCGTCGTGCCAGCGCGAGTATTCGCAGGTGTTGTCGTTGCAACCGCAACCCACCGGCTGTACTCGAACGGGGCGCATCATGCACTGCTTATATTGGACGGCAATGTAGAGGAGGCCGGTCGTTGTGGGCGGGATGAAGACCTGGCTGCACCAGGGATCAGGAGCGTCAATGCAGGGCTGGCCGGTGACGCCGGAACAGCCGCTGGTGCGTAAATCCACGGTGCGGCAGCAATCCAGGATGATCTCGTCGCCGTAAGGTCCGAGAATGTAGCCCTTCTGAACCTTGACCTGCCAGGGCGTAAACGAGACGGTGCCGTCGGAATTCGTGGTGGTCACGGGACAGACCGTGGCGCCGCACACCACTCCCCAACCGTGGAGGAGGCGATTGTGCCGCCGCATGCGGTCGCGAAAATAATTCTGCTCGAGCGTCAGGTCATCGGGCGTGATCAGTTGGCGCGGATAATAACGCGGAAGTTCCGCGATGGTGCTGTCGCAAGTCGTAGTGGTGGTTCCACCGCAACAATTTGTGTTTGCCATGATGACTCTCCTTCGTCGTTATTACTTTCCGCCCTTCAGTGCAGACGTACTTGGGCTCATCCACGCCAGCATCAACTCGTAGAGCAGGTCCGCCGTATAAACCAGCGGGCGAATGTTGATCTCTATGCTGCCCTGCGTATATTGCGAACCTGCTGCCGGAATTTGAATGTTGGCCAAGGCGATGCAGCAGTCCGTACCCGGCGTGCAGCATGGCAGGTTGGTGATGTAAGAGGCCAACAGGCCGTAGTTCAATGCACCGTTGCTGACGATCCCCGTGGGCAGACTGGAGGTGGTCGATGCCGGGCACAGCCTGCCGTCGCACAACTTCAGGCAATATTTCTCGCGAATCGAGCCCGGCGTGCAAAGCGCCTGGTTGTCGCAATCTCCGCCCAGAGCCGGAGAAGGATCAGTGGGGCACTCGTGGTAACAGATGCACAGGTGTTTGTAAACGCCGGTGTCATTGCACTCGTCGTTCGCTGGCGGCGGAAGAATTGTCCCTCCGCCCTGCGAGCCGGCGCCCACGCCCGGGGCCGCGGTACTGCCGGTGGCGGTCGGGCTGCCGCCAAAACCTTGATTGAGCGGGGGCACCTGCAGCGGCGGCGGCAGAGGAAACGGATCCGAGTTCTGGCAAACGATGATTTCTCTTCCACACTTGTCGATGGCAACACCCGGTGAGACCACTACGCTTTGCCCGTCTGAACCGAGAGTCACGTTCAGTCCGCAGACGACGCCATAGCCGGAGATCAAGCGGTTCAAAAGCCGGCGCTTATCGTTGAAGTAGTTCTGCTCCATTTCGAAATGGAAGACGTCGAGCAGCTTGCCGTAGAAGTAGCGGTTGCGAACCGGAGCGCACATGCAATCCGCCGAGCTGGAACTGGTTGCCATTTTGTCCTCCTTCAATACGAAACTTGTCTAACCGAGGCGCGTGTTGACTCCCAGCAGACTGTCGTCTCCCAGCAGGCTGGGCGCTGACCCGGCCAGCACCGAATCGACGCCGAGAGGCTGGTCCATCCCCAACGACAAGCTGCGCGGCAGACCCGCCACCACCGTGTCGATTCCCAAGCGGCTCTGAAAGCCAACGCGGAACAGCGGATCGATCACACAAAGTTGATAAATGGTGTGTGCCGGCTTTTCCTGGTCGACGATGGCGCGAATGTTGGCGATCGCCTCCGGGCACATCACCTGACTGCGATACACCAGAACAGAAAATTGATAGGCGACATCGGTGAAAAGCGGGCTGCCGAACTCGTCGTCCGTGATTAAGTGCGATTGATCGAGCACGGCCGAAGTGCCGACCACCGCGCCCTGCGGCTGAGCGGGCGCCAGCATTGTGGTCCATCCCAGCACGGAATTTTGCGTGCTCTGCCAGGTCATGCCGGCCGCGCCGGCACTCTCGGCGCAAGCCTGGCAACAGCTATCCGAACTTGGCAATGACCACCACGAGGCGTTCAGCAGCGGCTCTTCAATGGTGGCGTCTACTCCGACGAAGAGACGCAAACTTTCGCGCAGGCCGGCAGGCGTCCCACGACGCCCCGAGAGTTTGAAAATCCTTGCGATGATCTGTCGCTGTTTTTGTTCGTCCCAATTGTCGTCAAGGTCCAGTCCCAGGCAGCCCGCGAGCCAGGCTAGAAACGACTTGGGAGTCGCCCGCGGATCGAACAGTGCGGCGAGCGAACCGATCTTGTATTCGACTTCGGAGAACAGGCTCTCGAAGAGGGAAAGCAGGCGCGCCAGAAATTCCTTGCAGTTGGCCGTATTGCGGTAGATCGCGGGCAGATGCTCGTCGTAACCGGGGTAGTCGAATTCGACGCGCAGCTGGCGGACGTCCGGGCTGACCGTTCCATCGCCGGAAAACAGGGCGCCGATCCACAAATATTTTGCTTTGGGGCCGCCAATGAAGAGTTCCGCGACATCAAGATTGGCCGCCGGCAGAATCGCCTGCCATTTGGGATCGGAGAATGGGTTGGCGGCTGCCGGATCTACCGTTGGCGCTTGTGACAGATCGCTGGACGCATAGGCATAAAGATCAAGGTGCGCATTCTGAGAGTTTGGCGCATTCGCCGGCACTATCGTAGTCAGTGCCTGCAGACGATGCCACACGACCGGGCGATTGCTGACCTCGAGCGGTTTATTGAGGTCGATCCAAAGCGAACCGCTGGTGCCATAGCCGCTGCGCGCAGCGAGCTGAGTCGGAGTCAGCGACCCGCCGGCATGAACCCACAGATTCCCTTTTCGGCCGAGCAGCAATGCGGCTACCGGTCCGTGATAACCAATGGCCGCGCCGATATATTCGATGTCGTCGCCGATCTGGAATCGCAATACGCGCTGGGCGGCGTTATCGCCGACATACACGGCGTCACCGGCTGCGGCCAAGCCCATCGGTTGCGTGAGGTGAGCATCCTTGATAACGAGCGGTTGACCCTGCGAGTTCAGTATCGGGTGGCCGTCGGCATCGAAAATGTAAACGGCTGGAGACGCAGTGTCGACGACCAGGACCCAGACCACGCCGCTCTCTTCACGAACGGCGATGTCGGCGGGCTGCGTCAACAGCCCGGACGCCTGAACGTTTTGCCAGAATCCCGGAACTACCTGACCGATCGCATTGAACTTTTGGATGCGCCGGTTGCCGTAATCCACGACGTAGACGTTACCCGCAGAATCGGCGGCCAGAGTCCATGGCGTATTAAACTGCCCCGGTTGCGATCCAGGCTGATTGGCGCTCGCGTCCGACTGGCCCCAGATTTCCACCAGCTGGAAAGTTTCGAGATCGAAAACCTGAATGCGGTTGTTCCCGCTGTCGACGACGAACAGTGACGGGCGAGAGGGCGGGATCAAAAGGCCACGTGGCGCGCTGAAAGTAGTGGTGCTGCTGCCTGCACCGCCCATGCACGGGGCCGCGCACACGCTGCCGTCGCAGCCAAGGATGCGGCGCACGCGGTTGCCGTCGGGATCGCTGAAGAAAAGCGTTCCGGTGACGTCGATGGCGAGGCCCGCGGGGCCATCCGGAGTGGGCGCCGACTGGATGGCCGCAGGGAGAGTTCCGGAAACCAGAGGAACAGAAGAGAGCTGAAGCGCGCCGTCCTTGCGGATTTCGAGACCGCTGTATTTGAATCCCGGCCAGCGGCCGTCGCGATTCAAAAAGACAAAATTATTTGGGCTGATCTCAGACATAAGTTCAGCTTTCAACTCCCATCCAGGTGATCTGGAAATCCTGGAAAAGCGTGTTGTCGATCGGAATCGACTCGACCTCCGTTGACCCTGACACAACCGTCAAAATTACGGGATAAATGTTGACAGTGAACCCTGTCGGCGAGGGCGCTGGCGATTGTGCGATCGACAGCAAGCCGTCCTGTATCCAGTAAGTTACTTGTCCTTCACTGCCGAGCAGTTTGGCGTCATTCTGGAGAATGTTTCCGGACAGCCTTGCGGTGTACGTTGGCGTCGCCTGAAATTGGCCGGAACTCGTGTCAACCTGCGTCGAAATGGTGATCGGTGGGTAATATGTGCTCCCCGTGGCTGGGTCATATGGAGAAATCGAGGTCGCTCCTCCAACAGGGGTTGCCGTCCACGATGTGGGATAAGGGGTTGTTCCGCAAGCGACCCTTGGCTGTTTCGGCGGCCGCGCATTTCTTCTGGGAACGGTCGAAACCTGCTGTTTCAGCTGGCAGTTGAAAATTTGCACCTGTGCCAATACCAAGAACAGGGCTTTATTGATTTTGTCTTTCAGTCTGGGATCGACCGGTTGGTGATTGGTGGGGTCATCGGTAAGCTGAACCCAGCAGAAGACTGGCGCCTCGCGCAAACTGATGACGCCGGCCGGCGTGCAGATTCCAACGCGGGTTTCGGCGGGAACCAGCTGGCTGTCGTCAGGATAGGAAACGGTCAAGTCGTAGAAGACTGGCGCTCCCGAGCCGTTGTCGGCAACGGGAGGAATCGGCAAAACCTGATTTTCGGTCAGAATGATTTCACGGCCGCAGGAGTCGATCGCGTAGCCGGGCGAAATAGTCACTTGGCGATCGCCGGTGTTGCCCACTACCTGAAATCCGCTTCCCACGCCGGCCTGATGCAGGCTTTGATTGTGTAGCCAGCGCATTTCGCGATTGAAGGCCTCAAGCGACTGCAGGTCGGAGGCAAACAAGCGCTCGCCGTTAAAGAACTGAATGCGCTCCAGGAATTGTGTCGACCCGATGATGGACATGTTTGATCCTCAGTTAAGTTTTTGCGGCGAAAGCTGAACCCTGGGTTGCGCTCACGCTATCCTGCGAACACGAACACGCTTTCCCCGGCATCTGGCAACCGATCCAACTGACGTAAAGGCCTTGCTGCTGCGCAAATTGGATAAAGTTGCTGGCGTTAACAACGGTGTAGGGAGGCGCCGCCGCGGGGGGGGTAGGCCTTGCAATTTCCGGGCCTCCGGTCGACGGCGGCGGAGCGGGAAGCACCAATTGGAACGTAAAGCCGATGATCGATGCGTCAGTGATATTCGTCAGCAGTGTCGGCAAAAACTGCTGCGCCTGTGAACTCCACAGCGGCCCTTGCAGCCAGGCGAAGTAACATGGGACATCTGTGAATCCGGCGGCCGAAGTGTCAATCCATGTTTGCACTCCGACCAGGACTGGGGGGAACGGAATGTCGGTGATTCCCGCTATTGGGTAAAATCCCGCGGTCCACAGTTCCCATGACGTCTGGCCGGGGATCGTGGCGCCGCTGGCGAGCGCCGGGCGCGAGAGAGGTTCGGCAGAAATCTGAACGTAGTTTGGATCGGGTCCAGTTAGTGCTCCTGCGCTATAGCTGACTGCCAAAACCGCAACACCCTCTGCCGGGTTTAGATTGTCGCCCGTCCTCCAAACAAACTCCGCAGTCCCTGCAATCACGGAGCCGGGAGCCGTCCAGCAGACTTCGGAGATTTCATCGGGATGCATGCTGCGCGAAGGCGGCTTGTAGCGCATGAGCAGACTCATGGCGCCGCCGAAGTTTGAAGCAACATTGCCCGGTAGAGGTATGATCAGTGTTCTTTCCAAAATCAACTCGCGGCCGAAAATGTCGTACGCCACTCCGGGTGGAACAGAGACGCCAGTGTATGGCCCGTTTGCCGGAATCAAAGTTGCGCTCAAGCCTTCTGCAATCCCGTAGGCATTGTGGATGGCGCGGTTATGCCACCAGCGGCGCTGGGCTTCGACTCCTTGCAGAGTGAGAAAGTCCTGCGCGCGCAGCATCTGGCCTTGCCAGTACTGCACTCGCTCCAACGTCCTTCTCTCCGGTCTGGACATGAAAATTTCCTTTACAAAACGGTGATCTGCTGCGTTCCCGCCTGCACCAGCCAAGTCGGTCCGAGACACACATTGCCGCACTGCGGCTGGCCACAATCGGCAAGCAGCGCCAGTGAAGTGATGTAGTCGACTCCCACCACGGCATCGATCACCTTCATAATTTCGGAGCGATAGACATCGCGACCAAAGGGCCATCCCCTTCCTTCAGGTCCGCCGATTAGCGGATCTAGAAAGTTGTTCAGAGCCTGGACGATCGCTTGTTGCAGATTTGCCCGGTTCGTTCCGGCCATCGATTGCACGGTGGCCTGAACGGCAACTTCGAGATAGGTCGGGCCCACCACTTCGACGCGGGTGCCAATGACGCGGCGGGGACGAAGATAAGCGGTGACCGCGGCTAGCAATCCGGGCGTTGGCATCGGGCTGCCGTGGGGCAGATATGGAAGGACAATTACCGTGATCATCCCGGGCGCGCTATAGCAGGGGAAATCAGGGTGCATGTTGGCAATGGCAGTCACGCGAGCGATGCGCGTTCCGGGCGTGTTTGCGGCAAGCCGCTCATAGTCGGCAAGCGTGACCGCGCGACCGCTACTGCCGACCAGTTGGTCGGCCTCGCCGGCAGTCTGGTCGATCGTCTCGGCGGCAGCTCCGCCCCACGCGGCCCGCGGATTAGTCACCGACTGCAACTCGTTCCTCAGCTTGGTCCAGCCATCGGGCACAGCCGTGGGGTCATAGAGGATGGCCCGATTGTGCGGCGAATCTGCGAGTTGGTTGATGGTTCCGGCGGGCAGATTTCCTGCCTGAGCTCGCGTAATGAGGTTTGTGGCGAAGACTTCGCAATTTGCGGGAGGCACTCTTCCCTTCTCGCCATTGCCAAAGAAGATCGCCCCGGTGGTCGCGTTCGGGACTGCGTGGAAATCCTTGCGCGTGGACGCGTCGAAGTCGCGGCGCAGTTCCCACCGATACCACGTGCCGTTTTCCGAGGTATAGACCTGTAAGCTCGATGCTTTGACCGGCAGGTTCGGCAGCGCGAACTGCTGGTTGGCGAGACCGTCGCCGAAACCCAGGAAAGCCGCTTTCCAGCAGAGCGCGCCGGGAACGGCTGCGACGGGGACCTGAAAATTGAGGATGCGGAACTGCGGATCGGTGCTTGTCCCGCCGCCAAAAGTGAGTTGAACGATGCGCGTGTTTTGCGCATCCAGTTTCATCTGCAGCGTGGTAACCGTGTTTGGGGTTGGCGGACCGCCAGCCGAATAGTTGATGGTCGCGTTGGGATCGATTACCAGTGAAGTCGCCGAAGCGACGGCCTGCTCCGCAAGAATTCCGTTGAACACCACATTCTGCAGTAGAGGCGCAGCGTCATAGCTTCCGGCCGTGAAGCGGCAGCGCACGTAGTAATAAGGTTGGGCAACGGCACCGACGCTGGGCCCGGCCATTGCTTGGGGGACGCGGAAAGTAACTGGGCCATCCAGCGTGAACGCCCGTGTCTCATCCAACACTTCCTCGTTCGCCGGATTCAGAGCGATCCATTGCAGCTGACCGCCAATGTTGGCCTGATACTCCCAAACCGTGCGGACACCGTAATGCTTCAGATAGTGGTCGAGCGAGTCCTGTGTGGACGCTGGCGGGGCGATCGATCCATTCTCTTGACAGGGATTTTCCTGGCAGGGATTGTAAGGATCTGGGTGGCAGAGTTTTTCCATCTCCTCCAGTTGCCGTACCAGGCGCTTGCGTTCAGCGAAGCCGGAGTGTCCGTCCGCAAACGTGAAGAAAAGCCGAACCGGTTGGTCAACGGGCAAAGCTGCGGTCAAGCCAAAGTAAACGGCCATGCCCGGTTGCGGCGCCGTACCGAAGGGATTCATCACGGCCTGACGGCGCCATACTGGTGTCAGGTCATGAAATCCAGCAGAATCCTGTAACTGGATTGCGGCGAGCGTACCTTGCGCCAAGGTGGACGCGTGCAGGATACGGTAGCTCGTGGTGATCCCTGAGGGGTCGATGCCGGAGAACTCGAGGCTGGTAGGCAGCGTGATCGGAGCAATGCCGGCGGCCAGCGTCACGCCAAGGATGACGTGCGCGGGAATCGGCGGCTTCGGGGCCAACCCGACCAGCGCCAGAAATTTCAGCCGCTCGCGGTCCGATATCTGATTAAGCTGGTAGATATCCATCTCCGCGACCCAGGCACACAGCTCGACGAGGGTGATGCCCGGGTCGGAGTAGTTCTGGTCCGTCCATTGCGGCCCGTAGACCGGGATCAGAGAAGTACCTTCGGCCACCAGATCAGCCCAGGTACGGTCATCGAGATTAGGGAGCAACAGCGGCATTCACTTCTCCGGGTTCAGGTTCGGGTTCATTGCCTCTTTATTTCTGAATTTGATTCTCAATTTCCAGCTTCGCGGAGCTCACGCTGGCATGTGCCTTGTAGTCGTATCCGTTCTGTCAGGCGCCAAGATCCGCAAGACAGCCTGATTTCCGACTACGCGTTGCAGCCCGAGAATTTCTCTCGCACTGCTGTGCGACAAGAGCAACGAAGAAGCGGTTGACTCCTGCACTGGCGCAGCAGGCATTTCGTGCTTGCGATCTTTTCTCCACCAGCGTTTCCAGAATTTCCATTGCATTTTTGGCCTTTCAACATGAATGCGTGCGATATATCGCTACCCGCCAACGGGCAAAACCAGACTTAGCGTGAACTGGCCGGCGACGACGATCTGCCCGGACGGCACTTGCACCTGGTCGCCCTGCAAGACTCCGTTCACGTAGAGAGCGAGATCCTGAACGTAATCCACGCCTGTGACATCTCCCAGGACAGCGGCAACGTCCGACGCATAGAGTCCACGACCGACATCCCAACCAAGACCGCCCGGCCCTCCAGTAAGCGGATTGAAAAAAGCGGCCAACGCATCGAGCGCGTCTTGCTCGACGGTTCCCGCCTGTGCGGGATTGATGGGAGCCAGGGTGGCCTTGACGTCGACGGGCAAGTACGTAGGCCCAACCACACTGATGGATTGAGCGGCCGCAACGTCCGCAGGAGCGTTCGCCAGCAGGAAGTTCAAAACATCCTGCCGCAAGCCCGCTGAAGGCGTTGGTTGGGGACTCTGACTCTGCGGGATGATCATCACGGTGATCCAACCGGGGCGCGTCACTCCGGAGGCGTCCAGGTTCGAAAAAGCACGGGCAACCGCCACGCCCGCCGAAGCCTGCTGCGCCAACGCTTCGTAATCCGCGGGTACGATGGCGCGGCCGCGGTTGCGCAGGCTGGATGGAGCACGTTGCTGGAACTGCTCCAGGGTTTCGCCATCCGCCCCGCCTTCGGCCGGCCGCGGATTGGTCACTCCCTGCGCACCCGATACGGCGCCCAGCAACTGCGTGATGGTGGAAGCTGCCACATTCCCTGCCAGCCCTCCGCCGGAGACGAACGAAGTTGCCTGAATCAGTGCTCCCAGCGGAGGGATCATTCCTTCATCGCCATTTCCCAAGAACAACCGGCCGAGTGCATGGTCGAGAACATAGACCCGGTCGTTGGGGCCAGATTCGAAGAAGTTCTGCACTTCGGCCCATTGGATCCACACGGCGGTGACGCTCTTGGTACTGTCGCGAACCAGATGAACGTTACCGATAATGATGTCGGTTTGTGGCCCTTCAGCGGCGAGCAGGGCTTCCAGTTCGGTCACGATGTCGGGATCGTCCGGGACAACCTGCATGGCCAGACCGCGCCATTCGGTGTTGGCCCTCGGCCCGCTCAGTTCCTGCACCGCAATCTGCTGGCCGGGCAAAACCGGGATCTGATTGAAGGTGAACAGCTGACTCGGCACGCCTGTGCTGGTGCCCAACGGCGAATTGGTAAACGTCTGCCACTGGTCGGCCCATACTGCATTGGTGTAAATCTGGTTGATCGTCGTCTGATTGGGCGGTCCGTCTTCCTTCAATCTTCCCCGCAGCCAATACAGGGGAGTGTCAAAGCGCGCCAGCGGTTGAGCGTCAGCCGCAGGGATGAAGGTGATCATTCCGGCGAGCGCCAGATCCGCGGTTCCGTCCTCGGCCACGGCGGGCTCCCATCCTCCGCCGTTCCAATACTCCCAAATCATCGCTGGGCCTGATGTAACGCCAGGCTGTTCGTCGACGTCGAAAAAAACGCCGAAATTGTTCACTGGCAATTGCTTTGTGAAACCGAGGTAGACGGCTGGAGTCACGTCACCAGCCAGCTGGTAGGGCGGAAACGGACTTCCCGGCCAAAGCGCGTTACTGGTGTAGTCGGTAAACGCGAAATCGTTGTAGGCGAAGACTTGTTCGAAAGGATACGGACCGTTCACCCAGGAATAGCCGAATAGAAACGAACCGACGGACGGCGGCTGGGGCACCGTGAAAGATGCGGTGCTGGTTGAAGTTGTTTTCCCCGAGGAATCAGTCGTCGTTGCAGTAACCGTCTGTGTTAGTCCGTAGCCGCCGGTCGCGAGGCGGACGCGAATCCAGAGGCCATTGTCGTTGTTTACCGTAGTTGCAGTCAGGTCGTTGGGCACAACGAACTGGAGAATTTCGTAGGCGGTGAAATCTCCTGAACCCGTGCTCGGCGACGCGCCCTGGGCTGGCTGAGAGTATTCCCCCTGAAATATCAACGTCCAAGCAAATCCATTCCAATACTCCCAGTTGAGCGTGTGGGGAAGCGCTCCGCCAGTGAGCGTATTGCCAGGATTGGGTAAGGATCCCGCCGCATAGATGGACACAGTGGCACCAGGCTTGCTCAGGACTTCCGTCTGCTTGAAGTAAAAAGTGCTGCCGGAAGTGGGGTTGGGCCCAAGCGGATTGAACGCTTTTGTCGTGTCAAGCGTCTTTGTTTCAAAGTATGCCTTGTCGGGAGACAGCCCTTCGACTTTGACGATGATCGTAATGGAGCAGGGCGCGCCCGAAAGCCCATATTGCTGGTATGTGGTGCCTGTGATGCCAAAATAAGTAACGGTGAACTGGTACATAGTACCGGTTGTCAACGTCGGGACTGCAGTGATGTTGCTGTTAGCATTCGCGTTAAGGAGGACGTTGCCATTAGATGTATCGGTGACAGTGACCGTCACGGCGTCCACAGGTGCAGACGCACTACCTGAATTCACAGTTAATAACGCCTGTCCGCTATCATCGGTGATATTGACGAACGGAACTCCGTTCATCCAATCGGAGTAGCTGACCGAGAGCTTCAGCTCGAGGGCCTGATCAATCAGCGTTGACAACCGCAGGGTTTCGGCTTCGGGCAGAAGTTGATTGGCATCCGGCAGCAGCGGCTGCGTGAGCCGGGCGCGAATCCAGTACGAATTGACGCCATTCACGGTGGTTTGCGCCGTCTGCGCCCCTTGTACATCGAGTTGCACCGAGCCGCTCGCGGTTAATCCATTGGTGCCGTCGAATCCGTCCTGAACGGGGTCGAGGCAAGTCGGCTGATTCGAAATAAATCCGCGCCAGACTTGTCCATCCCAGTATTCCCACGCCATTTCCAACTCCGACGAACTCTGCTGCGACAAGTCGAAGGTCACTTTGAGCGAGGCGTTCCCGGCAAAGGCAAGGAACTTGCTATGCGCGAGGTAGAGAATGTGATCGGTCGGCTGCATTTGCAGCGTTTGAAAAAGCGTAAAGGGCTGGCTGGCCGCCAAAGCGGCCGAATGATTCAGGTATTGGTCGGTTCCCGGCCACAGGCTGAACACCTCGCTCAGTTGAGCAGCAGCCACGGCGGCATCCTGCTCGGTGGAGAAAACGATTTGCTGCGTGCTTCCGGGAGGAGGCGGAGCGGCCACTTGTGTCCCCTCAGGGGCCGAAGTATCCGCAGAGCCTTGGCTCAAGCTGAAAACAATGGGCACGCGCGCAGGCTGCGCAGGAACCAGGCGCAACCCGAGAAGATCGAGGAATGCCAATTTGTCCTTGTTGGGAGCCTGATTCAGACGCTGCAGGATGGCGTAGATAAGCCTTGCCAGAATCGGGCCGATCGCCGCGCCCGCGGACTTGGCGCCCGGATTCCATTGCGGCAGATAACCGTGCTGCCGGTTCTGGAAGTCGTCAAGAACCGCGTTTGTATCGCGGGAGTCGACCGGAGGTGTGGTGAGCGGAATCAAGCTGCACCCTCCTCCAGGAAAAATGGGTACACCAGGTTTTGCAGCGTATTGGTGACGTTCACAAAATAGGTGATCGCAATCAGCAACGTGCCTTGATTGTCGGGATCGATGCTGACGTTGACCTGCTCGACTGTGATACGCGGCTCCCATTGCACCAGGGACTGTTGCACGCGGGTCTGCACCTGCTGCATGGTCGTCTGATTGATGGGACCAAAGACAAACGATTTCAAACCGGCGCCGAAAGTAGGCCGCATGACGCGCTCGCCCCAATCCGTACTGAGGATGATCCAGATGGCCTGGTAAACGTCTTTCTCGTAGGCGGCGACCAGGGTCGATCCGTCGCTTGCTGTGCACGGCGGAAATGCCCACCCCACGCCTAAGAACGCCTTCGCTGAGTTTCCTGCAGCCATAGTTGTCTTACCCGTCAATCATTACGGTGGGGCATCCCATTGCGATCGCATTCGGAGGTCCCACCTCCATGACCATGTCTCCCATGCGCGCCGCGGGGAACCCTTCAATCAGCACCGTCATGCTGCCCATCGCGACCACGCCGCCGACGTGCGGTACGAGTACCGTGACCAGCGGACATGCGTGAAAATCCGAGCCCACACGCCACGCCGGCATGCCACCGATGAGAACAGTGGGGCTGCCGGGCCCGGGGCCAAGCGGTGTGCCGTGACTTGTCAAATCTGCAACGCGAGCCGCCGGAGGCATAGTGTTTGTCCTTAGTTGAGCGTGATCATGTCCCCTTCTACGCTGACGATGCCGCTGGAGGAGATGTCGGTACTCGCCGAGCCTTGAATCGCGACGTTGAGCCCGCTGATCGTGATGTTGCCCGTCGGCGCGCTCAGAGTGATGTTGCCGGCTGCGGCCTGAATCTGAATTCCCGGCGGGGTGACGCCGAGTGTGATCTGCAATACGCCGCCCACTGTGCCGATCTGAATCTGCGTCGGGCTCATCGTGATGGTTTGTTTCGTGCTGGTTGTGATCGTGACCGACTGCAGCAGATCGTCGAAGACGATGGAGTGGCCGAGCGGGCTGTCCATTATTCCAGTCATCAGAATTCGTTTGGTGAGAAAGTCCGTCGGAATGATGGCCGGAGGCCGATTCAGCGTGCTCCACAATCCGCCGATGACGTAGGCGTCGCGATGATCGTTCTTGTTGAACGCCACCAGGACCTCGTCGTCGATCTGCGGGACCCACAGAAAGCCACGCCCCGAGCCGCCGCCGATGCCCACGACCCGCGCCCATGGATCCATGTCGGGGAAAGCGGTCATGTGCACCTGGACCCTGGCCTCGGAAAGAACGTTAAAATTGTCTGTGACTACACCGGGAGCGATCCCGAACCCGCTTTCTTCTTTCTCCGTTCCCGAGAACCACTCCAGCAATCCCGTTGACATGCAACTCTCCTTGTCTTGTCAATCTGCCTTTAACCAACCGCCTGCCCCTGCACGCGGAGCAATCCTCCCGGCCCGCTGGGAACCGGAATTCCTCCAAACCAAACTTCCTTGCGCACTTTGAAGTTTGTCTTGTAGCCGCCGGAATCGAACGTGTGTGTGGTTGAGGTAATTCGGTACAGGCCGCTGAATTGGCTTCCCAATCCAATCAGGTTGATGACCTTGCCGGGCTTGATGGCTGGATTGCCGATGGTGCTGCCGGTTCCGGTGAGGCGATTGTTCAAGCGCGGCAGCAATTCGGTAAGAATGTCGCGAAACGCGGTGGGAAATCCTGTCGGCTTGATGGAAACCGTTTGCGAAGCGTTGCCGCCGAGAATGGTGCTGATGTCACCCAGTCCCGGATAAATCATCAGGTCGAAGGAGGCGCTATCGTAATTCCACCCGACGACGATGACGAATTCCAGTTGCAAGGTCGAGATCCAGATGCGCGCGGAAACGCCGAAAATGTCGCCCACGGTAGTGATGCGCGGCGTGAAGTCCATCAGCGACTGTCCCCACTGCAGCGTCACGCTCGGCGAGTAGTCCTGCATCAGGAACTGGAAGCGAAGAACATATCCCTTCGGCTCGAGCGTGTGGTCGATGTAGACCTCCCACCCGTTGTCTTTGGCGATTTTGGTCAGGAAGTCGAAATCGGTTTCTCCCACTTCCGTGCGCACGGAGTGCTGAGCCTCTTGCGGCGCCAGAATGTAGCTGACCAGGCTCATGAGAGTCGACAGCGCAGCGCCGATCGGGTCGAGGTCGGGAATCAGAAGATTTCCGGCCGAAACGATTGCGGCAACGAGGGGATCGGGCAGAGGCAACGTGCCGATCGTGGGAATGTTGATGGCAAAGGCACGGTCCACTTTGCCGTGGGTGAGGCGCTGCAGAAAATCATGTGCGGTGATGCGGATGGTGGGCATGCCGCTGTTCGGAAACGATGGCTCGACGCCTGTGATCTCACCCACGAAGACGACTTCCAACGGATCGGGTGCGTAACCGATGGAAAGTGAGAATCCGTTGTCGACGGCGAGCAGCGGATTATCGATCCACTGCAGATCCTGGTTGGCAAAGGTGACCTCTACGCTGTCCGAGCCCTCGATGCCCGCCGTCCATGAGACACTGCTGATGGCTCCGCGCAACGCGGACGGCAAATTGGCGCCGTTGATCTGGAGGGTGAACATTGGCCCGAATTGCGGATAGCGCGCCATATCAGCTCAATACAACTCCGGTGCTGGGATCGGTGTAGGGCAACGGAGGAATCTGAAGTTCCTGCCCCGGTGTAATGGAACGCGGATTCACGATGGAATTGGCCAGAGCGATGGGGCGCCACTTGGTTGCGTCTTCGTAGAAATTTGCCGCGATGCCGCTCAGCGTATCGCCTTGCATGACCGTGTAAGCCTTGGTGAAATCCGGGCTCTGCAGGTTGGCTTGGGCGACCTGCGTCGCAGCATCCAGATATTCGTTGAACGTTACCGTCAGCCGCGCCCGGCCGGGGCGGCCATCGCTGTAGAACCTGAGGAACTTCTGGCTGACTTTCGCGAGCACGCAGCGAAAGTCCAGACTGCCCCAAGTGACCTGCAGGACGGGCGGCGTATGCAGGTCGGAGTCGATCGCCAGCAGGTTGAATATTTGCGAGGTTTCGGTCCGAACATCGGCCTGCGTGTCGAACGTGTCGAAGAAAAGCTCCATGTCCAGCGTCTGCAGGTTGCCGTGAACAAACTGCAGAAGCGGCGACGTGAGTCCGGGAATGGCCTGCGATGCGTAGTTGTTGTCCTTGTTCAGGCTGTATTCCTCGGGATTAAACATCGCCAGGAACTTCTCGCCCGTCTGCTCGTTCTGGATGTTCACTCGCTCAAGGGCCATGGTTTTCGTCTCTCAGATCTGTCTCTTAAATTCGTCCCACTCGTTCGCGTGCGGCGACCAGCCGGCGGTCTAACTGCTGCAGCACGGCGTCTGTGATCCGTCCAATGTTCACAGGGGGCTCGGCTGGCGAAGCGCGCCCTCGTGGTTTATGCCCGAACGGCAATTCGTCATCCGCTCGTGCACGTATGCGCAGTTGTGACTTATCGACTACGACTGGCTGCTCTGCGTTCCGGAGCGTCGGTAGCCGATCGGCAAAATCGCCAGAGCACAGAAATGGTCTCTGTTCCACGCGACGGTGCCTGTGTTGCACTCGCGCCGGAATGTCCCCGATCTCCGGATCGGATTCGGCGAATACAGAGTGCAGAGGCCGGATCGCCGATTGCACAACCGAGGACGCGGGAGGCGGCGAAAAGGTTCTCTCGCCTCCAGTGGCGAGCGGCGATTCACGAAGCGACAATCTCGCGGCAGCTTCAATGGAGCGTACAAGCTGCGTAAGAGTGACCGTCGTCGACGTGTGCACGCGGTTCTGTACGAAGGCCGAGATGGTCGGAGCGACGTTACGGGTCGGCCCGTGCGTCATTAGCTGCGGACTCAGAATCTGCAGTTTCCATTCGTGCGCGTGCGCGAATTGACGCGCGGCGGGCTCACGGCGTTCTCGCGTTTGAGGCGACAGGATAGTGAAAGCAGGGTGAGGACGTCCGGCAGCGATGTCGCGGAGAAGAATCCAGAATCGCCTCGCGAGCGACAGTGTCATGTTTTCGGGATGGATTCCACACCAGGTCATTCGGTGGGCCAGCCGCTCCGTGATGGCAAGAACCCAGTGCAGATGACGAGACACCTGCGCTGCCGCGCATGAGCGAGAAATGCCGTGCCGCTGTACAAAGCGGTCTGCTTTGCGGACGATCCCTCTAGGAAAAAGTTGCACCGAGACTGCTCTCCTTGCTTTGCTCTTTGTTCATGCGTTCGTTGATGGCCGAGATCTCCTTGACCCACCGCAAGCGGTCGCTGTGCGGCAGATTTACGATCGTCTCCGGCGGCCAGTGAAAGTGATAAGCCACGAAGGCTACCTCCTCGAACAGCGTTTGCAGGGGGTAGCCTACAACCCCCCCTCCGCGTTCAACTCCACCTGGAAGGCATGCGAGCACTGCGGGCAGATCGTCGGCAGGCTGCTCTTTCCTTCGCGATTAATGCGGTTGTAGAGCTCCTGAAGGTACGCCAGATCGCCGGCGTAGAGTCCTTCGATCACTTTCGGCGTAATTTGCCCCAGCGATCCCAGCTTGGTGATGACGCGCGAAAGCAACACCACGACCAGATATGCCTGGTTCGACTGCACGCGAGGATCTTTCAGCGGCAGGATTTCATCCCCCGCTGTGGCCAATCGCATCACGCCGTCTTTGTGCAGATTTCCCTGATCATCCACGTACCCGAAGGGCAGCGTGAATTCGTGTTCGGTCTGAAACATAAGTTCCTCCCTGCTCCATGCCAGTCGGAGCTTGTTTCGGCATCCTGATCAACCCCCAGACCTGCCTCACCCGAACCGCCGATTCCCCCGCGCCGAAGGCGCATTAAGCCTTCTCGGCGTACTCATAGGACATGGTGAGGGATGTGATCGCAAGATCGTTTCCCTTGGCGTTGTAGGCAGGCGCATCCCATTTGCTGGGCCACATGTTGTAAAGATTCCAGCGAATCTTCTCGGTTCCGGTGTCGTCAAGCTGCACCACGGAGCCATGCTGACGCGTGAGATTTCCCTTCACGATTTGCAGGTGCCAGTTGTAGAGATCCTGGTTGTCAGTCATGCCCCACTTAAGCGTGATGTCGGGATAGCTTGCCTTGCCGGGGAATTTGCGCACGTGGATGGGATCGCCGCCCTCGCGGTATTCCACGACCTCCAGGTGGGAACCGAGTGCACTGCACTCCATGAATCCCGCTTGCTGAATCCCCTGAATCTCAACGAGAAACCTAAATCCCTTGTATGGATTTTGCGGTGGTGCCATGAGCCTCCTCCTATGTAGTGGATTCCTGCAAACTCGCGCCCGTCGGGTCTTGAATGACCTGGAACACGATGAACTCGGCAGGATGGGTTGGTACGACGGTCACCTGGACAATCATCTGACCCAGTGCGACCACGGCCGGCGTGTTCAAGGATGCGTCCACCCGCACCAGGAACGCCTGGTCAGGCGTGGCACCGAACAAGTCTCCTGCGTTCCACAGGCCCAGCAAGAAATCATTGACGAGCCGCTTGACCTGTTGCCAAAGCGTGATGTTGTTCGGTTGGAACACGGCAAATCGGGTTCCTTCCCGCACGGTTTTCTCGATATAGGTCAGCAAGCGGCGGACGTTGATATAGGTCCAGGCTGTCTGGTCAGGAGGAGCGATCGTACGCGCTCCCCAGATCAAGATTCCCTCGCTGCTGAAGGAACGGATGACGTTGATGTCCTGCTGGTTGAGGGGGCCCTGATCGCTGTCGCCTAGGGTGACTTCCAGCGACAGTGCGGAGACGATGGGTTCGTTGGCGGGCGCGTGCGCGGGGTCAAACGTGTTGTCATTGTTCGCGTACACACCGGCAGTGTGACCCGACGGGGGCACGTAAATCTGTCCGCTGCCGAAGGGGCTCTGGATCCCAATCCAGGGGAAATACAGTGCTCCGTAACCGTTGTCGGAGTTCAAACCCGCGCGCTGGTTCAGGACTGGAGTGAACGTAGGCGCGCTGGCGATGGCTTCGGAAGCATCGAGAATGGCGAACCGGTCCTGCATCTGCTCGCAATGCGCGACCATGTAGGCCTGAATGGACTGCGTATCCGCTGCTTGAAAGTGCGAGGTGGCAGTGGGCCACGTGGTGACGGCATCGGGAATGCAGAGCAGATCGACGTCGACCTTCTTGAGCGTATCGATACCCGCCTGGTAAGCGGTCGGGGCGAGAGTCGACAGGTTGTCGTTCACACCGAGCGTTCCATTCGGCGCGGTGCCCAGATTCGTGGCTGCTAGAGTGGCCGGCAGGTTTAGCGGCGGCGGAGTCGTATCCGGTTGAGCGGGCGGACCGACGTTGACCGCCCCCGAATTTACAATCGTGCCGTAGTACCGGCTGTGGCGCGGATCCATCGCCAGATTGGAAAAGACCTCCGTGCCCGCGCTGGCTGAAACCACGGTCAAGGTAAATTCCATGGTCGCTACATCGACAACGGGCGATCCGCCGGACATGGGATACGCATTCGTCAGTCCGTTGGTAATGGTGATGACGTTGGTGACCTGGTTGACGACGCGCACCACATCGTAGGAATCGGGCGCAGCGCCGTTGCTGAAGTGCACATAGCTTCCGGGCTGAAATCCTGTGACGGAGGCGAGTCGGATCTGGGTCGTACCGGCGGTGAGATCGGCGGTTCGGAACGTAGAGGCGGCGGGGTAAGAATTCGCCAGAGGAGAAGTGAAGGTGACGGTGGTTCCGCTGATGCCGGCGATGGCGGCGTTCTCATGCGTGGTGGACGGAGCCGGCTGGGCAATCGTGATCGTGTCGCCGGGCTGGAATCCAGCTGCCGACGTAAGCGGGGCTGTCATTCCAGTCGACGGCCCAGTCAGCGTCGTGTTCGCCGTCGGTACCGTCGTGGAAGCGATGCTGGCTTGCGCCACCTGAACCGTGATTGCGTTGCCCGACGTGCCCTCTTGCTGCGCTGTGACCGTGAGAGTCGGCTGCTGGGGATTGGCGGGGACCACGAGATTGGCTTGATCCAACAGGTTGAGAGACGCCGCCTGTCCGTTGCCAACTCGCACAAAGAAGCACGTCTGGCCGCCCTCGTTGAAAAAGCCGTTCACCGCGTGGCAGGCGTACACGCGGTAGGGCGTCTCGATATAGCTGCCAAAGATCGTATTGAACTGCTGAATGCTGGTCAGCTGGGTGGGCTGGAGCAGCGGGCCCGTTTGTGCCGGACCAACGATGGCCGTGACGCTGGTGCTGACCTGAGGCAGCGGACCGGGCAGCGTGATTTCCTGGATGTACACGCCGGGCGCTTTGTTGAAGGTCGAGAATGTTGCCATGAAGTTGTTCCTCCTTAAGTGTTTTGCCTAGAGCGGCGTCAGTTGAATCCGATAGTCATCGGGCACTCCGGGAATGGTTACGGCTTGAACCTGCGGCTTAAAGCCTGTGGCAACCGCACGAAGCTTGTAGTTACCAGCTGCGATTTGTGAAAAAACGTAGTGCCCGCTGCGGCGTGTAGTCTGCGGCGGGGCGCTGGGCACCAGCGAAAGTGGATCGAGCACATCGACGAGCGCGCCGGCTACGCCCTGCGAAAGTGAATTGACAACCTGTCCGCCGAATTCAAGCAGCCCCTCGGGCGGAGACGACATTCCCGGCGCAAAGGCAAGGTTTTCGGTCGTCACGATGAAGTCCGTGATGTCGCTGAACACCGGCACGCTGATGGTGACGGTCACGGTCAAAGAAGCCTTCAGCTTGCTTCCTAAAGAGCTCCAGAATTCGGCCAGATTCTTGAGCGCATCGGGATGCAGAGCCACCATCGGCAATGGTGGCTGTTGCCCCACCAGGCTGCCTTGCAAGAAACTCGACGGAATCTCCGGATAGTGCGAAAGCACCACCAGCACTTCCGAGAGCAGGCGCTGTTCCTGCAACGGCAGATCAGTTCCGCCTACCGGCCAAGCGGTTGCCAGAAAGGAACACGCCAGCCGGAGCGCCGCCGGATGGGTGATGGTCTGATTGCCAGCGCGAGTGATGGTGGTCTGGTTCGAGCGCAGGTCGAGATCTTCGCGGATGTCATAGAGGAACAGATCGACGGTTGTCTTGGGCGGCGCCAGCGTGTCGCTGGGCCGGTCAAAGATGATGTCGGCTGCGGCCAGCTCGGGGAACATGGTCGCAAAACTCGGATCCTGAAGGACGGCTTTCAGGGTCTCGCTGAGATCGTCAATGTACGCGGCCTTCATCATGATGTGATCGCGTTTCTCGCTAAAGCGAATGAACGTTGCGTTCCAGCTCCAAAGCGGATTCGGCGACGATCCTGGAAAGCTCGCCCGGATTCCACGAGCGCGCCAGTTTCTGGTGTTCCCGGCGCGCTGCCTGCACCAAATGCGTGGTGCGAACCACGCCGCCGTCGCCGGCGGCGAAGAACGCCGCAGCCAGCGCCATGTTTTTGATATTTCCGCCTGCGAGGCGCACTTCGCGCGCGAGCAAGTCGAAGCGGACATCCGCGCCGACCGGCGCTTCCTTCGGAAAAACGCTTTCCCAGATGCGGCGGCGGCATCCCTCGTCCGGAAAGGGAAACTCAACGATGGCCTGCAGCCGGCGTACGAAAGCGTCGTCGAGATTCTGGCGCAGATTTGTTGCAAGGATGCTGGCTCCCTGGTATTCCTCCATTTTTTGCAGGAGGTAGGAAATCTCGATGTTGGCGTAACGATCGTGAGCGTCGCGAACTTCCGAACGCTTGCCGAATAAGGCGTCCGCTTCGTCGAAAAAAAGAATGGCGTTACTGTCTTCGGCGGCGGTGAAAATTCGATCCAGATTTTTTTCCGTTTCGCCAATGTACTTGCTGACCACCTGGGACAGATCGATGCGATACAGATCGAGGCGCAGTTCGCGCGCGATCACCTCAGCGCCCATGGTCTTCCCGGTACCCGGCCCACCGGCAAAAAGGACGTTCAAGCCTTTGCCCAGCGACAGCTTGCGGTCGAACCCCCACTGCTCATAGACAATGTCCCGGCATTCGCACTGGGCGCAGATCTCGCGGAGTTGAGCTTTCGGATCGGGAGCCAGAATCAGATCGTCCCATCCGTATCGCGGCTCGATCTTGTGCGCCAGAGCAGCCAATTCATGTCCACATTGCGCGCGCGCGGCCGCGGCCAGTTCGTCGAGCGACGGAGCGGTGGTTGCGCCGGCTGCCGGGTAACCGGAATGAGCACGCCGCCACGCAGAACTCGAGCACGCAGTGGCAACCGCCTGTGTGATTTGAAACGGAGTGAGCCGAAACCGCCCTGCCAGCATGGCCAAGTCTTCCCGATCCAAGTCCGCACCTGCTGCGCTGAGTTCCTTCTGCCAGCGCGCCTGGCGCTCCTCAAAGTGCGACACTTGAAAATCAATCGGTGTGACAATCAGCCCGGGAATTGATTGCGGCTCCCAGGCGTGCTTCCCAGCGAAAAGGGTAATTCCGTTGAAGGCAGTGGCGCTCTCCAGCAAATCGCGGCACCGAAGGGGCGCGTCGGCGGTTCGAAACTCATCCAAGGACGTGATAAATAAAATCGCATTCTGCAACTGCGCCTCGCGCATCACCAGATTCCACAGCAGGGTTGCGTTGGCGTGGTCGGGGAACCGGTCGATCCTTGCGACCAGCAGTCTGCTGCTCAAACTGTTGGCCAGCGCTTCTGCCGCTTCCCGTTTCTCGGGACCTCCGCGTCGTTGAAAATACAGGCGCAACGGCTTGTTCGAGGATCTTGCATCCCCCGCCAGGCGCAGCATTCCACGCTTCGTCTCCTCGTTCAGCGCCAGATCGTCCCACTTCATTGACGGTTCAATGAGTTCGCAAAAGCCGGAAAGACGATCGTCCAGCCCGGCTTGGCCCAGCAGCAGGCGTTTAATCTGGTCATCGAGCTTGATGTAGTGAGCAAGCGACGATGGGTCACTCTGGTTCGGGTCGGCGGCGATTTGCACCAGACGCTGCCGAATCAACTGGCCATGTGATGAGAAACAAGCCCGACGATCCAGTTTCTCCTCCAGGGAGGAGCAAAGCAGATTCAGTGCGAGTTCCACCGTTGGGCGCTTGCGCGTTACGTCGTCCTGAAGGTACGCAAAAATCTTTTCGTAACGGAGATCGATTTCCGGCGCCAGCGCCAGTAGAATCACATCCGCTTCAAAACTACCGAGGCCGAACGAACGCGCGATCCACTCGAGCGGAGACTCGTCTGCGGGCGGGCGGGCGGTCGCTTCCAGAGATTGATAGACCAGCGGAAACTGCGCCTCGCCTGGCATTTGTGACAAGAGCCGATTGACTTGCTCCCGATCGATGAAAAGTCCGCGGAAGGACACCGAACGTTGCGATGGAGCCTGGGTTGACTTCACCGCGAGGTCGAGCAACTTGTCGAGGCGAGTCAGCGCCGGCAGGAGAGCTGTTACGCGATGCCTTGCGGGCTCGGTTTCTCCCAGCCCGTGTAGTTCGATGACAGGGGCCGCCACTTACACTTACCTCCACGTCCAGGTACAACTTCCAGCTGAGTCTGGGCAAGGCTCTAGCGAATTTTCTGCACGACTTCGAGCTTCTCGACCGGAACTACGACTGTGCATCGGCGGATGACGTCGATTACAGCGAAATAACTTATCTTTGGACCCGAGTCGGAAAGGTTAATCACTGTTCCTTCTACTTTCTCGTCTGCCCCTGCCAGCGCTGTCAGGTCTTCCGCTCCAGGCAGGAAAGCATCAGAGATTGCAAATCGAACCCTGTCTCCCTTTTGCGCCAGGAGTGCCTCCCCGGAGCGGGCTCAAACCCCACTACCAGCCCTTGAACTCCTCTGCATATGAAGCGCCACTCTCATTTTGGGGATGGAAAACCGTCGAACAACTCGTCGGAGGTGTTTAATGCAGAGGAATCAAATGGAGTTAGACAGCTATAGAGAAGTTATCGTTGCGGCGAATTGTGCCGATACATTCAGTGTTATCTGCGTTTCTCTCCGCAATAAATGGCAGTAACACGAGTCCGGCGCGCACATATTTATTGCAATCTTTGTCAGTATTTGCCTCGTACTGCAACGTTGCACAATGTCTTACGGGCATGGAACGCCAGCTTACAAACATTGCAGCGTGCGCTTCACTACGGGGAGCGTGGCAGAGGAGCGTGCGGCTCTTTTGTATTATTTGTATTATTACGCTCCCGGACCTTGAATGCGGTGGGTGCGCATCTTGTAGTAAAGAGTTCGTTCGCTGGTCCGCAGCCGTTGCGCCATTTGCCGCCGGGTACAGCCGGGAATGTTGACCGCGGTCTCGATCAGTCTTCTTTCAATCCCCTGAATGGTCTCGGCGTAGGAAATGCCCCGTTGCGAAATAGCCTTCCACGCGGAGGCTGCCGCTTCTGCCAGAAGGTCTTGGCCAGCGCCCAGCGCATCCGATCCCGACTGTGCCAGCCAGTCGGCTACGCCAAGGGAGCTACCCTCGGTTTTGAGAAACAACATGCGCTGGACCGCGTTTTCCAGTTCACGCACGTTGCCGGGAAAGGTGTACGGGCGAAGCAGGCCCAGTAATTCCGGCTCGACCGTCTTGACTTGTCCATACAATGAATCGTGCCGCTTGGCGAAGGAGAGGATCAGGGACGCCATGTCGTCATTGCGCTCGCGCAGAGGCGGCAGTGACAGCTTCACTACATTCAGCCGATGATACAAATCAGCGCGGAATCGACCCTCGCGTACCAGCGGCTCGAGTGGCTGATTACAAGCGGCGATGATGCGCACGTCCACGCTGATCTCGCGGTCAGACCCCACCGGCCGAAGCGCCGCGCGCTGGATAACATCGAGCAACTTGGGCTGTATGTTGCCGGGAAGATCGTTCACATCATCCAAGAAAAGCGTGCCACGGTGCGCCGATTGAAACAGACCCTTCCGATCCTGCACCGCCCCGGAAAACGCACCTCGCTGGTGGCCGAACAATTCACTTTCGGCCAGTGCCTCGCTGATAGTGCTGCAATGCACGGTTACAAAACCAAACGCACTGCGTTTCTGGTCGAGTTTGTGGATGGCCTGGGCAAGAACCTGCTTGCCCGTTCCCGTTTCCCCCTCCAACAGAACTGTCACGTCACTGACCTTCGCTGCTTTCTGTGCGCGGCGTAACACCGGTATGATGGTGGGGGAACAGGTGATGAATCCCAATTCCGCAAAATAATCCCGTAACTCGGCATCTGAAGGGTCGTTGCTCATGATGCCCTCCACGCTTGCGCAAGTTCCGGTCCGAACTCGCAAGTTAGGGATCGTTCCTGCGCGGTGCAGACCGGCTTTGGCTCACGAGTCGTTCGTTCCAGTCCGACTGTTCGAGTTCCTGCTCGCCAGGAACTGGAAGGCCCCTCAATAAAAGCGCTCAAAATCGTGGCCTGTCTCGGGGCTTAAGCCCCAAGTTTTCCCAATGGGTCATTCCCATCTGGAGTCAACGTCTGAGTGAGTTGACGTGACGCAGATGTGCGCGCGGTCTTATTGCCGCGTTCCCCCAATCAGCATTCAATCGTCGCTAAGTTCCGCAGACTGTAGCGCGGTGCGAGTGGCCTACTTGAAACTGCGTGTCGGGCTACGACCGGAGTTGACGCCCTAGGTTTGCCCGGCGAATTGGCTAAAGATTATCCTCCATAAGCAGCTGCGATGCAACTCCCCCGTGCCGCCCATGAGGATGGGGCAACCTCCTCGATCTGCCAGTCCCTTTGGCCCCGTAGCTAAGTTCATTTACCTAGATGTTTTTCGCTGGCAGCACAACATATAGCTTCGCAGCCAACGATGAGAACTTCGCTCCGTTTGTAATCGTGAGATTGGCGCATGACGTTACGCAGAACGGCAGTGCCCGTCTGATGCTCAGGTAGCCAGCGTTAGAACCAGGAAAGAAGGTCTCGACATGAATGGGGACTGACCAATTCCCGCTAAGTTCTTGAAATTCGGCTTGATGGCGGGTTCGAGTCCTGCACTGCCCACCATTTTGGATTCCAGCACAATCAGGCCGTCTTCTCTGATCTCGCGCCCGGGATCGGGGGCGGCCATTCGGCACTAATTTAAAGCATCGCCGTTTTGGTGCGGAAAATAGCGGATGGGAAGAGGCAGGAACGTCTAATGTTCCCCCTCTGTTCAGATCGTGCTTTTTACTGGATGGAAGAGTTCCGCAAGCATCATGATAGGGCGCTTGCGGATTTTGAGGTCCATTTCAAAGCGGACCCTGTGTACGATCCCCTGCGCTCCGATCCGCGCTTTGCCGACTTCCTGCGCCGCGTGGGCCTGCCGCCTTAACTCACATCATGTGCGCCACCGCCCAAACACGCTCACTGATGCGGGACCGGAAGTTTTCCGCATGTGGCCCCGAGCGACTCCGCCTCCGCCGGACAGGTGACCCAGAGGATGTCCGGCGAAACGGCCGCCGGCAGACGCGGCGGTACATTGCGGGAAACAGGTGCGTTCTGTGTACTCAGCGGTCGGAGGATTCGGCGAGGCTTAATCTGAGCGGGGTGGGCAAGCTGCCCGCGAGCAGAGGTTGCGGCCATCCCTGAAAACACAGCGGAAAGAAGAGCCACCAAATTGTCCGACCGATGCCGGTCATGTATCCCCCTCATTGGTTGAACTTCTGTTTTGCGATGTACAGTCTTGCTTCTGCCACGACCGCTACGCCTCCGGCACAAGCACCGCCACGTTTTTCCCGCCCAGCGTGCCAGTGACTTCGAAATTGCCGACTGGACCCGGGGCGTGGAAGGCTCCCGATACATGCAGCGTGCCTCCCCCCGTTCCTGTGCCCGTAACGGTGATGTCTGCGATCAGCGACAGGTCCGAGTTCGAGTTCCACGTCACCACCCCGTCGACTTGAACATCGGAAGCGAATGCACAGCCGACCAGCGTTGTCACCTGGCCGGTCGAAGTGGAGACCGTGGTAAAAGTCCCTGCTCTCAGACCAACACCGTTACCGGAGCCAATCGCGCTGCGTTTGATCGCATCGATGGCCGCCGCCACCGCCACGGTCACAACTTTCCGTTCCGCCACTCCGATTTCGTTCTGCCCGTTCGGGTCAACGTCAGCCGGACGAGCGTCAGCCGCCACCATTGGGAAACGACCCATTGCCGGCCATACGATCTCGGGCACTTTGGCACAGCTCGTGTCGCCCACTTGCAGCGTCTCGATGAAGTTGGTGGCCAAGGTGTCGGCACAGGCGTTGGACAGCACGGGCTCGTGGAACGCCTCTGGAATTACGACGAACGAGCTGGACGGAAATTGATGGGCGGCGAGCTGGACCATTTTGATCGGCACTAAGGAGTCCGTGTCGCTCACCGTAGCCAGCACCGGCACATTCGGATAAGTCGCTTTCTTAGGCACCAAGGGGATGTGTGGCGTCGATTCCTCCCAGTAAGCGCATTGCTGGGTAAGCTCAAAGTCAAAGTACGTCCCTACCGACTTCGAGAATGGATCGAAGTAGTCTGTCGGAAGCGTCCCCACGAGTTGCCAGTACGCCGCTAGTCGCTGGGCCAGAGGTTCCTGATAGTTGTAGGGGCTGTGGCCATCGTAGTCGACACACTGATTGGCATACTGGTCGCCAACTGAGTCCAGGGCCGGGTCGCCTGCATCGTACAAAACTGCGAAAGGTTCTTCCGCGCCTAGGCGGAGCAGGGGCAACGGATCTCCCTGGCGGAGAGAGTCCCAGGTGGCCAATAGTTCTCCAGTGTCTTGGAAAGGCCCGTTGGGTAGAGTAGCAATCTCGGCAATGACTTCTTCGTTTACGGTGACGAACTTCAGGTTTCCGCTGGCGTCGTACGCGTACCCTTGCACCGGATTATTTTGCACCGCTTGGATGACGGCTCTAAGCTCCTGATCTGGGTCGGGATGGTCAGGCCGGCAAGTGGGAGAACGCTGGCAGAGCAACTGAACTGTCAGCAGGTCGGCGTGGGTATTGAAAGCGTCATTGAAAGGGGTTGCTGTCGCCGGGCTGTTGGCGGAATCCAAAATCACCGAGCGCACGTGTTGCGGGAACCACGCGGCGTATGCCGACGCGTCCATGCCCCCCGACGAGCCTCCGTAGTAGTCGATGAGGTCGTATCCCAGGGCTTGCCGAACCGCATCCACATCGAACACGACATTTCCGCTCCCCCATTGGCTGCTCGTTGCCCCCAACTGTGCGGCGCACTCGGCGATCGCATCGGCGAAGCTGGCTGCCGTCCCGCGTTGAAGGCCGGGACAGCCAAGCGCCGCGGACTGTCCGCTGCCGCGATCGTCCACCAGCAACAAGTCATGCACATCCAGGTTGGCCGCGAAGGTCGACAGGAACAAGGCCCTCTGAGCCGACGTGCTCTCTCCCGGCCCGCCCAGATTCGGCACGATCGCGCTGACCGCCGGACCAGAATTCGAGTGTGCATACACTTCAAAGTAAATGTTGATTTGGGTGGCGTCAGTGTGGCCCTCGGGTTCGACTTGGGCGCCATCTTCCGACCGAAAGAGTGGCACCGAAAGGTACCCGCAACCAGCGGCGCCGAGCGCCAGCGCATCCGCGGGACACGTGATCCAGATGATGTCCGGCGAGGCCGTTGCCGACGGATTCGCTGGACCTCCGCGCTGCGAAACTTGCGGTAAGCGCGGATTTCCCGGGAAGTGGTAGCGATGGTTTCCCCTGGCATCCTGCGCGGCCAGCGGAAATGCCATCAGCGTCGTCAGGATCGTCAGTGCGGCGGCATAACTCATTCTGGATTTCATCCGAGTCTCCCTGCTCTTCGATGTTCTTTCGGGAAGGAGCCATTGACCAGCCTTTGGCCCGGCCGGTTATCCGAGGCCGGCTTCTAGGCTGGCCATGCCCAAAACCTGTTCACAAGAAACCAGATCCAAGTCTCTCCTCGATGCGGACACCGCGAGCCGCAACCTACTGTTTCGTCATTGGGCCGCTGACGTTGCTAAGGCCATCGGTCTCGATGAAGCCAGGATCCCGCCTGCAATGGCATCGAACCGCTACAGTCGGGGTTAATGCTGTAGGTGCCGGAGTTAGTCTGATTGCCGGCGCAGGTCCCGTTGTAGCAAGCGGTGAAGGTGGTCGAAAAGTTCCCGGCCCCATCGAACGTGCCTATGCCCACGTAGTTCACCATCGCGGAGCGGGACAGATTGAGGTTGCCTTGGGCATTGACGAAGGGATACCAGCCCTTAAAGTCAAAGATGTAGTTGCCCTTCATAGTGGCGTTGCTGCACCCGCTGGCGGCATAAGCAGAGGGCACGAGTGCCGCGGATAGAGTGAGGATCACTAACAGGCTCATGGTTCGCTTCATAAAGGTTCTCCTTTCTTGGTTGTCGGTCCCAGGGCAAATCGTGCCCGGGACTGCCGACGTTCTGCCAGTACTCCCGTTCTGGGTCAATATTCCGCGCCTACTCTTTTTCAATTCTTTGTCTAGCTAGATAAGTGGCTGCCGTACAGTTACTTACGAAGATTTCTATTCTTGCCGTGATAAACTTCCTGCCACGGCTTTGCGGCGCCGCTGTCTGTGACTGCCGGTTCTCCATCTCGCACTCTGATTCGCTTCGGCGTTTTCGAGCTTGACACCGAGAGTGGAGAACTGCGCAGGCAGGGTTTGAAAGTCCGGTTGCAGGAGCAGCCCTTCCAGATTCTCCAGGTTCTGCTGGAGCAGCCCGGCCGGGTGGTAACACGGGAAGAGCTGCAGCAGCGGATTTGGCCCTCCGATACCTTCGTGGATTTTGATTCCGGCCTCTACAACGCAATCAAGAAGCTGCGGGAAGCGCTTGGGGATTCGGCGGAGAACCCGCGTTTCATCGAGACCCTCTCGCGGCGCGGCTACCGTTTCATTGCCGCGGTGGAGGGAAATACGCACGCTGCCGCACAAACGCAGATCGCCGAGGTAGCGAAGCCTGCGCGCAACCGGAACGTGCGGCTTGGCATTGTGCTCGGCCTCGCGGCAGCGATCGCGCTGGTAGCAGTTTTGGGCGGCGGGAAACTCCGGCGGCGATTATTCCGTGCCAACACGGTCCCGCAGATCGACTCGATCGCCGTTCTGCCCTTGCAAAATCTCTCCGGCGATCCGAATCAGGAATATTTTTCGGACGGGCTGACCGATGCTCTGATCACGAGCCTTGCCCAGGTCGGCTCTTTGAAAGTGATTTCGCGAACCTCCTCCATGCAGTACCGGCAAACTGCGAAGTCGTTGCCCGAAATCGCTCGCGAACTCAATGTGGACGGCATCGTTGAGGGAACTGTGCAACGTTCCGGTGATCGCGTGCGCATTACTGCGCAGCTCATTCAAGGCTCCTCGGACAAACACCTCTGGGCGAACAGTTATGAGCAGCAGCTGCAGGACATTTTTGCCCTCGAGCAGGACGTGGCAGCAGACATTGCTCGACAGGTCCAGGCACAGGCTGCAACGCCGAACCAATCGCCACGGCCGCAACCGCGGGCCGTCGATCCCAAAGTTTGGGACGCTTACATCAAAGGGAACTACCTCTTGTATGGATACAGTCGCGGGGAAGGTGATGAAGCTCCCAAGAAAGCCCGGGCGTATTATCAGCAAGCAATCGCTCTGGATCCGGGTTTTGCGCCGGCCTACATCGGAATTGCCCGAACTCACAATGTTGTCCTCTACGGCGAGCGAGAAGACCTGACGCTGGCGAGAAAAGCCGCAGAAAGAGCGGTGGAGATCGATCCGTCTTCCTCAGACGCCCGAGTAGTACTCGGATTCGCAAAGCTTTGCGCTTGGGATTC
>CAYOUY010000032.1:0-7360 GCA_964407245.1 uncultured Acidobacteriaceae bacterium
GCATGCTTCCCGGAACCGATTGGTCATAAGTCTCTGTTGCACGCATTGACTCCGTGGCCGGGGCTGCGGGTAATCGCCTGCACACAACGTTGCATGAGAGCATAATGCTGCTGAGGCGTCACGCTTGCGATAGTTGAACTCCGGGAAAGACGAGCCTTGGATCATCAACACGCCCCTGATTGTTCCTTGGAGGTGCTCATGCGCTTTGCAGCTCTTCTGACACTCCCCTTATGCTTCCTGTCCACAGTTGCTCATCCGCAAGTGTCTGCCGAAGGCCAAGCCTGCCTCGACTGCCACAACAGCAGTACCCCGGGCATCGTGGAACAGTGGCGAGACAGTGCCCACGCGCGAAAGAGTGTGGACTGCTACTCCTGTCACCGCGCTAACGAGAACGATCCCGCGGCTTTTGACCATTATGGACACCGCATCGCGGTCATCGTTACCCCCAACTACTGCGCGCGATGCCACAGTAAAGAAGTAGAACAGTTCGAAAAGAGCCATCATGCCCAGGCGGCACAGTTCATCGGTTCGCTGGATAACATGCTCGGCGAAATCGTGGAAGGTGGTCCGGCAGCAGTCAATGGTTGCCGCCAGTGCCACGGCAGCGAGGTCAAGTATCTCAAAGACGGGAAATTTGATGCTGATACCTGGCCGAACAGCGGCATCGGGCGGGTGAATCCCGATGGCAGCCGAGGCACCTGCGCTGCTTGCCATGGACGGCACTCTTTCAGTTCAGCCGTGGCTCGCCAACCCGAGAACTGCGGAAAGTGCCATCTGGGACCGGATCATCCACAGATTGAGATTTACAACGAGTCGAAGCATGGAATTCAGTTCCGCGCCAACATCGCCAAAATGAACCTGGCTTCGAAATCCTGGGTGGTTGGCAAGGACTATTCTGCGGCACCCACGTGCGCTACCTGCCACATGAGCGCAACCAGCAACCAGCCCGTAACGCACGACGTGGGCGATCGCATCAGTATGACACTGCGGCCGGTGGTCACCATCAAATTGGAGAATTGGGAGAAACGCCGCGCCGCTATGCAGGATGTCTGTTCCAACTGCCACGCCACCGGCTGGGTTGAAAACTTCTACAAACAGTATGAGAGCACGGTTGATCTTTACAACGAAAAGTTCGCCAGACCGGCCAAAGCGATCATGGACAAGCTCTATGCCGCGAACAAGCTCACCAAGACTCCGTTCGATGAGAAGATCGAGTGGACCTACTACGAGCTCTGGCATCATCAAGGGCGGCGTGCCCGCATGGGCACAGCCATGATGGGCCCGGACTACACGCAGTGGCATGGCTTCTTCGAAGTTGCCAAAACGTTTTATACCGAGTTCATCCCTGAGGCCGAGGCTCTGCTGCCCGGCGTCACGGCGGACGTAATGAACAGCCCTTATCATCAATGGACAAAGGGCCTAAGCAAGGAGCAGCTGCAACAACAGCTCGACTTTTATAAGCAAAGGTACAACCAGTGACTTGCTCCACGCTGAGTCTGAGGAAGAGCGCCCGCGAGAGGCGGCAGATGCGGAAAGGAAGCTGGAATCAGCTGATCTCGATCTCCCCTCTCGCCGTTTGAACCGCCAGCACGATGCGCGGTGAGTCGGATTTGCGGATGTCGGCATCGATGGCGGCGCCGCGCAGAATGCGGCGCAGTTCGTCGGGTTGTGGCGTCTCGAAGTGCAGCGACTTCGCCGTGCCCAGATGCGGTGAGTCCGACGACGGATGCGGCGAGTCCGATTCCCATTGAATAAGAAACGGAACCAGCGGCGTAGTCTGCTCGATGCCGAGCACCTGCCAGCGAAGCATCTTACCGTCTGGACGCTGCCGGGAGCCCGCTTGCGGCCCAATGGTTTTGACGCCGGCGGCCACGGCCACACGCTTTGCGGCGACGATGTCCTCGGTGTGGATCGCCCATTGAATGATGCGGGGCGACGAAAGCTGTCCTAGCTCGTGCTCGTCGGGGGCATTAGCCTGCGCCGGGTCAGGCGCAATGATCTCGAGGTAGTGGCCCGTGCCGAGCGAAAGCAGGGCATTGCGCGTGCCACGTCCGGGATGACTGCCGCCGAATTTCGCGCGCACGCCCGTGCGTTCCTCGACCCAGCGAATGCCGGCCTCGAGTTCAGAAGCGCCGAGCAGGATGTGATCGAAGGCATCCGTGGCATCGCGTGTTGGGGTATCAGACATTATGCTCATCGCGAATGCCGCGACATGATCACATACCAGCACAGCGAAGCATCCCGCAGACATTGTGATCCATTTGCGGCGATTCATGAGCGGCAGGGTAGAGCAGTGCCCCCGGCAACGTCAAACGCGTGACCACAACGCCTGCACAACACGGGCGAAGGAACAATGCGGAGCCGGAGCTGGCCGCCGTCAGCCGGCAGAAATTACCCCGAATTACCAGGCGTGCCACTGGTCGTAGTTGGGGCTTAGGGTGGCGATTTCAGCGTGTGGAGATAGAGGATGATGTCATCGATGCTCTCGTCGCTCAGGCTTCCTTCGAAAGGAGGCATAATGCCGCTGCGCCCGGTCAGTATCGTCGAGCGAACGACATCATCTGTGGCGGATCTCCCGCTGGGAAGCAACTTGCCTTCGAAAATGCCATGCAGGTCAGGCGGAACCTTTCCCATGTCGAGCCTTCGCCGCCCGTGGCAGCCGGCGCAGTGCATTTCGAACAGATGATTCCCGCGTACTATCGCTTCCACTCGCCGATTTTCCGAATGGGAGCAGCCGGACGACGCCCCTAACAAGAGGCCAAGGACGCACAGGCAGATGAACCATGGTTTACAAGCTGAGGTCTCGCGGATTGAGGTCTTGCGGGTTGAGCGAAACATCTGCTTCCAACCCCGTGATCGCGCTTATTTGACTGTTGACGTCGGCACTGTTCCAGGCTCTGCTTGTGCCTGCAACTCCCGTATGCTGGCCTCCACCAGGTAATCTAACGCGGCTGCAACGGGAGGCGACAACTCGCACGACCAATCAGTGCTCCCTGGCTGCACGCCCAGCAGCACTACCTCCGGTTGGCGATCGGCGAGCATTCGTAACGCGACCAGCAGATCCGAAACTCCCAGCTGGTGAACGCTGCTATTGCCGGGCAGGGAATTGAGCTGCTCCCCGGACATCCGAACTAGCGTGCCCGGAGGCTCACCGACATCAACTGCATCAATCACAATCAGGCGAGTGCAATCCCAGACATGCGGAAGCAACTCCAGGCCCAGCGTTCCGCCCTCCACGAGAGAGACATAAGCGGGCACTCTGGGGTCGGAGCGCAACCGGCTGATGGCCTGAGCTCCTGCGCCGTCATCGCCATGCAGTATGTTGCCCAGTCCCAGCACAACCGTCTTGGCCGCTGCCGCGCCCATGTCGTTCACCTCGGCAGCTTCGCGTCTTCTTCCAGCTCGTGCCGGGGGACGAATTTATATCCGGTGAAGATACTTTCGATAAGCCCGTTGCGTTCTTCCCACGAAACCAGGACCGCACTGTAGACGTGGTGAATCACGAAGGCGAAAAACGCAAACATGATGCAAAAGTGCACCAGCCGCAAACGCTGGATGTCGATCACATCCGGTATCCAGCGGAACAGCCATCCCAGCAGCCAGGAACCGCGGACCCATGTATACAGCGTGAGGCCGGTAATGATCTCGATGAGCATGAAGGTGAACATCAGCAGATAGGTGACAGCGGCCAGTGCATTGTGACCCACGTGATGCACCAGCTCTTTCCTGAGGAAGCTGTAATAAGCGACCATTTGCCCCATGCCTCTCCATTGTCGCTTGTGGATCGGCCAGAACGATCGCCAGCTCGACCAGTCATTCCCCACAAAGAACCAGTACATCCGTAGCAGAAATGCGCTGATAAACACCGCTGCCGCTACTTCATGAATGAAGCGCATCCTCGCCATCAGAAACTGAGTCTGGCTCGTCGCCACGATAAACGGATTGTGCATGTAGTATCCGGTGAAGGCCAGCACGCCAATGGAGAGAACGATAAACCAGTGCGAAACCCGCACCGGCAATTCCCAGACATAAGTACGCACGGGCAGTGTGGTAGGGTACGGCCGATGCGCCTCGCTCCATGCATGTTGTCCTGGTGCCAATGAGCCCATGGCAGGCCTCCTTTCCCTGTGACGTGCGGTCCCGGCCTCAACTCGCCTTTACTGGCGTGTACTTTCTCCCCCGCGCATCCACCACATGCACCGCGCACGCCAGGCACGGATCAAACGAATGCACCGTCCGCAAGATTTCCACCGGACGCTCCGGATCCGCGACCGGTGTCTTCAACAAGGCCGCCTCGTAAGCGCCTCGCTGACCTTTGCCATCGCGCGGCCCGGCATTCCACGTCGTCGGCACCACGCACTGGTAGTTCTTGATCTTCTTATCCTCAATCTCGACCCAGTGCCCGAGCGATCCCCGCGGCGCCTCGTGGAATCCCCAGCCCTGCGCCTGTTTCGGCCAGGTATCCGGGTCCCACTTTTCGCCGTTGTGAACCCGCAGGTCGCCGTGCCCGAGCTTGTCGCCTAGTTCGGCAACCCACTTCACTACCTGGCCCGCCATCACCTTGGCTTCAATGGCGCGCGCGGCGATGCGTCCCAGCGTCGAGAACAAGGCCGTGGCGGGAGCGTTCAATTTTGCCAGCACTGCATCCACGACTGGCTTCACGTCCGGATGCCCGGAGGCATACGCGACCAGCATGCGCGACAGCGGACCAACTTCCATCGCATGGTCCTGATACCGCGGCGCCTTCAGCCACGAGTATTTCTGATCTACATTCAAATGTTCGAACGGAGGCTTCGGCCCGGTGTACTTCGGCTTGGTTTCGCCCTGATACGGGTTCTTGCCGTTCTGATCGCCTTCGCCGTACTCATACCAGGAGTGCGTGACGTACTCCGACACATTCGCCGGGTCGACTGGATGCACCTTCGAAAGATCGTGACCGAAAATGGCTCCCCGCTGCAGATAGAACCGTGCCGGATCTTTCACACCGCCTTGCGGGTAGTCGCCATAAGAAAGGAAGTTGCCCAGCCCCTCTCCGTGCCCGAACCAATCGCGGTAGAAAGCGGCGACCGCCAGCACATCCGGCACGTAGACCTGATCGACAAACGCCTGCGCTTTCGCGGCCAGCTCAGTCAGGAATGTGATCCGCTCCGGATTGATGGTCGCGCCCGGCTCATTCGGATCCATCGAGGTCGACATTCCGCCCACGAGATAAGTCTGCAGGTGGGGATTCTTTCCGCCGAGCACCGCGTGGATGCGAATGTAGTCTTTCTGGAATTCCAGGGCCTCGATGTAGTGGGCCACTGCCAGCAAATTTGCTTCGGGCGGCAGATGGTATGCCGGATGCCCCCAGTACCCGCTGCTGAACAAGCTCAGCTGCTTGCTCTCCACCAGCGCCTTCACTTTGTCCTGAACTGCCTTGAAGTAGTTCTTGCTGGACTTCGGCCAGGGAGAAATCGACTCCGCCAGTTGCGACGTCTTCGCCGGATCCGCTTTCAGTGCGAGCGTCACGTCGACCCAGTCGAGCGCGTGCAGGTGATAGAAGTGAATGACGTGATCCTGCACGTACTGGCTGGAGCCAATGATGTTGCGGATCAGATTCGCGTTCTCGGGCACTTCGATGCCGAGCGCGTCCTCGACCGCCCGCACCGAAGTCAGCGCGTGCACCGTCGTGCACACCCCGCAGATGCGCTGTGTCCAGATCCACGCCTCCCGCGGATCGCGCCCTCTCAAAATCAGCTCGATCCCGCGAAACATCGTTCCCGAGCTCCAGGCATCGGTGACCTGGCCGCCATTCACTTCGGCTTCAATGCGCAGGTGGCCTTCAATGCGAGTGACCGGATCGACTACGATGCGTGCCATACGCTCCTCCTCTGCCCTGCCTGACTCCTAGACTTTCTCTCGCGGGGGCGTTGTTCTCATGCGGTCCCTGACTGCACTGTCAATTCCGTGTACGATGGTGGCGCCTGCCACCGCCGCCGTGACCCCGATCCCAATCTTGCCGGCGCTGACGTCAAATCCAAATCCGGGAACGTTCGGCAGTCGCTCGTAGAATGGAGACCTGGTTTCCCAGAAGTTATAGGAGCCGCAGCCCACGCAACCGTGTCCAGACTTCACCGGCCAGCTCGTGCCGTCGTTAAACCGGACGGTCGGGCAGTTAAACGTGGCCTCCGGGCCCTTGCAGCCCATCTTGTAGAGGCACCAGCCTTTGCGGTGACCTTCATCGCCCCACTCCTGCACGTAGCGCCCGGCATCGTAATGCGCGCGCCGCTCGCACTGGTCGTGGATAATCCGCCCATAGGCAAACAGCGGACGGTTGTATTGATCCAGCGCCGGTAGCTCGCCGAAGGTGAGATAGTGCACCAGCACCGCCGCGGTATTGGCCGGATTCTGCGGGCATCCACCCAGGTTGATGACTTTGGCCTCCGGCACGGCTTCCGAGATCCCCACCGCTCCGGTCGGATTCGGAGACGCCGCCACCAGCCCGCCGTACCACGCGCACGCTCCCGCCGCGATGGTCGCGGCCGCGTTCGTGCAAACCTCACGGGCGATGGAAATCGCCGTCTTGCCGGCGACCGTGCAATAAATCCCGTCATCGGCCAGGGGAATCGCGCCTTCCACGACCGCCAGGTATTTGCCTTTCTCTTCTTTCACCACGCGTTGCAGGGCAGCCTCGGCCTGGTGGCCGACTCCTGCCATGACAATCTCGTGGTACTCCCACGAAAGTAGGTCCAGCACCACCTCCAGCACTGAAGGATGGCTGGAGCGCAGGATAGCCTCCGAGTTCCCCGCGCAATCCTGAAACTGGAGCCATACCAGCACCGGCTTCTTTGCCTTTTCAAGAGCAGAAGCGACCTGGACCACGTAACGCGAGGGGAGGGCTAAGGTCGCGGTCATGGCGGTGCAGAATTTGATAAAGCGTCGCCGGCTAACTCCTTTTTTCTGCAGGGCCCCCAAAAACGTCTCATTCGGCGGGATCATAGGGTCATCCTTCCTGAGAGTTCGGCCGTCGCGCTCAACCCGGGAACCGGCCGCCACCCTATTTCGAGCACTGGTGGATTGGGTTTAAGTACCATTGGTCAACTGTGGGGAGATGTGACCGGCATCACAGATGGCTGTGATTTTGCGGAGAAACCAGGCGGAGACGGCCAACTGGGGCGAAAAACCGGTTGTCATTTCGAGCGCAGCGAGGAATCAGGGTTTGGGAAGCGTGCAACGGCACCGGCCTGGTCTCCGCCGTAGTAAACTTTTCGCCATGACAAGGAACCCTGGAATTTTTTCCTTGACCGTCTTCATCCTCGGCGAATTGCTCCTTGCACAGTCAATTTCCTCAAAGCCTGGAGTTCAGCAGCAACCTTTCGGC
>CAYOUY010000033.1:0-3991 GCA_964407245.1 uncultured Acidobacteriaceae bacterium
TAACGGTGGAGCAGATTGAATTTCCAGAGCCGGCGGTGCGATACATTATTCGCCACTACACGCGGAAGGCTGGCGTCCGCAGCCTGGAACGCACAATCGGCACAATTTGCCGCAAGCAGGCCCGCCGTCTGGCTGAGGGTAAGCACGACAAACTTACCGTTTCGCAGGAAATTATTCAGGAGTTTCTCGGTGGCATCAAGATTCGCAGCGAAGGCGAGATCGCCGAACGTACCGAGCGGCCAGGAGTTGCTGTGGGCCTGGCGTGGACTCCAGCTGGCGGCGACGTACTGTTCGTTGAGGCCAACGCCATGAAGGGCAAGGGCGGATTCACCATGACAGGGCAGATTGGCCAAGTCATGCAGGAATCGATGCAAGCGGCCCTGACGTGGGTGCGATCGAATGCCGAGCAGCTGGGAGTGCCTGAAGATTTCTTTGCCAGCCACGATATCCATATCCACGTGCCAGCGGGTGCGATTCCGAAAGACGGGCCTTCGGCGGGCATTACGATCGCGACGGCCATTTCGAGTGCGCTCAGCAAGATTCCAGTGCGCCGCGATCTGGCGATGACCGGCGAAATCACGCTGCGGGGCAAGGTGCTGCCAATCGGCGGCCTGAAAGAGAAATTGCTGGCCGCGCACCGGGCTGGGCTGTTCGAGGTGATCCTGCCCAAGGACAACGAGAAGGATCTGGCGGAAGTCCCCGAGAACCTGCGGAACGCGATGAAGCTGCATTTTGTGGATACGATGGATCAGGTGCTGCAGCTCGCATTTGAATCGCCGCTACCCGCCGGCTTGGAAGAGGCGACGCAGGCTATTGCTCCTCCACTAACCACTGGTGGCGCGGAAGTTCCAACGGCACATCAATAAAGCCAACCCGGTTCGCGGTTGACAAACAGGCCCGCCAGCGCGGGCTTTTTCTTGCGGACAGTTCAATCACGCGCACACCGACCGCATTCGTTCGCAGGCCTCGGCGAGCGAGCGTTCGATGCATCCGGTGAGCCAGTGCTCCAGCAGAGCACGCTCGGACTCCGGGATTTGAGTGAAGCGGATGCCGGCATGATCAGAGGTTGCCCAGACGACCGTGCCCGTGGGATGGAGCCGGTCCGTGCTGCCGGGCAGATCGAAGCGCAGGTCGACTTCTTCCCCGGGATTCAAGTACGCGGCGACTGCGCCGTTGTTGGCGTGCAGGCGTAGGCCGGCGCCGCCTTCGGTCAGATTCACGACCATCACTTCGGCAAAGGGCTGGGTCCGGCTGCTGAGAGTGGCCACGAGGTTGACGGGTTCGCGGTGTTGCTTGCGCCGCCGCGCCACCGTGGCGCAGTAAGCGGCGCGCAGGCAGCGTTCAATCTGAACCTCGGACGCGGGCTTGTGAATCAGGAAATGCACTCCGGCGGCGAAGGCCTGGCGCAGATCGAGCAGATCGCGCACGATCGCCACCAGAACGCAGTCCGGATTCAGCGCCGAGCGCCGAATGCAGTTCAAGAAGTCTGCGAGGTTGTCAACCTGGCGCCAATCGAGGATGATCACGTCGAATTCGTTGGTGTCAATCAGGGCCCGCGCCTCTTCACAGCCACCCACAATCTTCGGGGTGATCTGGATCTGCCCGAGAACGTTCCTGGTGATGCCAAGAAACTGCACGTCGGAGCAGAGCAGCAGTGTATGCATGGGCAACGTCGTTTTCCGCGCGATTTCCATAATTGCTTCCTAACGAGCTAGTCGGACTTGTCTGGCCGCCTAGAACTCTCCGGCGGCCGGCCGCGATCTTCTGTGTCACACAATCAATCGGCGATCGCGGAGGGAAGTTGAATCGGCCATAGAAGCCAGCCGGAGCGGGAGTGGTTACTTCTGTTCTGCGGACTGCTCAAGTAATCCGCCACTCCCGTCGCTGAGGCGCTGCTTGCAAACCGCCTGCCCCAGATGCAAACTGTGATCAAGAATTCGGGTCAAACCCCGGGCGTCGAGGCAGGTCATGGTCAAGATCCCCATTCGCGGCACGGCAGCGCTGGCAACCGCGGCAGTCATCGTGGCGGTAACCCTAATCTGGCTGCCGGCCTACCGGCTTTTCTTCGTCATCAGCGTGGGTATCGGCATCGTGATCGCCGGCGGAATTCATCTCTGGCACAAGCTGTTTCCCGTCCGCGAGGAAGATGCCGAGAACAAGCGGCCGTTGGGATTGAGCTAGCGCCCTACTGGATTCTGATGGAGTCCGCGCAGGCCTGATCCTTTCTGATCGAGCCTCCGGGGCCTTGCCAATTTCGTTCAACCCATTGCACACTTGAGCATGAGGGTTCTGGCACGATTTCTGGCGGCGGCAACGAACGTCGCCCACTTCCCTGCCCCAGGCTTGCCGGAGATCGCCTTTCTCGGCCGCTCCAACGTCGGCAAGTCGAGCGTGATCAACTCCCTGGTCGGCACCAAGCTGGCGCGCACGAGTTCAACGCCGGGACGCACGCGCAGCATCAATTTCTTCGAAGTGCGCTGGCCCGGGAAGCCGCGTCCGGAGCTGATTTTTGCCGACCTTCCGGGCTACGGCTACGCCAAGATATCCCGCGAAATTTCCAAGGAATGGCCGACGTTTATCGAACCGTACCTGAGAGAACGGCCGACGCTGGCCCTGTGCGTGGCAGTGGTGGACGCCAACGTCCCGCCACAGCAGAGCGACCGCCAGTTACTCGATTTTCTGAGCGCCACCAGCCGCGATTTCCTTCTCGTGGCGACCAAGAGCGACCGGCTGTCGAACCAGCAACTGACCAGCGCCCTGCGCACTCTGGCGCAGGAGTACCCAGCGGCGCGCCTGCTGCCCTATTCGGCCAAGGCCGGCGCGGGCCGCGACGAACTATGGAAGCAAATCCGGCAGGCGGCTTTGCAGATGCCGGTGGCGGAGGCATCTCCAGCCCCGCCGCATTAGAGAGTTCCTATCTCGAGAAAATTTTGGCTTCGCCTTCTGCCGCCGCAGTAATCCTGCATGCATTTTCGTCCGATAGGTCAAACAGGACGCCGTGGCTCGGGATCGCTCGCGCTAAACACGACGGGAGTGAGTTTCGCAGCAAGCGAAACTGGCTTGTCGGCAAAGGACACCAATGGCACAGGAAAACAATGAAGGCAGCGCGTATCTGACGGCGTTAAAGAGATCGGCCATCGCCGATCTGGCGACAGTCCCCGTGGGTGTGGCGACGCCGAATGCTTCTGCAAGTGGGAACACTAAGGCAGACTCGGGCACCGAGCAGCCCTATTGTGGGCCAGAAAAGCGGTGCAGCCCGCGCTATCGCTGCGAGGGCAGCGTGGAGATGTGCGAAGAAGGGTGTGAGGTACACACCTGGGCCAGCTTCAAAGACATCGGCCTGCACGGATGCTACGTTGAGACGCAAGCCACTTTTTCCGTGGGAACGAACTTGTTCCTCAAGCTGGAAGTCAATGGAATCAGGGTGCAGACCAAAGGAACGGTCAGGGTCAACTATCCCCACCTCGGCATGGGGATTGCGTTCACAGAGATGCCGGACCAGGAACGAGCCCGGTTGCGAGTCCTGGTGTCCTCCATCGCGCGGCCCGTCGTGATTATGGGCCCGGCGTTGACGTCTGCTTCTGCCGCGAGCGAACCGTTGCCGATTCCTTTGATTACGCAGCCTGAGGCGGCAATTCGCGCATTGGCGCAGTTCTTGGAAACCCGCCCGACGCTCATGCGGGCCGATTTTCTGCGTATTCTGCGGACGAGCCAGACTGCCACGCCGTAACCCACGCTCCTTAAGCCGCGGTCGTGCAGCGCAACTGAACCCCGCATCGTTCCGGCAGGAAACCAGCATCTCAGACCCGATCCACGCCGCACTGAATCTCGCCCATCCGCTATGATCAACAGGATATGGCTCTTTACCTCATCACAGGAATTGGCGGTTTCATTGGCTCGTCATTGGCCCGTGCGCTTCTCGCACGCGGCGAGCAAGTGAGAGGCATCGACAACTTTTCTACTGGCAAGCGGGAGAACCTCGCCGAGATTC
>CAYOUY010000034.1:0-3629 GCA_964407245.1 uncultured Acidobacteriaceae bacterium
TCTTCGACGACCTCACGACCAACATGATCGAGGCCGGTGAAACCGGCGGTATTCTTGACATCATTCTGCAGCGCCTGGCCACCTACGTGGAAAAAGCAGTCCGCCTGCGCGCCGCGGTGAAGTCGGCCTTGATTTACCCCGTGGCCGTGGTCTCGATCGCCGTGCTGATCGTGGGCGCCCTGTTGAAGTGGGTGGTGCCCATTTTCGCCAACCTGTTTGCCGGACTGGGCGTCGATCTGCCCCTGCCCACCCGCATGGTCATGGGCCTGAGCGCGTTCATCCAGAGCTTCTGGTGGATCTTCCTGGTCGGCGCCGTCGGCATTGTCTTCGGCATGAAACAGATTCGCAAGAGCCCCACCGGCCGCTACTACTTTGACAAGGCGCTGCTGAATATTCCCATCATCGGTACGTTGTTGCGCAAGATCGCTGTGGGACGCTTTACGCGCACTCTGGGCACTCTGATTACCTCGGGCGTACCCATCCTCGAAGGTTTGAGCATCACCGCCCGAACCTCGGGCAACGCCGTGCTGGAAGAGGCGCTGATGAAAGTGCGCAAGGCCATCGAAGAAGGCCGCACCATCGTCGACCCGCTTCGCGAATGCGGTGTGTTTCCCAACATGGTGACGCAGATGATCGGCGTGGGCGAGGCCACCGGAGCGATGGATTCCATGCTGCAGAAAATCGCCGACTTCTACGAGGAAGAAGTCGACGCCGCCACCAAGGACATGCTGGCCATGCTGGAGCCGGCCATCATCGGCATGCTGGGTGTCACCATCGGCGGCATCGTCATTTCGCTCTACATGCCGCTGTTCGCCATGATCGCCAAGCTGTCGGGATAAAGCAGGTTTCAAAGTGGCAAGGTTTCGAAGTTTCGAGGAGTCATCCGCGGACTTCGAAACCTTGAAACCTCTGAAATTTTGAAACTTGAGCTTCTCATGCAATCCACGTTCGATGAGCGCAATTGGCTGGTCTGGCTGGTCAAGGTCCGGATCTTCATCCTGACCCTGCTGCTGGCCATTGAGCTGGCGGTCGCTGAGTTCAGCCCGGGGCCGCTGCCCATGCGCCTGTTTCTCAGCACCATCCTGTTCTGGTACAGCCTTTCGTTGTTTTATGTCCTGCTGCTCTCCTTCTGGCAGGAGCACCGGATTCAGGGTTCACTGCAGGTTGTGACCGACCTGTTTCTGGTCTCGCTCGTCATCCATGAAACCGGCGGCTGGGACAGCTCGCTGAATTTTCTCTACCCGCTGGTCATCATCGTGGCCAGCGTGCTATTACCGCGCATATGGGCGGGACTGGTCGCGGCGCTCGCGTTCATTCTTTACGGAACGGTGCTGGAGCTGAACTACTACGGGGTGGTTCCCTCGTATTGCAGCACGCATCCCGGGCTCAAGGCCCTGCAGGCGATCATTTTCGTCAATCTGTTTGCCTTTCTGGCGGTGGCTTATCTTGCCGGCCTGCTCACGGCAAAGCTGAGGCAGGTTCGGGTCGAGCTCAAGGACGCCAGCGGCGCGCTGAAGAACCTGCAGGCGCTGCACGAGAACATCATCCACTCCATCAGCAGCGGACTGATTACCACCGGTCTGGATGGGCGCATCACGCTGGTGAATGCCGCTGCGCAGAAGTTGCTCGGCCGTTCGGCCGACGAACTCGAGGGCGCGCCCGTGGATCAGCTATTCCTCGATCCGCTGCCCAGTGTGGAATCGCCGCACACCCACGCCGAAGTTCGCTTCGAAACCACCGCGAAGTTCCGCAAGACATTCCGGGTGCGCGTGGCCGCCTTGACCGTGGCGGATGGCGCCGCGCTGGGCTTCGTCTATGCCTTCGATGATCTTACTGAGATTCGCCGACTGGAGCGCGAAGTGCGCACCCAAGACCGCCTCGCGGCTGTAGGACGACTGGCCGCCGCGATCGCGCACGAAATCCGCAATCCGCTGACCTCGATCGCCGGCTCGGTCAGCATGCTCTCCGGCGTTCCCGAGATGAACGAGGAGCACCGCCGTTTGCTCGACATCGTCACGCGCGAATCGCAGCGGCTGAACAGCATCATCACCGACTTTCTCGCCTACTCCCGCACCAAGCAGTACCGCTTCGACAAGGTGAATCTGGTGCAGCTGGTCGAAGACACGCTGACGCTCATGGATCATCGCATGGAGGCGGAGAAGACCGGCATTACGATCCAGCGCCGCTTCCAGGTGACCGACGCCACAACGCTGGCTGACGGCGACAAGATCAAGCAGGTGTTCTGGAACCTCTGCGAGAATGCGGTCCGCGCCATGAAAGACGGCGGCCGGCTGACGGTCGCCATCGAGTCGTTGGGCGACGACTGGCAGGTGTCTTTTGCCGACACCGGCACGGGCATGACGCCGCAACAGATCGAAAAAATCTTCGAGCCTTTCCAGTCAAACTTCGAGGGTGGCACCGGCCTCGGTCTGGCACTCGTCTACCAGATCGTTCAGGCGCACGAAGGCAAGATCTGGGCGCGGTCCAAGCCAGGGCAGGGGACGACGTTTGTTCTCCGGTTGCACCGCTTGGAGACAGAACGCACCGTGTCCGCGCCGCAGCCGAAAGTTTCCGACGCCATTCCGGCTGAGGCGCTCCACGCGGCCACGGCCGCCGCCGCAGGGAGGAGCGATGGCTAACATCCTGGTCTGCGACGACGAGCGCTCCATCTGCGAAATGCTTGACATCTCCCTGCGCCGCGATGGCCACCGCGTGGAGACGGTTCAGTCGGGGCAGGCGGCGAAGAGCAAGATCGACGGCGCCCTCTACGACGTCATTATCACCGACATTAAGATGCCGAAAATCGACGGCATCGAAGTGCTGCGCCACGCGCATCAGGTTTCGCCCGACTCCGCTGTCATCCTCATCACCGCGGTCGAGGACTACGAAGCCGCCGTCGAGGCCGTGAAGGCCGGCGGCGCCACTGACTACATTCGCAAGAGTCCGGGCCTAGTCGATGAGATTCGGCTGGCCATCAAAAGGGCGCTGGAAAAGCTCGTTCTCAGCCGGCAGAACTTCGCCTTGCGCCGCGACGCCGCCGCGCGCAACTCGCTCGACAATATCATCGGCTCCAGTGCAGCCATGGAAAAGCTGAAGCAGACGGTGCGCACCGTCGCTTCGACGGCCAGCACCGTTCTGATCCACGGCGAGAGCGGAACCGGAAAAGAACTCGTGGCCCGTGCCGTGCACGTTTGCTCGCCCCGCGCGACCGAAGCGTTCGTCTCGGTGAACTGCGGGGCCTTCCCGGAAACGCTGCTCGAAAGCGAGCTATTCGGCTACGTCAAAGGCGCGTTCACGGGAGCGAACCAGAACCGCCGCGGGTTGTTCGAAGTTGCCGACCAGGGCACGATCTTCCTCGACGAAATCGGCGAAATGACCATGCCCATGCAGGTCAAGCTGCTGCGCGTTTTGCAGGAGCGCACGGTTCGTCCTGTGGGCGGCACGAGCGAAATTGCCGTGGATGTGCGCGTCATTGCCGCCACCAACCGCGATCTCGACAAGCAGGTCAGCGAGGGTACGTTCCGCGAGGATCTTTACTACCGGCTCAACGTAATTCCCATTCGTGTGCCGAGCTTGCGCGAGCGCCGCGAGGACATTCCGCTGCTAGCCAATCACTTTTTGAAGAAATA
>CAYOUY010000035.1:0-37220 GCA_964407245.1 uncultured Acidobacteriaceae bacterium
GCGGCTGCGTATACTACGGCATTGGATGAGAGGAGAACTATGCGCAATCGTGTCGTGATTTCCAGCGTGCTGCCTGGCCTACTCTTCTGTACCTTCCTTTTGTGCGGCGTCGCTCAGGCGCAATCGACTCCCGGCCAGTTGCCCGGGACGGCTATGCCCACGATTCAAACCGTGCCGCCGGGGGCGCAGGCCTCGCCGAATTTCAATGCGGATGCGGCGACCGAGGCGTATTTAGCGCTGATTCCCGCCGACGCCAAGACGCGCTCGGACGCTTACTTCGAAGGCGGGTATTGGATGATCCTGTGGGATTTTGTCTATGGCGTTGTGGTTGCGTTGCTGCTCCTGAACCTGCGCTGGTCGGCGGGCATGCGCAACCTGGCGGAGCGCACTACGCGCTTCAAGCCGCTGCAGACGCTGATTTACCTGTGCGAGTTTACAGTCGCCGCGACCGTTCTGACGTTTCCGCTGACGGTTTACGAGGACTACTTCCGCGAGCACCAGTACGGGCTGGCGACGCAGACATTCGGACCGTGGATGGGCGACCAGATCAAAAGTCTGCTGGTCAGTCTGGTGCTGGGCGGGATTCTCGGGATGGTGCTGTTTGGCGTGGTGCGGCGGCTGCAGCGGTCCTGGTGGCTTTGGGGCGCGGGAGTGAGCATTGTGTTCGTGGTACTGGTGGTTTTGATCGGGCCCGTGTATCTGGTTCCGATCTTCAACAAAGTGACGCGGCTGGACGATCCGAAAATCACGCAACCGATTCTGCGGCTGGCGCGGGCCAACGGAATTCCCGCCAAAGATGTGTTTGAGATCGACGCCTCGCGGCAGACGACGCGCATGAGCGCGAACGTGAGCGGATTCGGCCACACCATGCGCATCACGTTAAATGACAACCTGCTGCGCCGCGGATCGCCGGAGGAGATTCAGGCGATCATGGGGCACGAGATGGGGCATTACGTGCTTCATCACATCTACAACGGCATCTTCTTCTTCGCGGTAATCCTCGTGGTGCTGTTTGCCTATCTTCGCTGGGGGCTGGACGCGTCGCTCCAGCGCTGGGGCGAGAAGTGGCAGATCCGAGGAATCGGCGATACGGCAGTCCTGCCGCTGGTAGTGTTGTTGATTTCAATTTTCGGCTTTGTGCAGACGCCAGTCGGCAACACGTTTACGCGCACGCAGGAGCACGAAGCCGACATGTACGGGTTGAACGCCAGCCGCCAGCCGGATGGAATGGCGCAGGCGGCGATTCATCTGGGCGAGTATCGGAAGATGAGCCCGGGGACAGTGGAGGAGTGGGTTTTCTACGACCATCCGAGCGGGCGGCATCGCATTCACGATGCCATGGTGTGGAAGGCGCAAAATCTCAATGTGGCGCAGCCGGGCGTGAGTTCGGGCGCGCACTAAGAACCTATCGAGGGTGTCGCCGGCAAGGATCAGCATTGCGCTTCGCGCAACCCCGGACGAATGCGTCCGGGGCTACACGATTAAGGATGACGGCGCTCGGGGTTCACAATTTTCTGTCACTGTTTCAAGTAACGAAGCGCAACACATCCTGATTTAAAAATCTTCGACTCAACAAGTTTTAATTGTAATGTCTGCAGGCTAATGCCCTCCAGCAACCGCCTCCCTTCTCCTGCAACGATTGGGTGAACGACAATATGATATTCATCAACCAGACCAAGCTCTATAAGTTGTGAAGGAATAGATACGCCACCGGTTAAAATATTTTTGCCTCGTTCTTGTTTCAATCTAAGTATTTCGTCTCGAAGGTCGGTACGAACAATTTTCGCATTCGCTTCAGCGCGGTCCAGCGACCGTGAAAAAACAGTTTTGTTGATGGAGTCAAAGATGTCAGCAAATTCGTTCGCTGCTTTTGTCATAGACTGGTTTTTTGCGACATCCGGCCAAAAAGGAACCATCAATTGATAGGTCTTACGCCCATAGACGAGCAGGTCAACATCTCGCATGAGGTGCATAAAGTGTTCATATATTTCTTCGCTGGGATTGAACTTGGTGTGGTCGCAGCAGCCATCTAGGGTGATGTTGATTGCGAAGATTACATTTCTCATTTTCGCCTCGGATTGAGCGGCATGGTCTTCCCACATAAGACCAATAGCTTTGAACTGCGCGTCATTCTACGCGCACGGGGCTACGAGACGAGCATTGCGCTTCGCGCAACCCTGGACCCTTCGACTTCGCTCAGGGCAGGCTGCGTCCGGGGCTACGCACGTTAGCTGATCGTCAGCACGACGCGGAAGCGCGCCTTGCCGGTGATCATCTGCTGATAGGCGTCGGCGGCTTTGGCGAGCGGATAGCGCTCGATCATCGGCCGCACTCCGCTGAAGGAGCTGAATTCGAGCGTGTCCTGGGAATCGCGAGCGGTGCCGGAGGCCCATCCGTGAACCGTTTTGCTTCCAGGGATCAGCTGAAGCGGAGTGACACTCAGCGGTTCCATGCTGGCTCCGACGACCAACAAGGCTCCATGTGGCGCGAGCCCGTTCACCAGCGCGGACATGGATTTCGAGTCCGGCGCGGTGGCGAGGATGACTTTGGCCCCGCCCAGTTTCTGCAGCGCCTGAGCCGGATCGCCGACACTGGTGTCGATGTAGTCGTGGGCGCCCAACTTGGTGGCCAGCGATTTCTTGTCGCCGCCGCGGCCGATGGCGACGGTGCGAAAGCCCATCTGGCGGGCGTATTGAATGCCGAGATGGCCGAGGCCGCCGATGCCCTGCACGGCAACGGTATCGCCGGCGCGGGCCTGGGCATTGCGCAGCGAGTTGAAGACAGTAACGCCGGCACATAGCAAAGGTGCGGCTTCGTCGGCGGGCAAGTCGTCGGGCATGGCAGCGACGGCCTCAGCCTCGGCGATCATGTATTCCTGATAGCCGCCGTCATAGGAGATGGCCGTGATCTTCTGGTTCTGGCAGAGAATGAAATCGCCATGGCGGCAGGGCTCGCAGATAAAACAGTGTCCGCCATGCCAGCCGACGCCGACACGCTGGCCCGGCTTCCACTGCGTGACGTCGGGACCGACGGCATCGATGCGGCCGGCGATTTCGTGCCCGGGGACGCGGGGATATTGCAGGCCCGGCCAATGACCTTCTTTCACGAGCGCATCGCTGTGGCAAATGCCGCAGGCTTCAACTTTGATGCGAACCTGATTGCGCCCGGGCTCGGGGATGGGACGGTCGACAAGTTCGAAATCACCACCAGGCTTGCTGATCTGAACAGCTTTCATGTGAGGACCTCTCTGAATCAGCTGAGGAATTCGCGTGGCACCCGGTAAAGATGGCGGAGCTGAGCACCGGGATGCAAAATCCCGAATTAGAACTCATATTCAGCGAAGTCGGCCGAACGAACTTGTGTGGGTACCGATTACCCAATAGCCTGACCATGGGCCCGTGGTGTAATTGGCAGCACGTGAACCTGTCCAGTTCCAAGGTGCGGGTTCGAATCCCGTCGGGTCCACAGCTCACCCTGGTTGGTAGGGAAGCTGCCGGAGGGCCTTTAGGACAGGAAGGCTCTCCTACATCCAAAGTAACGTTGACTTCGAAGGAGCAGATTCTTGATAATCAGGTTGGAACTGGACAGGTTGACGGCCCCGAGCTGCAATGGCTCGGGGTTTTGATTTTAATCAACCGTCCGCCTTCTGTATTGCGGTCCTGATTCTCCTCAGCGTGCTTTCCTTTCCCAGCACCTCCAGCGTTTCGAACAGCGGCGGGGCGTTCTTGCGGCCGCAGACGGCGACACGGATGGGCTGGAACATCTGGCCGGCTTTGACGCCGAGTTCCTGCGCGGCGGCACGCAGGGCGTGATCGAGGGGGTCGTGCTTGAATTCGACGCTCGGCAATAGCGCTTGCGCTTTCTGGAGAACTTTCAGCGCCATGGCTGCGTCTCCCTTTTGCGGAACGAGTTCGGCGGGGTCGTAGGGCGGTAACTCGTCGACGAAGAAAAAGTCGGCTGCGGTGAGGACGTCGCGCAGCAACTTGATGCGCTCTCGGATCAGGGGCGTGACGCGGAGCATTTTCTCGGGAGTTGCGTTGGGAAATTGTTCGCGCACAATGGGCAGCAGGCGCGTGCTGAGGTCTTCGAGGGCGAGCGAGCGAATGTGCTCGGCGTTCAGCCAGACGGCTTTGGGGTCGAAGGTTTCTTCGGAGGCAAAAAGCAGGTTCCTCGCTGGCATCGCTATCGCTCCGCTGGCGCTCGGAATGACAACAGAAGTTGCTGTCTCCTTGAAATTCACCACGGCGTTGGCGCGATTGATGCCTTCGAGGGAAAAGGCGTCGATCAGCTCTTGCTGGGTCATTTTGGTGCGGTCGTCTTTGGGCGACCAGCCGAGCAGGCAAAGAAAATTGATGAACGCCTCGGGCAGAAATCCGGCGTCGCGGTAGGTGGTGACGCTGACGACCGGACCGTGGCGGCGCTTGGAGAGCTTGGTGCCGTCGGGCGCGACCAGCAACGGAAGATGCGCGAACTGCGGCGGCGCGTAGCCGGCGGCCTCGAAAATCAGAACGTGTTTGAAAGTGTTGGTCAGATGGTCCTGGCCGCGGATGATGTGGCTGATGCGGAGGTCCGCATCGTCAGCGCAGGATGCCAGGTGATAGGTCGGCATGCCGTCAGAGCGGAGCAGGGCGAAATCTTCGATGTCGGCCCCGGCTTTCATCTGCTCGCCGTAGACTGCGTCGGTAAAGCGGACCACCTTGCTGCGTGGTATGCGAAACCGCAAGGCGAAAGGTTCGCCGGTGGAGGCGCGGCGGTCGCTTTCTTCGCGGGAGAGTTCCGGCATGCCCGGATTGAAGAGCCAGGTGCCACGTCCGCCCTCGTTGAGCCGTTCGCGAAGCATGAGCAAAGCCTGTTCGCGGTTTTTCGCCTCGGATCTTTCGTCTTTCGAGACCACAACTATCCCCGTTGGAACATGAGTGATTCGAACAGCAAGAGATGGCGGCGAGGCGAACGTATCCACACGTAGGTCGTTGGGATCGATCTTGACCGGACCAGATTTTTCGGCGTCGCCGGTGTGCGCGGGAGTGAAATCGCGGTAGGCCAGGCCTTTATCGAAGATCGACCAGGCGATTTTGCGGTGCAAGTCGAGCCGCTGGGACTGCTTGTATTCTTCGTCCCAGCTTAGGCCCAGCCATCTCAGGCCTTCAAAAATCGACTGCACGGAAGCGTCGGTGTTGCGCTCAACGTCGGTATCGTCGAGGCGCAGGATCATGGTTCCGTGGTTCCGGCGGGCATATAACCAGTTGAAAATAAATGTGCGGGCGCTGCCGACGTGAAGAAAGCCGGTGGGTGACGGGGCGAAGCGCACACGCGGAGTGGCTGAATGGCTGGACTGGCTCATGCGGAAGTAGTTGAAGTCACTAGCGATGGTACGGGCGGGCGAAAAGCAGCGTCAAGCGCACAATCCCAGCTCTTCGACGCGCTTCGCTTGGTCAGGGCGTCACGCCTCGCTGCGCTCGGCGGGGCGGACCCTTCGACTGCGCTCAGGGCAGGCTTCTGCGTCCGCCCCTACATTGCTCGCGCTGACCGTCTTTGCGACAGTCCGCCGGGATGGGGCATCTCGGCTCTCATGTGATTTCCTGAATATAGGCACGCGGCTCAGGCATTGTACTTAAATTCTGTTGTGTTCAGCGGGCTGGTATGAAACCATGAATTCACCACTTCTCCCGCACGGAATCGCGCAGTTTACGGTGATTTAGCTTTTATGAACAGCGTCGTCATCACGACGGTGGTGGTCCCCGGAGTCGTCTCGGCGCTGCTGTTTCTGGTTTTCTGTTATCTCCACCAGCAGAGCAGGCAACCGTATTTCCGAGCGTGGCAGCTGGCGTGGGCGTTCTACTCCCTGCACTACGTGCTCAACGCGTTTCCGTCTTCGCCGGCGGCGTTCTTTGTGTCGGAACTTTTCATGGTGGGGATGGCGCTGTGCATCTTCGTCTCGACGCGGCTGATGCGGGCGGCGTACCGCTTTCGGTGGTATGACGCCGCGGTCGCGCTTGTCGGCGTGGTGCTCGCCGGCTTGACGCTGCGCGAGCACATGGTGGATGGAGCATTTCAGCCACACCTTCAGCCCGAGGTGCGGCTGGGCATTGGGCTGGCGGTGATCCTGCTTTACTGTTCTGCGGTTTTCTATGTGAACGGCCACAAGCGTGGATCTCTTGCCTACCAGGTGCTGGCAGTTTCGCTGGCGTTGTGGGCGGTGCTGATGGGCATTGGGCAACTGCAGAGTCCATGGCTGGAGATGTTTGGCACGGCGAGCCGGTTGTTTGGCCCGGTGCCGCAGATGCTGCTGGGCATCGCCATGGTGATGGTGCTGTTCGAGAATCAGCGCAATGCCGTGCAGGAAAATACCCTCGCGTTGTCCACGCTTGGGGTTGACCCAAGGCGGCTGCTGTTTGCCGAAGACCTGGTGCCGAGCATGCACGCAGCGCTGGAACGGCTGATGAGCGCTTTGCCGACGCGGCGGGCGGCGATCTGCATTGGCGAGCGCTGGCGACATCTGTTGCCTTCGGTGCAGCAGGGGTTTTCCGCGGGTTTTGTGGAGGCCTTAGAGACCAGCGGAGCCGGCGATTACGTTTGCGAACTCGCGTACCGGCAGAGCGGCATCCTCACCGTACAGAATCTGGCGGAAATGACGGAGCCATTCCCGGTGGGACAGGTGGGAGCGTTCGCTGACTTCAAGCGAATTCTTCTGGACGCGGACGTGCGCAATCTGACGGCGGTGACGCTGCAGACGCGCGAGCACAATTTCGGAGTCATTCTGTTTCCGCATGCCGAGCGCAGGGCGTTTGGATCGTCGGGGCCGCATTTGATGGTGGGCCTGGCGCTGCAACTCGGGCTGACGCTGGAAAATTATGTGATCGGCCACGATGCTCATCGCCGCACGAAAGAGTACGAGTTGCTGACGGAGATCGGCAAGGCGATCAGTTCGCGGCTCGATCACGACGAAATTCTGCGCACGATCCAGGTGGAACTAGGGCAGATTTTCGACACGACGCATTTCTACATTGCGTTCCAGGAAGCGGAAGAGATCCGGTTCGAGCTTGAGGTGCGGGATAATCGCGTTCTACCGAAGCGGACGCGGGAATTGCGGAACGCGTTTTCCGAGTACGTGATCCGCACGGGCGAACCGCTGCTGATCCGCTCCGACCTGGAGGCAACGCGCAAGCGCCTGGGGATCACGCACATTCCGGAGCGTCCGGCGAAATGTCTGATTGCGGCGCCGATTTTTCTTTCCAGCAAGACTTCAGGGCTGGCGAGCAAGCCATCCGGGGTGATGGTGGCGATGAATCCCGAGCGTGAGTTCGGGTTCGAACAACGCGACCTGGATGTGCTGGTGACGGCAGCGGGGCAGGTTTCGGTGGCGGTGGAAAATGCGCGCCTGTTTGCCGACGAGCAGCGCCGATCGAAGCAGCTGGCGTTTCTCAACAACGTTTCGCGGACGGCGATTTCGAGCGACGATCCCGTCCACATGCTGAGCCAGATCGCCGGCGAGATTCAGAAGAACTTTAGCTTCGATCACATTGGGATCGGCCTGCTCGACTACGGGACCAAGGAGATCGAGATCAAGGCGGAAGCCGGGGCCACGGCCCATGCCACGGGGCGGCGCATTCCGCTGGGGACGGGCATTCTCGGGAGAGTGGCGCGAAGCGGCGAGCGGGCGCTGGTGCAGAACGCGCTCCCGGGGAATCTGAGCGGAATCTTGCCGGAGTCGCGCGCAGTGCTGTGCATTCCGATTACCTACGGCGAGACGCTGCTGGGCGTGCTGAACATCGAGAGCCACAACGAAGATGCGTTTTCGCCGCAGGACGTGCTGATTCTGAACACGCTGGCCGATCTGTTGGCCACGGCGCTGCACAATGCATTCGTCTTCCAGAAGCTGCAGCAGCAGTCGATCACCGACGGCTTGACGGGAATCAAGACGCGCCGCTTTTTCTGGGAGGCGCTGTCGGCGGAGTGGAAACGCGCTTCGCGCTCGGGCCGGCCCTTTTCGGTGGTGCTGGTGGATCTGGACAAGTTCAAGGAAGTCAACGACGCTATGGGCCACTTCGAGGGTGACCTGGTACTGGCACGCGTGGGCCGATTGCTGGAGCAGAAGTCGCGGCAATCGAACGTGGTGGCGCGCTACGGCGGCGACGAGTTCATCATCCTGATGCCGGAGACGGGCGCGGAGCAGGCGCAGGTGCTGGCCGAGCGCCTGCGGCAATGGCTGGCGGCCGATCCCATGCTGGCCGAACACCACGTCACCGGAAGCTTTGGCGTGGCCAGCTTCCCCATGCATGGATTTTCGATTGAAGACATTATTCGCGTGGCCGATGCCGGCATGTACGTCTCCAAGCGCTCGGGTGGCAACATGGTTTCGACGGCGCAGGAATTTGTCGAAGGCCAGGACTTCGCCCGGCAGCGCCAGCAGATTTCTGCGTACATCGAGGGCTTTCTGCAGCGGGAGCACACCGGGCCCGAGCATCTCGACGAGTTGACATCGACGCTGCGCAAACTGTGCACCGGCGACGAGGGATGCAACGTGGCGCTGTTGAAGGAAGCGATCGAGTCGTTGAGCCGGGCGGCCGAGTCGCGCGAATTGCAGACCGCCGGCCACGGCGACCTGGTGGCGCGATACACCGCCATGATTGCGCGGGCGCTGGGACTGTCAGCCGAGGAAACGGCTGACCTGGTGTATGCGGCGCGGGTTCACGATGTAGGCAAGATTTTTGTGAGCGAGCGCATTCTCAACAAGCCGGGTCCGCTGACCGACAGCGAATTCCTGCAGGTGAAAATGCACCCGCAGGTGGGCGCGGAAATTGTGGGGACGATTCCGCACAGTGCCATGATGCGGGCAGCGATTGAGCATCATCACCAGCGCTTTGATGGGACGGGTTATCCGGATGGATTGAAGGGCGAGCAGATTCCGCTCTGGGCGCGGATTATCGCGTTGACTGACGCCTACGCCAACATGATCACCGAGCAGGCGATTTCGACGGCGCGAACGCCGGACCAGGCGCTGGACGAACTGGCGCAGATGAGCGGGACGAGATTTGACGGCATGCTGGTGCGGCTGCTGCTGCGCGCACTGAAGGCAGAGAGAATGCCGTCGGGGTCGGGCGATTAAGGGCGCGTGGCGCGGGCACTTTGCCCGCGGGTTCTTCCGGCTGCGAGCGGAGAGGGCAGGAGTGCCCGCTCCACACTGGCCGCTGCAAGTCCACCTGTAATAGCCTAGTCATGTATGTCCATTCCTCTTTCTCTCTCTGGCAAAGTGGCGCTCATTTCCGGTGGCTCGCGCGGCATCGGTGCCGCTACGGTGCGGATGTTCGCGGCGGCGGACGCCAGAGTTGTGTTCAGCTATCGCAGCGCGCGGGCGCAGGCGGAAGCGCTGGCGAACGAATGCGGCGGCGCGGCGGTGTGCCGGGCGGTCGCCAGCAATCTCGATAAGCCTGACGCCGGCCGCTCACTGGTGGCGGAAACTGTGAAGCACTTCGGACGGCTCGATATCCTCGTCGCCAACCATGGCGTTTGGCCGGCGGAGGATGTTGCGATCGAGCGCATGAGCGACGAGCAATGGCGCTCGACGCTTTCGATCAATTTGGATGGTGTGTTTGGACTGGTGAAGCACGCGGTCGCCCAGATGAAGACACAGGCGCGCGGGAAGGGCGCTGCCGGGCACATTGTGCTGATCAGTTCGACGAGCGGGCAGCGCGGCGAGGCGTTTCATTGCGATTATTCGGCGAGCAAGGGCGCGCTGATCAGCATGACCAAGACGCTCTCGAGCGAACTGGCTCCGCAGGGTATTCATGTCAATTGCGTGGCGCCGGGATGGGTCGATACGGACATGAGTTCGGCGACGCTGGCGGATCCGAAGACCGGCGACGTGATCCGGCGAGCGATTCCGCTGGGGCGCGTTGGGAAGCCGGAGGAGATTGCAGTTCCGGTGCTATTTTTGTGCACCGAGCATGCGGGGTTCATCAGCGGAGAAATTTTCAATGTGAACGGCGGCGCGGTGCTGGTGGGATAATTCCCGCCCCTTCCGCTTGCTCAGGGCAGGCTCTAGCCGCAAAGAACGCGGCTAGGATGGGGGACCCGCGCGCGTTAGTTCCCACCCTGTCGCACCGAACGCGACAAGGGTGGGGCAACCAATACGGAAAAAGGGCGCCACGCGGCTTGCGCTGGAGAGCTTTCCTGCATCCAACGGGAAAGCCGACATTTCACCGCCGCAGGCAGAAAGTGCCCCAGAAACGCTACAATTCTGATTGCGCGTAACCCATCCTTCAAATGGAATGAAACGTTTGTTTCCTATTGTGGCTTTTGTGTGTTTCATCTTGTGCCTGACGTGGGGACAGGCCCAGCCGCCGCAGCCGCCCGTCCAATCTGCGACCGCGGCGCAGAGCTTTCCGGACGCGGATGCCGATACGCGCCGGGCCAAAGCCGTTATCGACCAGGGGGTTCAGGCGCTGGGTGGGCAGGCGTACCTGAATATCCGCGACCGCGAACTGCAAGGGCGCGGCTATGGATTTCATCACGGCACGCCGAGCAGCCTTGGCGTCGTGTTTTGGAGCTTCTCTGAATACCCCGACAAAGAGCGGATTGAGTTCACAAAAGAGCGGGATGTCGCGCAGCTCTTTGTCGGAGACAAGGGATACGAGATCACATTCAAGGGCGTTCATCCGGTCGAGCAGAAGGATCTTGACGGTTACTTGCGCCGTCGGCATTACTCGCTCGATGCGGTGCTGCGAAGCTGGGTCAATGAACCTGGGGTGATCCTGTTGTATCAGGGGAACGCGGTTGCGGCGCAGCATCCGGCGCTGAAGGTGACGCTGATCAATTCGAAGAATGAGAGTGTGAGCCTGTTCTTCGACACCGACACGCATCTGCCCATCAAGAAATCGTTCGAGTGGCGCGATCCGGTGGACCGGCAGAAAAATCTGGAAGAGGAAGTCTACGAGAATTATCGCCCGGTGTCGGGCATCATGGTGCCTTACAACGTGACGCGCTACTTCAACGGCGACATGTCGAACCAGCGCTTCATGAACTCGGCGACCTTCAACCAGGGGCTGGACCAGGCCATGTTTGACCCCAATTCCAGGTACGACCCGAACAAACCAAAGGCCAAGCACTGAGTAGCGCCAGAAGCTGGCGCCGACTCGCGGCGATCAGCGCCAAGTAAGTCATTGTCAATGCCTTACGGATGATTCCGGAGGGTTGGAAGTCTGGTTCGGCGTCGCGCCGGGGCCACGGAGTGTGGCTTTTTGACCACAGACGGGATTTCCCACACGGGCAGTAACCTAGTGGCAGTTACCAACTACTGACATCTTCACGGGTTTGTATTGGCGTCTTCTGTCCGGGTCTCTTTGATTCACGAGCAGACAATTCGCGGGGCAGTGGAGTGCAAGGGCGTAGGCCTGCACAGCGGCGCGCCGGTGTCGATGCGCATGCTGCCGGCGCCGACGGGGACGGGAATCGTCTTCCGGCGCACGGACCTGGACGACTTTGAAGTGGAGGCAGTCAGCAAGAACGTGGCCCGCGTCAGCTATGCCACCAGCCTGATGAAGCAGGGCGTGCTGATCTCCACGACCGAGCACCTGCTCTCGGCGTTTATCGGAATGGGGATCGATAACGCGATCGTGGAACTGGACAACCTGGAGCTGCCCATTCTCGACGGCAGCGCCCAGCCGTTTGTGGAGATGATCCAGAAGGCGGGCATCCGCAAGCAGCGGCGGCCGCGACAGTATCTGAAGATTCGCCGCGAGCTGGAATGGCGCGAGGGGAACAAGTTCATTGCGGTGTATCCCGCCGAGGCGTACTCGGTTTCGTATTCCATTAATTTTCCGCATCCGCTCATCGGGAAAGAGACGTTTGAGGTCCAACTGAGCAACGGGAGTTACCTGCGGCATATTGCAGCCGCGCGCACGTTTGGTTCGCGCGAAGACGAGCAGGCCATGCGCAATATGGGATTGATCCGCGGCGCGTCGCGGGAAAACTGCATCGTGCTTACGCGCACAGGACTGGAGAATGGCCCGCTGCGCTTCCCTGACGAATTCGTACGGCACAAAGTGCTCGACCTGATCGGGGACCTGGCCCTGCTGGGCAAGCAGATCCTGGGCAAGGTGATTGCCGACCGCGCCGGTCATGCCATGCACACGGCGCTGGTGTCTAGGCTTCTGCGCGACACGACGCTGTGGGAGGAAGTCACGGTCTCGGCTGCGGAAGAAGCGGCCGTTCCGGTTTTTTCGAGCGCGCAGGCGGCGGCCGGGTCGCCGGCGTAGGCTTCATTCCTTTCTTCTCAGCAGTTTCCTTCAGTCGGCGGGTTCGGAGGGCGGTGCAGCCGGATCAAGTGACTCGCGAGCTTGAATGTGCTGGCCTTCAGCAAGCAGCCCTTCGCCTGTTGTCTCTGCCTCCAGCAACAACCTCTTGAGCTCGGCGCGCATTTGCTCAATCACGGCGGCCGCAAATTTCTTTGCCGACTCTTGTCTCTCTGGCGAAAGCTCTTTCACTCGGATCTTGAGCAGGGGAATGTCTTCCTCAAACCAGTGCAGTGTGCGCTGAACACGGGAAATGCGAAGATCGTTATCCGACATAAATGCGGCTTTATCGCTGATTTTTCAGAATGCCACAGTGGTCGGGGACGGCAAGTCCCTGGGATGGTTCGGTAGTGGCGCTGAGCTAAGGGCTTACTGCAGAGGGTCGGCGTCCGCGGCGGCTACGCGTTCGGTAGCCCCAGGATGTTCTTGCTCGAGGCGCTCGTCGAGCCAGCGCTCGAGACGATCCTTGGTCTCCACGGCCACATCGCGGAAGCGCAAGCCGGCACGGCCTTTGACATCGGCCCAGACAACTTCGGCCTCCACGCTTAGGGTGGAGTTTGTCTCGGGCAAAATGAATTGCAGGCGAGGCACAGCACCCTTGGGCAGAGCTTCGCGCAGCATGAGAGCGATGCCGCTCTCGCTGATGTTGGTGCTGGTGGCTTTTACCTTTTTGTCACCCAGAGCGATGACCACCTGCATTTTCACCGGGTGACGAAAGTAGCGGCGGCGTTCCTGGAGCATGAAATTGAGCGCGGCATGGAAGCAGCGGGAGGCGTTTAACGCACTGATCGGCTTCTGCAGAACGAAGTTCGCGCCCATGCCAAAGGCATCCTGCGTGGTGGTTCTCTTTCCATTCAGGATGGCGAACGTGACGGAATTCCTGTTGCTGGGTGTGCTTCTGAGGCCCTGCAGAACTCCCAGGCCGCCCTTGAGGTCGTCGCAATCGACGATGACGGCGTCGAATTTCTCCGAAATCAGAATGTCGGCGGCGGCGCGCGCCTCGTGGCAGATTTCCACGTCGATCGCGAGTTTCTCGAGCGTGGGCCGGATCACGCGCACCAATTCCGGATCCTGGCTCAGGAGCAGAGAATCCAACGTCATACGGCGATTCTAGGGGTGCGAGCGATGGTCACAAAAGTAACAAAGGTAATAGGTGCGGTGTTGGCCTTGCGGACTGGACCTTTTGGGCGAATAAGCGGGCGGATCAGGCTTGACCGGAACAGGATTGACGTGCGCGATCGTGAGGGACGGAGAACTGTCGAGCTTTGCTCGACCGGACAGCCCCTTCGACGCGCTTGCGCTTGCTCAGGGCAAGCTTAAGAGCGGCGACCGTCCCTACATGAGCCCGGGAAGGTATCGGCAGTCCATCCGTCTACGAGCTGATTTAGAGTACAAGTGGAACGGCGGAACGGAATGGCGCAACTGGCTTATCTCTCGCTGGGATCGAACGTGGGGGAGCGGGAGGAGCATCTGCGCGAGGCGATCAGGCGACTGGAGACGGCGGGGCACGTGTTACGCGTTTCCTCGTTTTACGAGACGGAGCCGGTGGAGTTCACCGATCAGACTTGGTTTCTAAATTGTGCCGTGGCTCTTGAAACGGAGCTGACACCTCAGCGGCTGATGGCGGCGATTCTTCGGATCGAGCAGGAGATGGGCCGCAAGCGCACTCGGCCGAAGGGGCCGCGGACTATCGATGTCGACATTTTGCTGTATGGCGATTCGGTGGTCGATGCGGCGGAAGTCACGATTCCGCATCCTGCGATGCAGAGACGGCGATTTGTGCTGCAACCGCTGGCGGAGATTGGGGACGAAGTGCGCCATCCCGTCCTGAAGAAGACGGTGCGGGAGATGCTCGACGAATTGCCGGCGGGGCAGATAGTGAGAAAAATCAAACCCTAGCCACGGATTACCACGGATTTTCACGGATAAAAAAAGCTCCGTGAAAGGATGTCTGCGTCCAAACCACTACGGAACGCGACGGGAGGGCCATTGCGTGCTTCGCACGCAACCCCGGACGAATGCGTCCGGGGCTACACGACCTACGCCGCCGGGGCTACACGACCTAGGGAAGGATGATGCGGCTGCCCGCGTCTTGCGCGGTGACGACGGCCGATTCTTTCTCGGGGAACTGCGCAAACAAGAACTCGACGAAGGCGCGCGATTTCGGGCGGCCTGAGGTGCGGCCCAGGCCGAGGCGGACTAGAAAAACCAGGGCCTTCAGCACTTCGGAGTCGCGCAGCGTCGAATAGCCCATGTGCTTCTGTTCGGCTTCGCGATACTCCTTGAGCATGGTTTCGATCTGGTTGGCAACACGCCGGCGGGCGTCGCTGGTGAACGGCTGCTCGTAGTGCAGGCCGGAACCGACACGGGTCTGGTAGCTGGTGGTCAAGACAGTAAGCGCGGCGATCAGATCCTGATCGTTCAAGCTCCGGTCGGCCCGCGCCGCCTTGGCCAGAGCATAGGTCAAGCCCATGAGCAGGTGCTCTTTCTCGTACATGAACTGGTCGGGGACTTCGACCTTCAGAAACAAGGCGGCCGGGTCGAGATCGCCCGCCGAGCGCGGCTTTTCGTGCTCGCGCGCCTGCAGAAGGTAGGGGCAATCGCTGGGGCAGTCGAGTGTGACCTCGCGCTGCTCGCCGCAGCATTGCGGACAAATCCGTCCGTGGACAGCCGGGCAAAAGCGTTTTTCCTTGCGAATCTCACAGATGGCGCAACTCAAGAGCAGGCTCCCCTGAAACCATTATGGCACGCGCGGTAAATCCACCACGGAGACACGGAGGCACGGAGAAGCTCTTAATTTCTTCCTGCGGGCAGCCTTAGCCAAACCTGAACCTGACGTTGAGGAGCATTTCTGAGCAGTTCTTGTTCTCCGTGTCTCGGTGCCTCCGTGGTCGAATCTTGGCCTTGTTCCTTGATAGCTTGTCTGGCCCATTTCGGCACCGAGATATCTGAAACACCCTGTAAAAATGGGCCTCCGCGCGTGCCCGAATTATGAAACCCCCGTAAAATAAGGTGTTTTCCACAGGGGCGCAGGGACTAAGATAACGCCGCTGGTATTAAACCGATTTTTACGAGGAGGATTTTCCATGGCAGCTGGATTGACCAAAACGCAATTGGTCCGCCTTCTGGCGGAGAAAAATGAACTGAGCAACAAGCAGGCCGCGGCGTTCCTGGAGCACCTGACGGACACCGCGATCAAAGAGACTAAGAAGAACGGCATCTTTGTGGTGCCCGGACTGGGCCGTTTGAAGAAAGTGCATCGCAAGGCGCGCATGGGGCGCAATCCGCAGACCGGCGAACCGATCCAGATCAAGGCCAAGACCACGGCGAAGTTCTATCTCGCCAAGGCCGCCAAGGACGCAATCGCGCCCAAGAAGTAGTTGGTGGATGAGATTAGAATCGAAGGCCGGCCGCGCGCCGGCCTTTTGATTTTCTGCAGCAGGCGCGCCCGGGCTGAAGCCCCCACTTCTGTGACTCGCTAACGCGGCGCTAAGGCGCCGCTCTTCCACCTATTTCCCGTAGTCGTTCTTGACCACCTCGCCGCCCTTCATCACGAACTTCACGTGCTCGAGGGTGGCGACGTCTTTGATTGGATCGCCATCCACGGCGATGACGTCGGCCCACGCTCCCGGTTCCAGCGTTCCCACCTTGCCCGACCAGCCGAGCAAGTCGGCGGCGTTCAAAGTCGCAGCCTGGATAGCCTGCAGCGGCGTGAGGCCGAGTTTGACCATCACCGCGAATTCGTGAGCATTGAGGCCGTGCGGGTAGACGGCGGCGTCCGTTCCGAACGCGACCTTCACGCCACTGGCGAAGGCGTGGGCGATGTTCTTGCGCGCCGCGGGAATCACTCCTTTCGCCTTGGCAAGGAGCGGCGCGGGCAGATGAGTTGCTTCGGCATTGTCAATCATCCAGTCGCCCAGATAGAGCGTGGGGACAAGATAAGTGCCGTGCTCTTTCATGGCGGCGATGCCAGCGTCGTCAATGTAGGAACCGTGCTCGATGGAGTCCACGCCAGCTTCGGCGGCCCAACGGATTCCTTCCGCCCCATGCGCATGGGCAGCGACTTTGCGGCCAAGGCGGTGGGCGTCGGCCACGATGGCTTTCATTTCCTCGAGGGTGTACTGCGAGTGTTGTGGATTGTCGCCGAGGGAAAGCACGCCCCCGGTGGCGCAAATCTTGATGAGGTCGGAGCCATACTTGATATTTTCGCGAACCTTGTGCTGAACAGCGGCGATGCCATCAGCCACGCCGTCGCCCGTGGCGTGGTAGTCGAACGGCAGCAAGTTGTTGTCGCAGTGTCCGCCGGTGATCCCGAGAGCCGGCCCGCTCACCAGCATTCTGGGGCCGGGGACATCGCCGGCATTGATGGCGTCGCGCAGGGCCACGTCAGTGAAGCCGTCCGCGTGCACGTTGCGCACGGTGGTGAAGCCCGCCAGCAAGGTGAGCCGCGCGTTCTTGGCGCCGATGAGGGCCTGGCGCGGCACGGAAATCGCAAGCCGCTCGTAGCCGAATTTGGGCTCATACGTCAGGTGAGTGTGCGCGTCGATCAAGCCCGGGAGCAGGGTTGCATTTGGCAAGTCGATGCGTGTTGCCCCGGCGGGAACTTTCACTTCTGCGGCGGCGCCGGCAGAGGTGATTTTGCCGTCGTCGATGACGAGGATTTGATCGGCGAGCAGCTTGCCGGTTTTGACGTCGAGAACGTGGCCGGCGTGGATGGCGACGTGGGTTTGAGCTGTAGCGATGGAGCAGGCCAGGAGAGCGATTACGGAGAGGACCAGGAGCTTGGTTTTCATGAGGCGGAAATTGTATCAGCGGGGCAGTTGGGCGTGCTGAGGGCGGGCTAAAGCCAGGCGCAGACCATCTCGCTAACGCGAGATGGGGCGGACGAGTGCGTCCGCCCTGCACAAGGTGTTCGCCACGCTCGACGGGGGCGGACCCTTCGACTGCGCTCAGGGCAGGCTTCTGCGTCCGCCGCTGCACACGCCCGCGCCGATACGAACGACGGCGCTATTTAGCCTCCGGGTCCGTCGTTGGAAACGTACTGTTCCAGCGACTCCAGTTCGCGGCTCAGGTCGCCGACGCGCCACTCAAGCAGGTTGCGGATGGAAAGGATGCCGAGCAGCTTGCCGTCGTCATCGGCCACGGGCAGATGGCGGAAGTGCCGCTCGAGCATGGTGGTGAGGGCTTCGCCGGGGCCGGTGTTGCGAGTTGCCATCTCGACAGGCGTGGTCATCAGATCGCGCACGGATGTGGTTTGCGGATCCATGCGGCTGAGGGCCAGCTTGCGCAGCACGTCGCGCTCGGTAAAGATGCCGGCGACGCGGAAGTCGCTATCGACAACGGCCACGGCTCCGACATGATGGTCGAGCATTTTGTGAATGGCGTCGGCTACGCTGGCATCGAGTCCTACCGCTGCAATCTCCCGGTCACAAAGTTCGAGCAGGCTCATAAGCACCCCCTTCGGCCCAAAAGACCGCACGGCCGAAATCCCCCAAACCGAACTGGATTGACGCATTATGCTCACGGCGAAGCGCTTGTCAAGAAAATTTGCGAAGAAACGGAAGCTTTCTGGTGCTATTCCGGTCCCAGATTAGGTCATCCCGAGCGCAGCTTGAGGCGTTTGCCGGCGTTCGAGCCGCGCGCCGAAATCCTGAGCCAAGCGAAGGACCCGGCGGAGTGAGGGATCTCGCGCGGGGCTCGGCGGCGGTCCACGCAAGATTCGAAAGAGGGATGGTTATTTCGACCGGAAGACCTCGCCGTCCTTCATGACGAATTGCACGTTCTCGAGCACCTTGATGTCGCGCAGCGGGTCGCCGCTGACCGCGATGATGTCGGCCAACGCGCCCGGCGCGATCACGCCGATTTTGCCCTCCATGTCGAGCATGGCGGCGGCGCGCGAAGTGGCGCTCTGGATCGCATCCATCGGGGTCATGCCGAACTCCACCATGCGGGAAAATTCCTGCGCGATGGGCTCAGTCCATGGGATACCGCCCATGTCGGTGCCGAAAACGATCTTGACCCCGGCTTTCAGCGCCTTCCTGAACGACGGTTCGTGTACTGCGGCACGCAGGCGGTCGCGCTGGCCGGCCGGAGTGTCGGCCGGAGCCCAGTCCTTGTAGTAAACGCTGAGCGTCGGCACAAGCCATGTGCCTTGCTTGAGCATTTGCGCGACGGCGGCGTCGTCGAGATCCAGTCCGTGCTCGATAGAATCACAACCGCCGTCGAGCGCGCGGTGCAGGCCAATGCCGCCGTAGGCGTGGCAGGCGACCTTCTTGCCCCAGCCGTGAGTCTCGTCGACGACGGCGCGCAGCTCTTCAATCGTGAGAGTGGGCTGTGAAACCAGTTCGCCGTTCTTGCCCACCCACGACCGATGCGTCATGTACACCTTGATCCAGTCGGCGCCGTGGTCGAGCTGCTCGCGGGCGGCTTTGCGCGCTTCCACCGGTCCGTCGACGATCTGTGCGCCCTTGGGCATGTTGAGCTCGGGAGCGTAGCCTTCGAGCATGTAGCCGCCTGTGGTCGAGATGGCTCGAGTGGCGACGAACAGGCGTGGACCCGGAATGTAGCCGCCCTCAATAGCCTGCTTGATGCCGACATCTCCGTAGCCGGCACCTTCGGTTTCGACGTCACGCAAGCTCGTGAAGCCCTGATCGAGCGCCCGCCGCACTGCGACCGTAGCTCGCGCGGCGCGCAGCGCCAGAGGTGCGTTCAAAATGTTGGCGTCGTATCCGCCCTGCGCGGGATCTTCGCCCTGGAGGAAAATGTGCGTGTGGGAGTCGATGAGCCCGGGCAGCACGGTGGCTTGGGAGAGATCGATGACGGTGGCGCCGGAGGGAATCTTGGCGCTGGCCGCGGGCGAGACGCTTTCGATGCGGTTGCCGCGGATGACGATGACCTGGTCGCGAGTGGGGGCGGCGGATCGGCCGTCGATCAACAAGCCCGCGCGTATGAACGTGACTTGCGGCGAGTGCGATGGAGTTGGCACTTGCGCAACGGTGCCGACGGCGATGGTGACCAATAACGCCAAGAACGCGAGGCAGCAAACGGTTTTCATTCTTATCCCCCATGCCCGTGACCAGGATTGTCGCGGTCGTGAAGCTCGAGAATTTCAACGGATGATTTTGCGGCAAGGATTCTATACCCTTAACACGGCAACGGGTGAGCGTGGGTTTGACGAGAAAGACTGGTCGACCAGTGTTTCCGCGACGAGGATTGTGCGACAACGGAGGATCGGTGCTGTTGCGGCTGGCCGAGGTTCGGGACGCGGGAGCGATCGCGCGGGTGATTAACGCGGCGTTTAAGCAGGCCGAGTCTTTTCTGATTGATCGTGACCGCATCGATGAGGCGTCGGTGCAGGCGCTACTGGAGAAAGGCAAATTCCTGGTCGCCGGTGACCAAGGCGCTGTTGTCGGCTGTGTGTATGTCGAACTGCGAGGCGAGCGCGCGTACCTGGGATTGTTGGCGGTCGATCCGCAACGTCAGAAGGCGGGGCAGGGTTCCCAGCTTATGGATGCTGCGGAGGAATTTTGCGCCCAGGCTGGCTGCCGCTTCATGGATCTGCGGATCGTGAACGTTCGCCGTGAACTTCCCGAGTTCTACCATTGGCGCGGATACGTTGAAACAGGGATTACTGTTCCCTTCCCGGCCGAGCTCAACCCGAAAGTGCCGTGTCATTTCGTGGAGATGTCAAAGCGGCTGTCGTAGTGTTGCCGAAGGCTGACGCTTCAACAGACGTTGTCATTTCTCAACGGGCCGACTGGCAAGGCCGGCCACCCTTTACGGCACAAACGCGTCGGCTTCGATCTCAACCAGCATGTCGGGTGAAATGAAGGCGCTCACCTGCACCATGGAAGTGGCGGGGCGAATGTCGCGGAAGAACTCACCATGCGCCTTGCCGATTTTTTCCCATTCGGCAATGTTGGTGACGTACATGCGTGTGCGCACGACATCCTTCAAGGTTGCACCGGCTTTTTTCAGCGCGCTCTCGATGTTTTTCAACGTCTGCACGGCCTGCGCATAGGAGTCGCCGACGCCGACGACTTTTCCGTCCATCCCCGTCGCCGTCGTTCCGGAGACGTGCACATACGATCCCATCCTTACCGCGCGCGAGTAACCGACAACGGGTTCCCAGGGTGTGCCGCTTGAAATGTTCTGCCGTTGCATGTGACGTCCTCCGATGTGGCCATTGTAAATGCACAAAACGGCATAACCGGCGCGGTTGGCAGCCGACGACCTTGACTGCCAGCAAAAGAAACGCGTTGTTTCCGACGGATTTAGTCACAACTCATCAGTTACTCGCCGGGTTCTGACTGATTAGGAAAACGAATCGTGCCGATAAACAAAAGTCACTTGCGTTTCGGAGTGGACTGAGTTATCTAGACCGCAGGTGGCTGAAACTCCGTGTCCGGCGCGGAGTTCAGGGGGTGAAAACCGATGATTCCGGAAGGGCATCCGCTGCAGCAGCTGTTTCAGGATCTGGTGGGACGGCACTACGCAGAGGCGATCGGCATTCGCGATCCGCAGGTGATCGCGTACGTTGCCCACCTGCTCTCGGAGTTCTGCGAGGCCGAACAGCTCTATAAAATTCGCGATGCCTCCAATCGTCCGCTGTCGGATGTGGGCGAGATGCTGCTGGAATCCGATCCGGTTTACGGTCCGGCGCCGAGTTTTGACCGTGAGCGCCAGGTGCGCAAACACATTGGAGACTTCACTTTGTTTTTTGCTGGAATGTTTCCCGAGAGCATCAACCACTTGCGCCTGCGCCGGCATCGCCTGGAAAGTTTTGTGGAGTGGATCAAAGCCGGGAAAGAAAGCTACTACATCGTCAGCAAATTTGAACACTTCGAGTACGCCAAGGTTGCTCCGCTGTTTGCAAGTCTCTCCAAGAATTTCGAGGGCTGCGTCTACGGGCTCAATATGGTGAAGAATGATCTCGAAGAGATGCAGCATCCGATTCTCCGGCTCAACGAATCCGGGGAAGACCTGGTCATGTAGTGGCCCCGGGAATCGGCCAGGCCTGGGGATCGGACGCGGTGCCCATACGGTAGAAGCTGAGCGCCGCACTTCCCTGCTCCAATTTGCGAAAACGGCGGAGTGCACCGAACTCCGCGCCGGGGTCAAACTTTTTTTCGTGCTCGGCCACCACCACCGACATCGCCCATACCAGAGACGATTCCGCCAGAGCGCGAAGAGTATTCGCGTAGGCATTGATCATGCGGTACGGCGGATCGACGAAGACCACGTCGGCGGCCACATGCCGGCGTTCCATGCGCCAGAAGGCGCGCGGCAGTTCCTCCTGCAGCAGGTGGAACCCGCTGGTGACGCCGAGGCTCTCCAGATTGTTGCGGATCACATTGGCCGCGGTCACCGAAGATTCCACGAAATACACTTCCTTGGCGCCGCGACTCAAAGCCTCAATTCCAACCGCTCCCGTGCCGGCGAACAAATCCAGCCAGACAGTGCCTTCGAGGGCTGCGGGATTTCCCGCCGTCAACACGTTGAAGAGAGTTTCGCGCATACGGTCCGAGGTCGGACGAATATCGAGGCCTCGCGCCGAGCGCAAGGTCCGGCTGCGGTATTTGCCAGCGATTACCCGCATGGCATGGCACCTTCGATTCGGCTGAGGTGGTTCTTCATCCATGTAGAATAAAAGGAGCAGAGCCATTATGCGAAGCTGGTCGATTCCCCTGGGGCGTTTCTTCGGTATTGACGTCCGCATTCACATCACATTCCTGATCCTGCCGCTGTTCGTCTTCTGGACCGAATACGCCGCTCACCATGGCAATGCCAACCCAGGGCGCGACCTGGCGATGGTGGGTATTATTCTGGCGTGCGTGATCGCCCACGAGACTGGGCATATTTTCCTGGCACGACGCTTCGGAATGATTCCGAAGGCCCTGATTCTGCTGCCGCTCACCGGAGTCACTCTTTTCGACGAATCGCGTATGGAAAAGCCGCGGCCGGACGCACCGCTGTGGAAGCGGGAAATACGGCTGGCGCTGACCGGACCGCTGGTCAGTGTCGTGCTGGCAGGCGTGGCAGCTGTGGCGATAACAGCCACAGGACGCGGAATCGAACTTTGGAAGTGGCCACTCCTGCAGGCTTCAAACCTGCCGCGCAGCCTGGTCGGGGCGAACCTCTATCTGGCGAGCCTGAACCTGATCCCGGCATATCCGCTCGACGGCGGGAGAATCTTGCGGGCGTTATTCTCGCGAACCATGGACGCTTCCGCGGCCGGGCGGCGCGCGGTTTCGATCAGCAACGCGATTTCGATGGTGCTGATGGTCGGCGGGCTTTTCATCAGCAACAGCTGGCTCACTGTTGTTGGTGTGATTATTTTTTCGGCGGCACAACTGGAAGAGCGCGCACTGATTTTCCAGTCGGTGCTCGACAATGTGCGGCTGGAGGAGGTGATGCTGACGGACTTTGCCACTCTGTCTCCTGCCGACACGCTCGAGGACGCGCTGGAAAAGGCAGTTCACTCCCTGCAGGATGACTTTCCCGTGGTGCGAGGCAGCGACATGGTGGGAGTCATTTCGCGGCAGCGCATCCTTGATGCATTGCGGGCGGAAGGAAACGGCTATGTGCAGGCGGTGATGAACAAGATTTTTGAAGTGTCGGTGCGCCAGGACTCGCTGGGGTCGGCGTTTCGCAAACTCACGGCACGCAGCTCGAGCATTATTCCCGTCGTCGACGAACAGCGCCTGGTCGGCATTGTGACGCTGCAGAACCTGATGCACTCCATGACATTGCTGGCGGAAAGCCGCCGGCTGCGCAGGAACGAGCCGGAAGGGTGAGTCGTTTTTCTAGGAAAGCTCTGATTAAGTCATGATGAAATCCCGCGGCGACTAAAGTCGCGATTATTCTGTGGCATTTGCGGACGGCCTGAAAGGCCGTCCCTTTCAAAGCCAGACTCAATCAGAACTGCCCTAGAACAATCTCACCGACTTGGCCTGCTCGACCGCGGGAATTCTCCTCAGCTTGGCGAGAACATCTTCCGGTACGAGACCGTCCACGTGGACGACCGCGATGGCTTCGCGTGGCTGGTGTGAATCTCTTTCCCCCCCACCGCCGCTGCTGCGGCGCCCAAGCGAAAAGTTGGCGATGTTGATGGATTCCTCACCGAGAATCGTTCCCACGCGGCCAATTACGCCGGGAACGTCGCGGTTGCGCAAGTAAATCAGGTCGCGCTCCAGTGGCGCTTCCACGTCAATGCCATCCACGTGCAGCAGGCGGGGAGCGGTGCCGTGCAAAACGGCTCCTTTGACCAGATGCTCTTCCGCTGAGCTTTTGAGAAAGATCGAGAGAACACTTCCCGTGCCTCCGGTCGAAGCCTTCGCCTTGTGCGATTCCACGACGCGCAGACCGCGCGAATCGGCGATGGTGGCCGCGTTCACGAGATTTGCCTTTTCCTCGAGCGCCTGGTTCAGGATGCCTTTAATTGCACCGTTGCGAATCAACTCTGTTTTCCGTTCGGCGATGTGGCCGCTGTAGCGGATCGAAATTTCTTCGATCCTGCCCTCCGAGACCTGCGCGAGAAAGCCGCCCATGCGCTCGGCCAGCACGATGTAGGGCTGCATTTCGGCGTACTCTTCCGCCGAAACTGATGGGACGTTGACGGCGTTCTGAATCACTCCGTGCTTCAGATACTCTTTCACCTGCTGTGCAATCTGCACGCCGACGGCTTCTTGCGCCTCGGCGGTCGATCCGCCCACATGCGGCGTGAGCACTGCATTTTCGAGCGCCAGCAGCGGAGAATTCCTGGGAGGCTCCTCGGCGAAGACATCGATCGCCGCGGCGGCGACTTGCCCCTGCTTCAGAGCCGCGGCCAAGTCGGCCTCGTTCACCAACTCGCCACGGGCGCAGTTCACGAGTCGCACACCTTTTTTCATTTTTGCGATGGACGCGGCGTTGATCATCCCGGTCGTCTGCGGCGTCAGTCCGACGTGCAGCGTGATGTAGTCCGCCGCGGTGTAGAGCTCGTCGAGCGCGGCCAGCCGGATTCCCCGTTCCTTGGCGACGGCTACCGAGACGAAGGGATCGTGCGCCAGCAAGGTCATGCCGAAAGCCTGTGCCCGTCTCGCCACTTCCATTCCGATGCGTCCCAGGCCGATGATGCCCAAGGTCTTGCCGCGCAGTTCGGTCCCCTGCAGCGATTTTTTCTCCCACTTGCCGGCGTGCATGAGTGCGTCGGCCCGGCAGAGATGCCGGGCCATCGCCAGCATCATTCCGAGCGTCTGCTCCGCGACTGCAACGGCATTCGCCCCGGGAGTATTCATCACGGCGATGCCCTTGCGCGTGGCCGCTTCGAGATCGATGTTGTCCACGCCGACCCCGGCGCGGCCGATCACGCGCAGTTTTTTCGCGTGCTCCAGGAGTGCGGCATCGGCCTGCACAGCTGAGCGGACGATCAGCGCGTCGGCCGTTTCGAGGTGCTCCGCCAGTTTTCCGTGCAGTTGATCCGCACTGACGACCGTCCAGCCGGGCTCTTGCAGTTGAGCCAGCGCGGACGCGGAAATCTTCTCAGCCACGACAATCTTCACGGTTGGGTTCCTTTAGTAACGTTCTTTTCCAATCGATGCACGCGTTCGCGAGTGTCTCTGACAATTGCGTGACAGAAGTACGACACGGCCATGACATGCGCACGCGATCTTTACAATGAAATGACGCGGTCCTGACACCGGCAAAGTTGATCCCGCCTAAGCTTTCTTCATTGGGCCAATGCCCCGAGGACAAAACACTATGAACTCCGTCAAGACCGCTTTGCTGACCACGCTCATCGCTCTCACACTGGCTTGCGGCTACAGCTCGAAACCCGCTCCGGCCACGGCGGGAGCTGTTCCGACGATCACCCAACTGAATCCTGACAACGCAACGGCTGGCGGCGCCGCCTTCATGCTGACTGTCAACGGAAGCGACTTCAGCTCGAAAGCCGTCGTGAACTGGAACGGCACGGCGCAAAACGCGACCACGTATGTGAGCGGCAACCAGCTGACGGTCTCGATTCCGGCATCGCTCATCATGAATTCGGGTACGGTGCAGGTCACGGTCACGAATCCCGCCACCGCCGGCTCGGGCCCCTATGGAGGCGGCGGAACACTGGCCGAGACTTCCAGCCCGATGGATTTCACCATTAACTAGCACGGGTGATCGGGGTGATTCATTGCGAGTTTTTTCAGGCGCCAACGAGCTGACGCTTGCTGGAAACGGTGCGGGCGTAGACCTCCTGGGCAGCCCGCACCGCGGCGCCGTACTCGATCCGGCTTTCGGTGACCCGAGCCAGGACGTGCTCGAGGGCGCCCAGAATGCCGATGGTGTCGAGATAGTCGTAATAGCCGATGTGGGCGATGCGAAAGATTTTTCCTTTCATCTCGCCCTGGCCGTTGGCCACGACGGCGTCGAACGACTCGCGGAATTCTTTCACAATTTTCCCTGAATCGAGGCTGTCGGGCGAGGTGATCGCGGTGAGCGCAGCCGCGGGTGAAGATGCGTACAGTTTCAAACCCAGAGCCTTCGCACCCGTGCGCGTCATCTCAGCACACAGTTCGGCGTTGCTGACCAATGCCTCGCGACCTTTTGCCAGATCGCCGTTGCCCAGGCCGCGAATGAATTCGAGCGCTGCGCCCATGGCCGCGAACAGCGATGTCGCCGGCGTATAGGCCGTCTCGCCTTTGGCGGCGGATTTTCTTTCCTTTCGCAGATCAAAGTAGTAGCGCGGAGAAGTCGTCGTATCCATCCGTTTCCACGCGCGCTCGCTCAGTGCACAATATGCGAGGCCGGGAGGCATCATCAGCGCCTTCTGCGAGCCGCCGATGATCATGTCAACGCCCCAGCCGTCGACGTCTAGGTGCGTTGTGCCCAGACCGGTGATGGCGTCGACGACGAGCAGGGTTTCGTCTCCGTGTTCGCGCACGATTTCGGCGATGCCTGCAATGTCGTGTCGCGCGCCGGTGGAGCTTTCTGTTGCCTGCACGAATACGGCGCGCACTTCAGGAGTGACTCGCGGGCGAATTTCGTTCAGCGAGAAAGTTTCGCCGTAGGGAGCGCTCAGCACGTCCGCATTGCAGCCGAAGGCTTTGGCGAGTCCCGTCCAGCGCTCGCCGAACTTGCCGGCCGTCAGGACGAGCACTTTATCGCCCGGCGAAGTGAGATTCGAGACCGCAGCCTCCATCACGCCCGTGCCGGAACAGGCGAGAACAAGAACATCGTTCGTGGTGCCGACGAATTCCTTCATGTCGGCAAGCACGCGCTGAAAGAGCGCTTTGAAGTCGGCGGTGCGGTGGTGCGCCGTAAACGACGCCATGGCCGATTGCGCCGCCGGCAGCAGCGGCGTGGGGCCGGGAGTGAAGAGACGATTCTTGCGCAGCATATAAGTCCTCAGAAATGGAAATAGGAGTCTAGTTTACCGGATTCGTGAGGCGATTTTGGGTTGTCGTGCGGCTTGATGAGGAAGCGAGCCAAACGCGCGTTGTCGCGTCGCGGCTTTCCTTGGTAAAGCGTCGCGACGCATTGTGCAGCTCGCCCAGATCCCCTCGACTTCGCTCAGGGCAGGCTCTTCGCTGCGCAAAAGAAGCTTGCTCAGGATGACAAGCGAACTGCGCAGGATTTTGATTTGCCTGGTGCTTGGCGGCGAGCGTCTATAATCCTCGCATGAGCTTAGTTGAACAGATCCAGAAGGACATTGTTTCCGCCATGAAGGCGAAGGAAGAAGCGCGGCTTTCCTGCCTGCGCATGATCAAGACCGCACTGCAACTGAAGGCGGTCGAAAAGATGTCGGCTCTCGACGACAAAGAAGCGCAGGCCGTGCTGGGCACGCTCATCAAGCAGCGCAAGGAGTCGGTCGAGCAATTCACCAAGGGCGGGCGGCAGGAGATGGCTGACAAGGAGTCGGCCGAGATTGTGCTGATCGAAACCTACCTGCCAAAGGCCGCCAGCGAGGCCGACATTGTCGCGGGAGTGAAGGCTGTCATCGCAGAGATGGGATCGCCAACGATGAAAGATATGGGGACGGTGATGAAGAACGCGATGGCGAAGTTTGCGGCATCAGGCATGCGCGTGGACGGGAAGATGGTGAGCGAGACGGTGAAGAAGGAGTTGGCGGGGAAATAGTCTGTGGAGGGCGGACGCGATTGTCGGTCCAGGGAGAAGGAAGCCTCGCAGCTCTAGCCTGGTGAGTATTTGTTCCTTTGCATCTCCCGGTAGGCTTCGCTTTTCGAGATGCCGCGCTCTTTGGCGACGCGCTTCAGGGCTGCTTTCTCGTCGATCCTTTCTTCGGCCATGAGTTGCTGGACACGGTCGCGGACGGTGAGGCGGCAGACGGGGGCGTCCGCCGCTCCAAGAGCTTCTTTGGCTTGGGCTTTTCCGATCAGCAGGGTGATTTCGCCTCTTACGGCGTCGCGGGCCTTTAGCTGCTCCAGTACTTCAGTGGCGCGGCCGCGGAGGAATTCTTCGTGCAGCTTCGTCACTTCCCGCGCGACCACGACGTGACGCGCTTCGCCAAGAATTTCAACCATGTCTGTGAGTGTTTCGACGATGCGGTGGGGAGCTTCGTAGAACACCTGCGTGCGTTGAGAATTCCTGATTGCTTCCAGTGCGGCGCGACGCTCTCCGCGCTTGGCGGGAAGGAATCCGCTGAAGCGAAAGGAATCCGTGGGCAGGCCGCTGGCCACGAGAGCCGCCAGAAACGCTGATGCTCCCGGAACGGGGACGACCGGCACATGATGGCGGATGGCGAGCGCGATCAGCCGGTATCCCGGGTCGGAGATTCCCGGCATGCCGGCGTCGGTGACGAGCGCGACGCTCGCGCCCTCCTGCATCTGCTTGACCAGTTCGGCGGAGCGCGTCATCTCGTTGTGTTCGTGGTAGCTGGTGGTGCGGGTCGCGATGGCGTAGTGGTTGAGCAGTTTCTGCGTCTGGCGCGTGTCCTCACAGGCGATGACGTCGACCTCTTTCAGCACGCGCAACGCGCGCAAGGTGATGTCTTCGAGATTTCCGATCGGCGTGGCGACGAGGTAGAGGGCCGGTCGGGCGACAGCCTGGCTCATGGCGGGAGTTTAACACCGGGGCTAAAGCCCCCGTTTTGGTGCGCCCTACGCGGCGCTAAAGCGCCGCTCTTTCACGTGCCTCGATGCTGTTGCGAAGGTCCAATCCCGTAACTTTCCGGCGCCGTGTCCGGTTATGCCAAATGGAACAAATTTCAGGAGCGACATCATGACCGCCAAAGACTTTCGCCAGATCGCCCTGTCTTTGCCCGAAACCGAGGAGCGCGCGCACATGAGTCATCCCGACTTCCGAGTGGCTGGCAAAGTCTTTGCCACGCTAGGTTATCCAGACAAGACGCGCGGGATGGTCAGGCTTTCGCCGGAAGAACAGCACTATTTTTCCAAGGATTATCCCGATGTGTTTGTGCCGGTAAAAGGGGCGTGGGGGCGAGGGGGCGCGACAAGCGTTCATCTGAAGGCCGCGAAGAAAGAGATCCTGAGCAAAGCGCTGCGGGCGGCGTGGCGCAACACCGCGCCGAAGCGCCTGCTGACATCGGAGCGTCTGCTAAAATCAGAGTGAAACTGAGTTGTTCCTCAGCTACCGTCTCACTCATGCCACTTTACGAATACGAATGCACCAAGTGCGGCCACCGCTTCGAAAAAATCCAGAAATTTTCTGACAAGCCGGTAAAGAAGTGTCCGGAATGCGGCGGGCGCGTCGAGCAGACTATCTCCGCTCCAGCCGTACAGTTCAAAGGCTCAGGCTGGTATGTGACCGACTACGCCAAGAAGTCGCACGCGCCGGCGGCCGCGGAAGGCACGAAGGAATCGAAGGAAGCGAAGAAAGAAGACAAGCCGAAAGCGGAGACTCCCACCAAGGAAAGCAAGAAGGCCGAGAAGCACAAGTAGCGAGGAGCCAGCCGAGCTTCGCTGGGCCCCACACAACCCATCTTCAGGCCGGCATCACGCTCAACTACCGCTGACTACTGAGGTCGACGAGCTAGATCAGGGATTTTTCAGTTCCCGCTCGAAGTGCTCCAGGATCATGGTGTAAATGTGCACGCGGGCATCTTTCCCTGAGATGCTATGCGTTTTGTTGGGATAGATCATCAGGCGGAACTGCTTGCCGGCGTTGATGAGCGCGTTGATCATCTGAACGCTGTTCTGGAAGTGGACGTTGTCGTCGCTCATGCCGTGGGCCAGCAGGAGCGCGCCGTGAAGATTGCCGGCGGACTTGGTCACATCGGATTGTTCGTACCCCTCTTTGTTTTCCTTGAGCAGGCCCATGTAGCGCTCGGTGTAGATCGAATCGTAATTGGCCTGGTTGGTGACGGGAGCAACCGCTACGCCGGCGCGAAAGCGGTCGGAGTGAGTCATGGCGTAGAGCGTCATGGACCCACCATTCGACCATCCCCAGATAGCGACGCGGTCTTTGTCGAGTTGCGGATACTGGGCGAGGAGTTGATCGAGCGCCGCGAGCTGATCTCTAAGCTCGATCGCTCCAAATTCGTGGCGGATTGCAGTCTGAAATTTGCGATCACGTCCGGGCGTGCCGCGGTTATCGAGGGCGAAGGTGGCGAATCCTTTGCGCGCGAGAATTTCGTCGAACGGGTCAGGGACGCTTTTCAGCACCATCTGGGCGCCGGGGCCACCGTAGATGTGGATGATGACAGGAATTTTGCCCGCGGCAGGACCTTCGGGCGGAAGCAGAAGACGTCCATAGAGCCTGCTTCCGTCGTCTGCTTTGAACTCAAGATACTGCGGCGCGCGCAGGCCGTATTCTGCGATCTGGTCCTTGGGCCGCCAAACGTCGTGGCAAGCGCCTCCCACGGCGCAGAGCGAGATACGCTGCGACGCCCGCGGTCCGGAATATGTGTGGGTGTAGTGCTTTGCGTCGGCGCTGAAATTTGCGGTGTGCTGTCCCTCTTCAGAGGTCGGTGCATTGAGGCCGGAACCGTCGAGTTGCACAGAAAAAATCTGCTGTTGGCGCGGATCGTCTTTGTTGGCGGCGAAGAACACCGTTCCTGCAGCTTCGTCCACACCTTCGATTCCCAGCACTTCGTAGTCGCCCTGCTCGAGCTGCCGGTCGAGCTTGGCATCCGCAGCGAGTGGGCTCTGCTGGTCGTAGCTGTAGAGATGGAGATGCATGTTGCCGTCGCGCAAGCTTGGCCACAAAAACCTCGGACTCGATTTGAGAAAGCGGACTTCGACGTGCTCGAAGTCAATCCAGGCGTCGGGCGTTTTTTCCGTGAGCACAATGCGTGACTTGCCGGTTTTCGCGTCGACGAAATACAGGTCCATCTTGTCCTGCGCCCGGTTCAGAACCTCGGCCCAGATGACGCCTTCACGCAGCCAGCCAAAGCGCGGAATGTAGGTGTCTTCGTCGGCGGTAAGGGAAATCCAGCGAACTTTGCCCTTGTCGGCTTCGACCACGCCCAGCTTGACCACGGGATTGGGGTCGCCAACTTTGGGATATTTCTGGTTGTCGACGGTGGGATGGGTCGGCAGCCAATCAGTGATGGGATAGGTCGGAACATTGGTTTCGTCCATGTGCAGGAAGACGATCTCGCGGCTGTCGGGTGACCAGAAATAATTGCTGCGGACTGCAAGTTCTTCGGCGTAGACCCAGTCGATATCGCCGTTGAAAAAATTGTCGCCCTTGTCTTTGGTCAGCTGCTTCTCGTTGTTTCCGTTCCCCTGACGAACGTAGAGGTTGTGCTTGCGCACGTAGGCGACGAGGGCGCCATCGGGCGAGAACTTCGGATCAATGCTCGCGTCGGGAGCGGAAGTAAATTGCACCGCAGTCTCGCTCGCCAGATCGTAGAGCCACAGTTGGCCTTGGGAATCGAAGATGAGGTGCTTCGAATCCGGGGCCCATATGTACGCGGCCACGTGGTAGCGGTTGCGGCGCTCGCGTTCGCGCTCGTTCACGACCCGGTTGGAGTCCGGCACCAGCGAGGCGAGTTTCTCGGCGCTGACCAAAACGTTCTTCTCACCGGTCGTGGCATCGATGGACCACAACTGGCTTTTTCCGTTTTCATCGGGCTGCAGGAACGAGAGCCGTGTGCCGTCCGGGCTCCACTCCATGTTCTCCGGGCCACGACCGGCCAATCCACCCGGCTGGTAGATCGCCTCGATGGTCAGCGGCTTGGTGGGCGCGGTTTGCGCGCGAGCCGGACCCGACGCAAGAGCAACCAAAATGAGAGCCAGAGTACACAAGCTCGTAGGGGAGAAAAACGTTCGTTTCACAGAGTACCCTCGGGAAGAAGTGACCGCAGATTCGCAGCGCGAAGAAACGAGTGTACACCGCTGGCGATACCGCTCGCACGGCGCGATTCGAGCGCGTGTGGGCAACGGGCCGTCGACCTTCGCGAGTTGGCACCACCGCCGGGACCCGCTCCGTTGCATGCTAGAATCAAATCAGACTCAAATGCCGGATGCTTCCTGACATTGAAAACCTGCTGCAACTGCAACAAGCGGACAAGGAAATCCGCCTGCTGCAGGACGAGATCGCCGAACTTCCCAAGCGCGTCGCCGCCATTGAGCAGAAGCTGGCCGGCACCAAAGTGCAACTCGAAAAGGCCCAGGCCGCGGTGAAGACCGATGACGCCGCCAAACGCAAGCACGAAAGCGCAATTTCCGATCTTCGCGGCAAGATTTCCAAGTATCGCGACCAGTCCCTGGAAGTGAAGACCAACGAGCAGTACAAGGCGCTCCTGCACGAAATCCAGTTTGCGGAAAAGGAAATTGCGGCCATCGAGGACAAGATTCTCGAGCTGATGGTAAACGCCGATGCGCGCGACAAGGAAGTGAAGGCGGCGCAGGCCGAACTGAAAGCCGAGACGGCCGAGATTGAGAAAGAGAAAGAGCAGGCGAGACAGCGCACCGCGGAAGATCAAAAGCAGCTGGCCGAGTGGCGCGGCAAACGCGATCAGCTACGTGTGAATATCAACGAGGATCTGCTGCGCCAGTACGAGCGCGTGTCGAAGTTTCGTGGCAGCGGTATCTCCGAAGTGCGCGATCACAAATGCGTCGCCTGCCAGGTTATGCTCCGCGCCCAAACCTACAACGAAGTCCGCTCCGGGCAGCAAATCGTGATCTGCGACTCGTGCCAGCGTGTTTTGTATTTCAATCCTGCTGAAGAATTGGTCGAGCAGAAGCCGACGGTGACACGCCCCAAGCGCCATCATCCCAAGATCGATGCTCCACAGGCATGGTATTACCGGCCTGAGTTTGCCGACGCGGGTGAAGTCTTCATCGTGCTGAACAACAACGGCGGGCAGGCCAGCCGCCGCGTCTACGACGTGCACACCGGACGGCTGATCGGCGACATCCTGATCCGCGAGGGCGACTACCGCCAGGCATTTCCTGAAGACATCACTGGCGCTACGCGCCTCAACGGGGCCTGGGACGAAGAGGAATTGGAAGCGTGGGGGGCCGAAGCGCCCATGGTGGTGCTCGATGCGCTGCAAGCTGACCTGGACCTGGCGCGCTACGAGATGAGCGCGCGGGCCGCTAAGACGGAAACGTCGACACCTACCCAACAAGCGGCCAGTTGATGGCTGCCGCTATACTGCGGACATCGCCTCTGGCGGACCATCCGTTTAACCGAACCATCCGTTCTAAGATGTCTCCATGCCAAACCAGTCGCGGTCACTTTTGCCCAAAGTCAAGGTATCTCCGCGCGGCGCAACGCGGCTGAAAAACGGCCACGTCTGGGTCTATCGCTCCGACATTGTCTCCGCCGATGGTATCGCGCCCGGCTCGCTGGTCATTGTGACCGACCAGCGCGGCAAGTCTCTCGGCACGGCGCTGTATTCCAGTTCGTCGCAGATCGCGATCCGCATGCTGGCGCGGGAAGAAGTAACGGATTTCCCCGCCCTGCTGCGGCAGCGCATCGCCGAGGCCATCGACTACAGGAAGAACGTCGTCCGCGACACCGATGCCTACCGCGTCATCTTCAGCGAAGCGGATTTCCTCCCTGGGCTGATCGTTGACCGTTACAACGAAATTCTTTCGCTGCAGATTCTGACGCAGGCGATGGACGGTGAGTTTGTGCGTGCGACTGCCATTTCTGAGCTCAGTGAGCGCCTGCATCCGGCATCCATCGTCGAGCGCGTCGACCCGCGAGTGCGTGAACTGGAAATGCTCCCCCCGCGCGCCTCAGGACGGTTGCAGGGAGAGAAAGCGTCAACAATCTTCACCATGAATGGCGTTCAGTTCCACTACGACGCGCTGGAAGGGCAGAAAACCGGGGGGTTCCTGGACCAGCGGGAAAACTATGCTGCTGCGGCGCAATATGCGCACGGCGAGGCACTTGACGTTTTCTGCTATCAGGGAGGATTCGCGCTGCACCTGGCGCCGCGCTGCTCGCAAGTTACGGGAGTGGACAGTTCGCGGCCGGCGCTGGAAGTGGCCGAGCAAAATGCCGGACTCAACCAGACGCTGCTGAACGGGAAAGAGATGGAATGGATTGAGGCAAACGCGTTTGACTTGCTGAAGGACTATGCCGCTTCAAACCAGCGCTATGACACAATCATTCTCGACCCTCCGGCCTTCGCGAAGACGAAGCGCGACCTCGATTCTGCCCTGCGCGGGTACAAGGAGCTCAATCTTCGTGCCCTGAAGATGCTGCGTCCGGGCGGGATCCTCGTGACGTGCTCCTGCTCCTACCACGTCGGCCAGGCGGACTTCCTCGAGATGCTGGGCTCAGCGGCCCTGGACGCCCATCGAACTCTGCGTCTGATCGAGGTTCAAGGCCAAGCCAAGGACCATCCAGTCCTGCTGAGTGTGCCGGAAACGGCGTATCTGAAGTGCGTCATTGCACATGTAAGCATATGAAAATAAGAGTTATTATATACTTGACAATAATACGCTCAACTTTTATGCTTCTTTTACGCTAACTATGCGTCTAATGAACTGACCGGAGCTGACGGCCAACGCGGCCAAAGCCGGTCTCGAAATCAAAGCAGTCTCTGACACACCAATTTCCGAAGGAGGAAGTAGCCATGACCGTATTAACCCGTTGGGAGCCGTTCCGTGAATTCGCCACACTGCAGGACCGCATGAACCGTCTGTTCCGCGAGTCCTTCAATGAGGGTCGGGACGAGTCTCTGACCACTTCGAGTTTTGCCCCCGCCGTTGACGTCTACGAAGATGAGCACAAGGTCGCGTTGAAGATCGAAGTGCCCGGAATCGAGGAGAAGGAAATCGACGTCCGGGTGGAGAACAACACCCTCACTGTGCACGGCGAGCGCAAGATCGAGAAGGAAGAGAAGGAAGAGAACTATCGCCGTGTAGAGCGCCAGTATGGCAGCTTCACCCGCACCTTCACGCTGCCCCAGACCGTAGACACCAACAACGTTTCGGCGAACTACGACAAGGGCGTGCTGAAGATCACGTTGCCCAAGAAGGCGGAAGCCAAGCCGAAGCAGATCAAGGTCAATGTGAGCACCGAAAAGCATATCGAAGGCAAGGCCCCCAGCAAGGCCGCGTAATTAAGAGCGGTCCGCCGTTAGGCGGCACAAATGGCAAGGGCATGACTTCAGTCGTGCCAGGCTTAGAATCACGGGAGGCGGCAGAGGTGACCGCCTCCCGCTTGTTTTGTAATTGTGGGATCTGGTAATTGTGTAATTTTGAAACCCGCACGGCAAAGAGGCTCTCCAATTACTCAATTGCGGATTATGAAATTGCTCGATCGAGGTTCTCATGCCCATCCGTTGGGACAAATTTACCGTTAAGGCGCAGGAAGCCGTGCAGCGTGCAAGCCAGCTCGCTAGCGAGCACGGCAATCCTGAGTTGCTGCCTTTGCACTTGCTGGCCGCACTGCTTGAGGATAAAGAGGGCATCGTTCCGCCCGTGCTGGAGAAAATCGGCATCGGGCCGCAGGCCGTACTGAGCGAAGTGTATGGCGAGCTCGAAAAGCTGCCCAAGGTTTCCGGCGAGGCCGCCCAGCCGACCCTTTCCAACGAGGTCGACAAGCTGCTAGATCAGGCGTTCAAGGAGGCGTCGAATTTCAAGGACGAATACGTGTCGACCGAGCACCTGCTGCTGGCCATCACCCACCTCAAGCGCGATGCGGCGCAGCAGATCCTTGCCCCTCACGGCGCGACGTACGATGCCATTCTGAAGGCGTTGACTGCAGTCCGTGGATCCCAGAAGGTCACCGATCAGAATCCGGAAGCGAAATATCAGGCGTTGGAGCGTTATGCTCGCGACCTGACCGAGCAGGCCCGGCGGGGCAAGCTCGACCCTGTCATTGGGCGCGACGAAGAAATCCGGCGCGTCGTCCAGGTCCTTTCGCGGCGAACGAAAAATAATCCTGTGTTGATCGGAGAGCCGGGCGTGGGCAAGACCGCTATCGTCGAAGGCCTGGCGCAGCGAATTATTTCCGGGGATGTGCCCGAAGTGCTGAAGAACAAGCGTGTGGTCGCGCTCGACCTGGGCGCGATGCTGGCCGGAGCAAAATATCGAGGTGAATTCGAAGACCGGCTCAAAGCAGTTTTGAAAGAGATCGAAGACTCGCAGGGCCAGGTCATTCTCTTCATCGATGAGCTGCACACGCTGGTCGGAGCCGGCGCCGCCGAAGGCGCCATTGACGCCTCCAACATGCTAAAGCCCGCGCTGGCTCGAGGCGAACTGCGCGCCATCGGCGCGACCACGCTTAACGAATATCGCAAATACGTTGAGAAGGACGCGGCCCTCGAGCGCCGCTTCCAGATTGTTTTCGTAGGCGAGCCCAATGTCGAAGACACGATTGCCATCCTGCGCGGCCTGAAAGAGAAATACGAAGTCCATCACGGCGTGCGCATCAAAGACTCGGCCATCGTTGCCGCGGCTACGCTCTCGCATCGCTACATTTCCGACCGCTTTCTGCCCGACAAGGCCATCGATTTGATCGATGAGGCCGCTGCCTCGCTCCGCATCCAGATCGATTCCCTGCCTACCGACATCGACCAGCTGGAGCGTAAAGCTACGCAGCTCGAAATCGAGAAGCAGGCGCTCAAGAAAGAAGACGACCCGAATTCCCGCGAGCGGCTTGCCACCATCGAAAAAGAGCTGGCTGAGATTCGCGAGCAATCGAACGCGCTCAAAGCCAATTGGAAAAAAGAGAAAGACCTCATCGCTCGCACCCGCACGCTGAAAGAACAGATCGAGAAGCTGAAGATCGAAGAGCAGGCCGAAGAGCGGAAAGGCAACCTGCAACGCGTCGCGGAAATCCGCTACGGGTTGATTCGCCAGGCCGAGCAGGAGCTCGCCAAGCTCACCACTCAAATGGAAAGCAAAGGTCAGTCCCGCATGCTCAAGGAAGAAGTTGACGAAGAAGACGTCGCCCGCATCGTTTCCAAATGGACGGGAATTCCCGTTTCCAAGATGCTCGAAGGCGAAGTCAAGAAGCTTGTCACCATGGAAGACCGCCTGCGCCAGCGGGTGATCGGCCAGGACGCGGCCTTGGAGCGCGTAGCCAACGCGATTCGCCGCTCGCGCGCCGGATTGAGTGATCCCAAGCGGCCCGTCGGATCGTTCATTTTTCTCGGGCCCACCGGCGTCGGCAAAACCGAACTCGCCCGTGCGCTAGCCGAGTTCCTGTTCGACGACGAGCGCGCCATGCTGCGCATTGATATGTCCGAGTACATGGAGAAGCATGCCGTCTCGCGCCTGATTGGCGCGCCTCCGGGCTATGTCGGCTACGAAGAAGGCGGACAGCTCACCGAGCAGGTGCGCCGCCGACCATATGCGGTCATCTTGTTCGACGAAATCGAAAAGGCGCATCCCGACGTGTTCAACGTACTCTTGCAGATCATGGACGACGGCCGTCTGACCGACGGCAAAGGCCGCACGGTCGATTTCAAAAACACGGTCATCATCATGACCTCGAACATCGGCAGCCAGCTTATCCATGAAGCCATGAACGGGGTCGATCACGCCATCGGTATGACCGCGAAAAAAG